>NZ_JAUSYN010000002.1:967500-1267500 GCF_030816915.1 Streptomyces sp. B3I8 | reverse complement strand
TGCAGGTCCCGGTCATGGCCGGGCTCCGTCTCACGGCCCGGCACAACCGCTCCGCACGGCATCGCCGGATGCGCACCCAGCAGCACGATGCCGACGACGATCGCCGCAAGACCCGCCGCCTCCCAGGCCAGCGCGCCGACATCTGTGCGCAGGCGGTCGCCGAGGAAGCCGACCCCGCAGGTGATCCCGGCCAGCGGCTCCGCCGCCGTCAGCGCCGGGAGCGACATCCGCAGCGACGCCGTCTCGAACGCGCTCTGCACCAGCAGCAGCCCCGTCACCCCGCACACCACGACGGCGTACGGCTGCCAGCCGGTGAACAGTTCGGTCGGGCCGCCATGGCCGAACCGCTGCCCGCTCACTCGGGTCAGCGCGTCCTGCATGCCGTACAGCAGCCCCGCGGCGAGTGCGAGCAGCACCGGCGCCGCGCTCATCCGGGAGCGTTTCGCCGCCGTCGTCAGCAGCAGCGCCAGTCCGGCCATCGAACCGACGATGGCCCAGTGCCGCACGGGATCGGCGACGGCCTGCCCGCCGCTCGGCCGGCCCGCGACGATGAACGCGGTGACACCCCCCGCCAGCAGCGCGAGCCCCGACCAGCCCTGCCGGCCCAGCGGTCGGCGGGCCTGCGCGGTACGCGGCCAGTGCCGGGACATGACCAGCGCGAACAGCAGGTTCGTGGCGAGCAGCGGCTCGACCAGGGACACCTCGCCCCGGGACAGCGCGACCGCGCCCAGCACCATGCCGACGATCATGCATCCGATGCCGCCCAGCCAGCGCGGCACCCGCATCAGGTCGAGCAGCAGCCGCGGGGAGAGGAAGTCGCTCAACGGTGCCTGCCGGGCGGCGTTCTGCTGGAGCACGAACCCGACGCCCAGACAGACGGCGGCGCTCACCGAGAGAACCAGGACCAGTACCGACACGCTGTGTACCTCGATAACTCAGCGGGGTCACGGAAGGCGTATCCCGCCGACTGTAGCGGCCCCCGCCGCGCCCCGCCCCCGAGTGCGGCGGGTGTGACGCGCTCGTCGGTCAGGCCTGCGGACGGTTGACGTGGTCACGCGCGTACCCAAGGATCTGACCAGTCGGTAACAAAGGCCGGCGGTGCGGTACGACGACGGGTACGAGAGGACGCGCGCATGGCCTACGACGCTGATGTCATCGTGATCGGGGCGGGCCTCGCCGGTCTCGCGGCGACGGCGGAACTGGTGGACGCCGGCCGAAAGGTCCTTCTCCTCGACCAGGAGCCCGAGCAGTCGATGGGCGGCCAGGCGTTCTGGTCCTTCGGCGGCCTGTTCCTCGTCGACTCGCCCGAGCAGCGCCGCCTGCGGATCCGGGACAGCCACGCGCTCGCCCTCCAGGACTGGATGGGCACGGCCGCGTTCGACCGCCCGGAGGACCACTGGCCGCGCCGCTGGGCCGAGGCGTACGTCGACTTCGCGGCCGGGGAGAAGCGGGCCTGGCTGCGCCGGCAGGGCGTACGGTTCTTCCCCCTCGTGAACTGGGCCGAGCGCGGCGGTTACGGCGCCATCGGGCACGGCAACTCGGTACCGCGCTTCCACATCACGTGGGGGACCGGGCCCGGGGTGGTCGAACCGTTCGAGCGCCGGGTGCGGGAGGGCGTCGCCCGCGGCCTCGTGCGGCTCGCGTTCCGCCACCGGGTCACCGGGCTGTCCCGCTCCGGCGGCGCCCTCGACACGGTCACCGGGGAGGTGCTGGAACCCTCGGACGTGCCGCGCGGACAAGGCAGCAGCCGCACCGTCACCGGCGCCTTCGAGTTCCGGGCCCAGGCGGTGATCGTCACCTCCGGCGGGATCGGCGGCAACTTCGACCTGGTCCGCGCCCACTGGCCCGAACGGCTCGGCACCCCGCCCGCGCACATGATCTCCGGCGTCCCCGCGCACGTCGACGGCAAGATGCTCGGCATCGCCGAGGCGGCCGGTGCCCGCGTGATCAACCGCGACCGGATGTGGCACTACACCGAGGGCATCCAGAACTGGAACCCCGTCTGGGACAAGCACGGCATCCGCATCCTGCCCGGCCCCTCCTCGCTCTGGCTCGACGCGCGCGGCCGGCGGCTCCCGGTGCCGCTCTTCCCCGGCTTCGACACCCTCGGCACGCTCGAACACATCATGCGCACCGGGTACGACCACACGTGGTTCGTCCTCGACCAGAAGATCATCGGCAAGGAGTTCGCCCTCTCCGGCTCCGAGCAGAACCCCGACCTGACGGGGAAGTCGGTGCGCGAGCTGCTCGGGCGTGTGCGGCAGGACGTGCCGGGACCGGTGCGGGCGTTCATGGACCACGGTGCCGACTTCGTCGTCGAGAAGGACCTCGGCGCACTGGTGCGCCGCATGAACGCGCTCACCGAGGAGCCGCTCATCGACGAGGTGGAGCTGCGCCGCGAGATCGTCGCGCGCGACCGCGAGGTCACCAACCCGTACACCAAGGACCTCCAGGTGACCGCGGTCCGCGGGGCGCGCAGATTCGTCGGCGACCGGCTGATCCGCACCGCTCCGTTGCACCGCATCCTCGACCCCGCCGCGGGCCCGCTGATCGCCGTCAAGCTGCACATCCTCACCCGCAAGACGCTCGGCGGCCTGGAGACCGACCTCTCCTCGCGGGTCCTGGCCGACGGCGGCGAACCGGTCCCGGGCCTCTACGCCGCCGGAGAGGCCGCCGGCTTCGGCGGCGGCGGCGTCCACGGCTACCGCGCCCTGGAGGGCACGTTCCTGGGCGGCTGCCTCTTCTCCGGCCGCACGGCGGGCCGCGCGGCGGCGCGCACGGTGGGGTGAGCGGCGGCCCGCACAGGGGGCCGCGCGGCGGGGTGGGCGGCGGCCCGCCCCCACCAACTCCCGCCCCGCACACCACCGTTGACGCGTGTAACGCGGGACCCACTCTTGACGCCGGCCGTTGCCGCCCGCTTGGCTGTCAGTGATCAGATACTGACAGTCCGCGCCCGTACCCGCACCCGTGAGGAACCCCCGCGGTGTCCCCACCCCCGCCGCCCCCTTTGGGACGCACCCGCAAACGCGCCCACCATCACGCGTTCGACCCCGCACTCGACGACACCGAACTCGTCGCCGCCCGCACCGCCCTCGCCCAGGGGCGGTGGACCGCCGTGCGTGCGCTGCTCGCCACCACCGGCGACGACTGGGACCGCAGGGCCCATCGCGTCACCGTCCTCGCCCAGGCTCCCGCCGCCCTGCCCTGGGCCCGGGAATGGCAGGTCGCCGAGCCCGAGTCGGCCGCCGCCGCGCTGCTGCTCGCCCTCGCCCTCGTGCACCGCGCGCTCGTCGGCAAGGAGCGCCCCGAGCGGGCGCGCGAGGCCTGCCGCGCCGTCGCCGCCGCCCATCCCGAGGACCCCACCTCCTGGTTCGGTCTGCTCCTGCTGGAACGCACCCTGGGCACCGAGGAGGACGTCGTCCGGCTCTTCGACGAGATCCGGCTGCGCCACCGCGACCACCACCATGCCCACCACCTGATGGTCGCCCGGCTCGCCGAACGCCGTGCCGAGGCCGGCCAGGACCCGCTGCACGAGGTGTACGACTTCGCCAACTGGGCCGCCGAACAGGCCCCCGCCGACTCGCCGTTGGCGATCCTCCCGGTCGTCGCGCACGCCGAGCGGTACCGCGTGCTGGCCGCCGCCGGTCAGGAACCCGCGGACCCGGTCGCCTCCGGGCACTGGGTCGGCCGCCGGGCCCGGCAGGTGATGAAGGCCGCGTTCGACTGGTGGCTGGAGTGGGAGCACGACGAGCACCCCCGCCGCCTCGTCGACCTCAACTTCCTCGCCCACGCCAAGTTCTGCGAGGGGCGCGGCGCCGAGGCCGCCGCCCTCTTCCACCGCATCGGCGAGCACGCCACACCGGCCCCGTGGTCCTACCCCGACCGCGACCCGCACCAGGCCTTCCGCGCCGCCCGCGACAGCGCGCTCGGCGGGGGATGACCGCAGCACCACACGCACCGCAGCACCACACGCACCGCGGCACCCTGCGCAACGCACCGCACGCACGGCACGTACGCACCGCACGCACCACGGAACCGAGCCGAGGAGACGATCCCGCGATGACGACGGGCAGTTCGAGCACGAGCGAGAGCGCGAGCGGAAGCAGAGCGGGCGCCGGATCCCGCCGGCCGGGCCGCGGCGGCGGCATCAGCACCTTCAAGGGCCAGGAACGGGCCCTACGGGCCGACCGCCTGGGCACCATGGGCCTGCTGCTGTCGGTCCTCGCCGCCACCGCACCCCTGATGGTCGTCGCCGGCGTCATGCCCACCACGTTCGGGGTCATGGGCATCGAGGGCCAGCCGCTCCTCTTCGTCGCCCTCGGCCTCGTCCTGGCCCTGTTCTCCCTCGGCTACGCCGAGATGAGCCGCCACGTCCACAACGCCGGCGCCTTCTACGCGTACATCTCCCGCGGTCTCGGCGGCACCGCGGGCGCCGCCGCGGCACTGGTCGCCCTCGTCGCGTACAGCGCGCTGCAGGTCGGGATCTACGGCATCTTCGGCTTCGAGGTCTCCGGGCTCTTCTCCACCTACCTCGACACCGACCTCGTCTGGTGGATGCCCTCGCTGGCCGCCGTCCTCCTGGTCGGCGCGCTCGGCTGGCTCAAGATCGACCTCAACGCGCGCGTGATCGGCGTCCTGCTGGTCATCGAGGTCGCCCTCGTCGTCATCTTCGACGTGGCCGCCATCGGCGACCCCGCCAAGGAGGGCCTGTCCCTGCACGCCTTCAACCCCGACACCCTCACCGGCGCCGGTGTCGGCACCGCGCTGTGCTTCTGCGTCGCGGCCTTCCTCGGCTTCGAACAGGCACCCGTCTACGCCGAGGAGACCAGTCGCCCGCACATTCTTGTGCCACGCGTGATGTTCCTCGCCGTCGGCTTCGTCGCCGTCTTCTTCGCGCTCAGCTGCTGGGCGCTCACCGTCGCCGCCGGGCCCTCCGCGATCGTTCCCACGGCACAGAAACAGAGCGCGGGGCTGCTGTTCTTCCTCACCGAGGACGTCCTCGGCTCCACCTTCACCGACGTCCTGCACGTCCTGTTCGTCACCGGCATGTTCGCGGCGATGCTCAGCTTCCACAACGTCGTCGCCCGCTATGCCTTCGCGATGGGCCGCGAAAGGCTGCTGCCCGCCGCGTTCGGCCGCACCACCGGCGCCGGCGGCGCCCCCGGCACCGGCTCGCTGCTCCAGACCGGGGTGTCGCTGCTGGTCGTGGTGGGCTTCGCGGTGGCGGACGACCACCCGCACGGCGACCCCACCGCGCCCGTGCTGCACCTGTTCACCTGGGGCGGCAGCGTCGGCGCCCTCGGCGTCACGGTGCTGATGGTCGCCGCCTCCCTCTCGGTGATCGTCTTCTTCGCCCGCCGCGGAGCCGCCCGCGCCCAGGCCTGGCGCCTGGCGACCTCCGCGCTCTCCGGCGCCGCGCTGCTGGTGATCGTCGGCTACACGGTCAAGGACTTCGACGTCCTGGTCGGCTCCGGACCCGGCTCCGCGCTGAGCTGGGCGCTGCCCTCGATCATCGCCGTCGCCGCGCTGGCCGGTGTCGTCCAGGGCCTGATCGTCCGCACCCGCAGCCCCGAGGCGCACGCCCGCATCGGCCTCGGCAACGAGGCGTTCCAACTGGAGAAGGCGGCCGGGCGGACGGACGACGAGTAGGCGGCGCGGGGCGCGCGCCTGCCCGAACCGGTGACCAATTTCTTACGGGACCGGTCATCCACTGGCCCCGAAGGGGTGAGCAGTGCTCGAATCAAGGGGTGAGTCCTCTACGTCCCGAACCCTCCGACCGGCGGGAGACCCCGGCATCCGAGGAGGGCGGCGGCACCCCCGTCGGGCGGCGCGTGCTGCTCGCCACCCTCGGCCTGGGCGCCCTCGGCGTCGCCGCCGCGCCCCCGCTCCAACGCGGCCTCGAAGCCTTCCTCGGCGGGGTCTCCGGCAAGGACCCCACGGGTCTGACCGGTCTGCTCCCCAACGGCGGCGGCTTCCGTTACTACTCGGTGACCTCCTCCGTCCCGCACAAGGACGCCGGCAACTACCGCCTCACCGTGGGCGGCCTGGTCGACCACCCGACGTCGTACACGCTGCCCGCACTGCGCGCCCTGCCGCAGACCCGGCTCGTGCGGGACGTGCAGTGCGTCACCGGCTGGCGGGTGCCGCACACGCCGTTCGAGGGCGTCCGGCTCTCCGACCTGCTCGACGCCGCGGGCGTCCACTCCTCCGCCAAGGCCGTCCGTTTCACCTGCTTCGACGGCGCCTACACCGAAAGCCTCACCCTCGACCAGGCCCGCCGCGCCGACGTCCTCGTCGCCCACCGCATGAAGGACGAGCCGATCGGCCACAACCACGGCGGCCCCGTCCGCCTCTACGTCGCCCCCATGTACTTCTACAAGTCCGCCAAGTGGCTCTCCGGAATCGAGGTCACCGACCGGGTGCACCCCGGCTACTGGGAGGAACGGGGCTACGACGTGGACGGCTGGGTCGGCCGCTCGAACGGACGTGACGATGCCCCCACCACCTGACACCACCGCACGGCCGCAACCGTCGCCGCCCTCCACCCGGGTCCGCCGCTTCACCCGCGCCGAACGCTGGGTGCACCGGGCGACGGCCGCGCTGATGGGCGTCTGCGTCGCCACGGCCGCCTGCCTCTACCTGCCCGAACTCGCCGAACTCGTCGGCAGGCGCGAACTGGTCGTCCGGATCCACGAATGGGCGGGACTCCTGCTGCCCGTCCCGCTGCTGGCGGGCCTCGCCTCCCGCGCCCTGCGCGCCGACCTCGGCCGCCTCAACCGCTTCGGCCCGCACGACAGGACGTGGCTGCGCGAGGCGCTGCGCCGGCGCAAGGGCCCGGCGGGCAAGTTCAACGCCGGTCAGAAGATCTACGCGTCCTGGCTGGCCGGAGCGACCCTGGTGATGCTCGGCACGGGCCTGCTGATGTGGTTCACCCACCTCACCCCCCTGATGTGGCGCACGTCCGCGACCTTCGTCCACGACTGGCTCGCCCTGACACTCGGCGTGGTCCTGGCCGGCCACATCGGCATGGCCCTCAACGACCCGGAATCCAGAACCGGCCTCCGCACCGGCACGGTCGACCCCGAATGGGCCGCCCGACAACACGACCTCTGGCGCCCCTAGCGATACGGGCCCCCGCCGCCGGGACGCGGGGGCCCCAAGGGGTGAACCCACGTGCGAGGGGGGGTGAGGGGGCGCAGCCCCCCGGGACGGGAAGGGCAGGGGCGGCGGGGGCGAGAAAAACCTCGCGCGACACCCCCGCACAGGCCCGCCCCCACCACCCTCCTCCCCCTGCACACACCCTCGCTAAATCACAAGCGACAGCAACAACACCAACCCGCCCGCGACGACGGAGATGATCGTCTCCATCACGGACCACGTCTTGAGCGTCTGGCCGACGCTCAACCCGAAGTACTCCTTCACCAGCCAGAACCCCGCGTCGTTCACATGGCTGAAGAACAGTGACCCCGCCCCGATCGCCAGCACCAGCAACGCCGCGTGCGTCGTCGACATGTCCGCCGCCAACGGCGCCACAAGCCCCGCCGCCGAAACAGTCGCCACCGTCGCCGACCCCGTCGCCAGCCGGATCGCCACCGCGATCAGCCATGCCAGCAGCAGCGCCGGGATGGACCAGTCCTTGGAGATCTCCAGGATCATCTGCCCGACACCGCAGTCGATCAGCGTCTGCTTGAAGCCACCACCCGCACCGACGATCAGCAGGATGCCCGCGATCGGCATCAACCCCTTCTCGACGGTCTCGGATATCCGACCCCGCGTGAACCCGGCCGGCCGCCCCAGCGTGAAGATCCCGACGATCACCGCCGCGAGCAGCGCGATCAGCGGCGACCCGACGACGTCGAAGACCCGCTGCACCGTCTGGTCGGTGTCGTCGATGACGATGTCCACCAGCGCCTTGGCCAGCATCAGCACCACCGGCAGCAGCACCGTGAACATGGTCGCGCCGAACCCGGGACGCTTCTCCAGCTCCTCCGAGGCACGCGGCGGCAGCATCCGGTCCGGCACCGGCACGTCCGCCCAGCGGACCGCGAACTTCGAGAACACCGGACCCGCGATGATCACCGTCGGGATGGCGACGAGAACGCCGAGCGCGAGCGTGACACCCAGGTTGGCCTTGACCGCGTCGATCGCGATCAGCGGCCCGGGGTGCGGCGGCACCAGACCGTGCATGACGGACAGGCCGGCCAGCGCCGGAATGCCGATCCGCATCAGCTTGTAATTGCCGCGCCGGGCGACCATCAGCACCACCGGGATCAGCAGCACGATGCCGACCTCGAAGAAGAGCGGCAGGCCGACCACGGAGGCGATCAGCACCATCGCCCACGGCATGGCACGCCCGCTCGCCCTGGCCAGGATCGTGTCCACGACCTGGTCGGCACCGCCGGAGTCCGCGAGCAGCTTGCCGAGGATCGCACCCAGCGCGATCAGCACGCCGACACCCGCGACGGTGGAACCCAGACCGCTGGTGAAGCTGGTGATGACCTTGTCGAGCGGGGCACCGGCGAACGCGCCGAGCGCGAGCGAACCGATGGTCAGGGACAGAAAGGCGTGCAGTTTGAACTTGGTGATCAGCAGAACAATGACGGCGATGCCCGCCAGGACGGCGATGCCGAGTTGAGCGTGGCCCGCCGACGTGATCGGTTCGACGGTGTCCGCTGCCAGCATCTCGACTCTGAGACCGGTCACGGTGATCCCTTGCGTTGGGGAGTGGGGAAACAGGGGTGGACCCGAAGGGGAGTGGGTCCGAAGGGGGAGTGGAACCAGGGGAGAGAGAAGCGGTGGCGCCGGGGTGGTGCTCCAGGAATGGAAGGGATCCGCCCTCCTGGTGGAGCCGGAACCCTCACCCGACCCGGCGAGAAGGGCCTCGACGGCAACAAGGGCCTCAACGTCAACAAGGGCCTCGACGGCCCCGAGGGCCTCAGTGCGAGGGCGCCTCGACCTCGGCCAGCGCGGCCGACGCCCGCTCCGTGATCTCCTCCGGGGACCCGGTCACGCTGACCGTGACCCCCGCCTCGTCCGCCCCCAGCGGCTGCAGGGTGGCGAACTGGGAGTCCAGCAGCGTGGTCGGCATGAAGTGCCCCTCACGGTGGGACATCCGGTCCTCGATGAGCGCCCGGTCGCCCGACAGGTGCACGAACACGACATCGGGCGCGGCGTCCCGCAGACGGTCGCGGTAGGACCGTTTCAACGCCGAACAGCTCACCACCCCGCCGAGTCCGGCCCGGTCGTGGGCCCAGGCGCCGATGGCGTCCAGCCACGGCCACCGGTCCGCGTCCCCCAGGGGGACACCCGCCGACATCTTGGCGATGTTGGCCTGGGGATGGAAGTCGTCGCCCTCGGCGTACGGAACGCCGAGCCGGGCCGCGAGCAGGGGACCGATCGTGGTCTTTCCCGTGCCCGAGACGCCCATCACCACGACGACGTGGGGGGTGTGCATCGCTGCCTCGCTGTCTTCGTCGACACCTGATGTCGACGACACTGAAACCTATTAGGTACGACTTTTTCAAGACCCTGTGATGAATAAGTCTGACTTTTGTGTGCTGCGAACGCCCCCGTACGCTGTGACCATGACCATTGGGGGCCGAGGACTGCACGGACATGTACTGGACACTCTCGGACCGTCCATCACCGCCGGCGAGTATCCGCCGGGCAGCGTGCTGCGTACCGACGAACTGGCCCAGCGCTTCGAGGTGTCCCGTTCGGTGATGCGCGAGGCCGTCCGCGTGCTGGAGTCGATGCACCTCGTCGAGTCCCGCCGCCGGGTCGGCGTCACCGTCCGCCCCAAGGACGACTGGAACGTCTACGACCCCCAGGTCATCCGCTGGCGGCTGGCCGGCGCCGACCGACCTCGGCAGCTCCGCTCGCTCACGGTGCTGCGCTCCGCGATCGAACCTGTCGCCGCGGGCCTCGCCGCCCGGCACGCCACCGCCGGGCAGTGCGCCGCGCTCACCGACTCCGCGCTGGGCATGGTCGCCACCTCGCGCGGCCACCAGCTGGAGGGCTACCTCCTGCACGACGTGGCCTTCCACCGCGTCATCCTCACCGCGTCGGGGAACGAGATGTTCGCCCGCCTCGGCGACGTCGTCGCGGAGGTGCTCTCCGGCCGGACCCACCACGACGTGATGTTCGAGGACCCCGACCCGGCCGCGGTCACCCTGCACGTCCGCCTCGCCGAGGCGGTTCGCGCGCGTGACGCCCGGGCGGCCGAGGACCTCACCCGGGAGATCACCGTCGGCGCACTCCACGAACTGGACATCCTGGCACCGTAGGTGCGCGGGACCCCGCCGAGGAAGTCCCCGTCGGCCGCGGATGCCCTTCACCGGCCGAGGGAAGTCCCCCGTCAGCCGAGGAAGTCCCCGTCGACGTACGCCCAGGCCCCGCCGACCCGCTCGAACCGGCTCCGTTCGTGCAGCGACCCGCCCCGGTAGGAGGCGCGGAACGTCACGGTCCCGGTGGTGTGGAAGGCCGAGCCGCCCGTCACCCCCAGCACCTCCAGGCCGGTCCACCGGGTCCGCGGGTCGGGCTCGACGCGCGGCGGCCGGGTCCGCGGGTGCCAGGTACGCAGCAGATGCGCCTCGTCGCACACCACGAAGGCGCTGTAGCGGGAACGCATCAGCGCCTCGGCGGTCGGTGCCGCGACCGCCCCGGAGACGTACCGCTCACAGCACTCCGCGTACGTCCCGCCGCTCCCGCAGGGGCACGGGTCCACGCCGGACCGGTCGGTCATCGAGGAAACCTCCTGGAAACGAAGAGGACCCCCGGCGGCCGAAGGCCGACCAGGGGTCCGCAAGGTGTCCGAGGGGGGACTTGAACCCCCACGCCCGATAAAGGGCACTAGCACCTCAAGCTAGCGCGTCTGCCATTCCGCCACCCGGACAAGGTGTCTGTCGCGCCGGGTTTCCCCCGCGGCGACAGAGGAAACATTACCAAACTTTCCGAGGCCCCCGATCACCCCCCGACCAGCCCCGGATCATCCCCGATCGCCCCCGATCACCTTCCACCCGCACCCTCCGATCACGCCCCACCCCGCCCCGCGGTCGCCCCCGCGTCCGCGCCCACTCCCGCTCCCGCTCCCACCGTCGCCGTCTCCCCGTCGCTCCCGGTGAACGGCGTGTGACGGGCCGGGCGCGGCCTTGGGGCCCGGCCCGGGTCGGGGGCAGGATGGCAGGGACCAGCACCAGGCACCCGACGGCTGCGACCCAGCGGCGGGGACGATGGGAGGAAGCAGCGTGAGCGACACGGGCACGGCCGGGACCGTCAGGGGCGAGGACGAGGTCGTCGACCTCTGCCGGGATCTGATCCGGATCGACACCAGCAACTACGGCGACCACTCCGGCCCCGGCGAGCGGAAGGCGGCCGAGTACGTCGCCGAGAAGCTCGCCGAGGTCGGGCTCGAACCGCGGATCATCGAGTCGCACAAGGGCCGGGCCTCCACCGTGGCCCGCATCCAGGGCGAGGACCCCTCCCGCCCCGCGCTGCTGATCCACGGCCACACCGACGTCGTACCGGCCAACGCGGCGGACTGGACCCACGACCCGTTCTCCGGCGAGATCGCCGACGGATGCGTGTGGGGCAGAGGCGCGGTGGACATGAAGGACATGGACGCCATGACCCTCGCGGTCGTCCGCGACCGGCTGCGCAGCGGACGCCGGCCGCCGCGCGACATCGTGCTGGCCTTCCTCGCCGACGAGGAGGCCGGCGGCACCTGGGGCGCCCGGCACCTCGTCGACAACCACCCGGACCTCTTCGAGGGCGTCACCGAGGCGATCGGCGAGGTCGGCGGCTTCTCCTTCTCGGTCAACGAGCAGCTCCGGCTCTACCTGGTGGAGACCGCCGAGAAGGGCATGCACTGGATGAAGCTGACGGTGGACGGCACCGCCGGCCACGGCTCGATGATCCACAAGGACAACGCCATCACCGAGCTGTCCGAGGCGATCGCCCGGCTCGGCCGGCACGAGTTCCCGGTCCGCGTCACCAAGACCACCCGGCACTTCCTCGACGAACTCGGCGACGCCCTCGGCCTCGAACTCGACCCCGAGGACATGGAGACGACGATCAACCGGCTCGGCGGCATCGCCAAGCTGATCGGCGCGACCCTGCGCAACACCGCCAACCCCACCCAGCTCGGCGCCGGTTACAAGGTCAACGTCATCCCCGGCCAGGCCACCGCGTACGTCGACGGACGGTTCCTGC
This sequence comes from Streptomyces sp. B3I8, assembly GCF_030816915.1. Lineage (NCBI taxonomy): Bacteria > Bacillati > Actinomycetota > Actinomycetes > Kitasatosporales > Streptomycetaceae > Streptomyces > Streptomyces sp. B3I8. The sequence continues at coordinate 1,255,290 of NZ_JAUSYN010000002.1, read as the reverse complement.
CGGGCCATGAGGAGGAGTTCCTCGCCGATGTCGACCGTCTCCTCGGCCCGCGCGTGCGGCGCGAGGACGTGCACGCCGACAAGGCCGTGGAGACCACCTTCGACGGCGCGCTGGTCGAGGCGATGCAGACCGCGCTCGTCGCCGAGGACCCGATCGCCCGCGCGGTGCCGTACATGCTCTCCGGCGGCACCGACGCCAAGTCCTTCGACGATCTCGGCATCCGCTGCTTCGGGTTCGCCCCGCTCAAGCTGCCGCCGGAGCTGGACTTCGCCGGCATGTTCCACGGCGTCGACGAGCGGGTGCCGGTGGACGCGCTGCAGTTCGGCGTACGTGTGCTCGACCGCTTCCTGGACGCCTCCTGAACTCCCCCTTTCGCGGCGTCTCCAGGTCCTGAGTCAAGCCTTGAATCGAGTGCGCGTACGGAGATCACCGGGACGGGTGAATGCGACCATAAGCTCGTAGCCTCATTGGGCCCTCCTCGTTACAGGTACCGCGACCCGAGGTCTGGATCGCTTTTGCCAACGGGTTTGTGAACGAGGAGGAACTAATGATCAAGAAGGTTGTCGCCGCTGCCGCCGCCACGAGCGGCCTGGTTCTCGCGGGTGCCGGTCTGGCCGTCGCCGACTCCGGGGCGCAGGGTGCCGCCGTGCACTCCCCGGGTGTCGTCTCCGGCAACGTCATCCAGGTGCCCGTGCACGTTCCGGTGAACGTCTGCGGCAACACCGTCTCCGTCATCGGGCTGCTCAACCCGGCTTTCGGGAACACCTGCGTCAACGAGTGACGTCGCGGCCCCGTTCCACGAGGGTCTGAGCCCGTCGGCCCCGGGGCGCGCGCCGCGCACCCCGGGGCCGACCGGTTCCTCCCACCAACCAGGACCAGGACAAGGTCGAAAGCAGGAATCAGCAATGCGACAGGTCACCCGCAAGGGCCTGATGACCGTGGCCGCCGCGACCGGCGTACTCGCCGTCACCGGTGGCTACGCCCACGCCGACTCGGCGGCCAACGGCACCGCGTCGAACTCTCCCGGCGTGCTGTCGGGCAACTCGGTGCAGGCGCCGGTGAACGTGCCGGTGAACGTCTGCGGCAACACCGTGAACGTGATCGGACTGCTCAACCCGGCGGCCGGCAACGCCTGCGTCAACCAGGGCGGCGGCAGCCACACCGGCGCCCGCCACGGCGGACACCACGGAGGCGACCACGGCGGCTACGGAGACGCCGGCGGCCACGGACGTCACCGCGGCGCCTCGGGCGACGACGACCGCTCAGGCGGTGGCGACGGCGGCTACGGCGCGGGCGGTGGCTCCGGCGCCCACGGGCACACCGGCGGCTCGCCCGGCGTCGGCTCCGGCAACCACATCCAGGTGCCCGTCGACGTCCCCGTGAACGTCTGCGGCAACAACGTCACCGTCGGCGGCCTCGGCAACCCGGTCACCGGCAACGACTGCGTCAACACCCCCGGCCACGACACCCCGGCCCCGCCGGACCGTCACACCCCGCCCGGCTACGGCCACCTCACGACGCCCGGTGGCGGCGACGCCGCCCTCACGCCCCCCGCCCCGGCCCGGCCGGGCGGCGGCAGCGCGGTGCAGGCCCACCACCCGGGCTCCCGGTCCACTCTCACACAGCCCGTGGCCGACGCGCAGCTCGCCCACACCGGCAGTGAGTCGCTCGGTCTGCTGGTCCCGGCCGGCGCCGCCGCACTGCTGGGCGGCACCCTGCTCTACCGCCGGTCCCGCGCGGGCGCGCGCTGACACCGCGCGGCACGGACACCGGAGCGGGCCCCGCGACAGCGGTGCTCGCTCCGATCACTCCGACCGCCCCGGCCGCTCCGTCCCCTCCGCGTTCCGCCCGTTCTCCGTCCTGGCGCCGTCCGTCCCGAGGCCGCTCGTCCCCGCTCACCACGTGGCCCGTACCTGGCGGATGATCCGCCGGCGCAACCGCACCCTGCGGCTGCCGTCCCGCATGAGGCTCAGACGGTGCAACTCCCAGTGTCCGTACTCGGCATGGTCCGTCAGCAGACGCGTCGCCTCCTTGCGGGAGACCCCGCGCGGCACGTACACGTCGACAAATTCGTATTCCGGCATCGCATCTATTGTGCGGGCACGGGCCCGGTACGGATAGCGTCTGCACTATGTCTGATGCAGTGCAGCCCACCGCTGCCGAGGTACGCGCCGCCGCCGAGGCGGTCAAGACCGCGCTCGACCGCCATCTGGCCGCGGTCGAACGCAGGTCGGGTGAGGACGACCCGGCCGTCTACGAAGCGTTCAACGAACTGGCCGCCGCGGCCGAGCAGTACGACGAACTCCTCTACGACCGCTACGACGAGGTCACGCCCTTCGAGATCCCCGGCACCGAGGACATGCCGCCGTACGCGGGCCCGGAGGAGCCCAACGCCCTCAGCGTGCTGATCCGCCGCGACTACGTCGTGGCCGAACCACGGCGGCTGCTCGCGCAGGCGCAACGGATCGAGGCCGCCGAGGAGCCCGTCGACGAGGTGTCGGGCACGGTGCACGGCGCGCTCGGTGTCCTCTTCGGCGAGTACGAACCCGACGAGATCGCCTCCCGGCACAAGGAGTTCGGCCTGGAGGAGGGCGACTCCACCCTGTGGGTCACCGCCACCGACGACCCGCCCGAGCCCGGCGAATGGCTCGATTCGCCCTTCGACCAGGCCGATGCCGCCCATGTCGTCTGCCGCTTCGACATCAGCGCGGTCTTCGACGACGACCCGGACGACGACCCCGCCCCGGCCCCCCTCCCCTGACCCCCGCCCGCCCCGGCGTCCCCGTAGGGGGCCCGGGGCGGACGTCGGGGCCGGGCTGTGCCGATACGCGGCTCCGCCGCGCGCGACGACAGCGCCCCTTGCAGGGGGCGGCGGGCGCGCCCCCTGCGGCGTCCTCAGCGCTCGGCGCCCGTCCCCAGCAACACCCCCAGCCTCGTCGTCCGCGGCTTGGCCGGGACCTCCGCCACCGCCCGCGGCAACGCCTGCTCCACCCCGTGCACCACGGACAGATGCCGCTCCGCCCGCCCGAAGGCCGTGTACACCCACGGCCGCGACAACGCCGGCACCGCGTCCCCGGGCAGCACCGCGACCACCGCCGGCCACCGTTCCCCGACCGCCTGGTGCGCGGTCAGCGCCCACCCGTGCCGTACCACCTGCTCCACCCGCTCCCGGTCCACCGCCACCGGCAGCCCCGCGCACTCCAGCCGCAGCCCGTCCGTGTCCGCGCCGACGACACGGCCCGGCACCGCCCGTCCCGGCCCCGCCGTGTAGACCACCCGGTCCCCGGGGTCGAACCCGTCGAACCGACCCGGCCCGGGGTTGAGCCGCTCCTTCAGCGCGGCGTTCAGCACCCGCGTCCCCACCGCGCCGCCGTGCCCCGGCGTCACGACCACCGTCTCCTCGGGCGGTACGCCGATGGCGCGCGGCACGGAGTCCGCGACCAGTTGCACGGTCCGGTGCACCGCCTCTCCCGCGTCCCGCACCGGCACGATCACCACTTCCTTGCCGGGCGCCGCCACCTGGTTGAGCTCCCCGATGCCGATTCCCGAGACCAGCTCGCCGAGCGGACCGGGGTCCGGGGTGCGCGAGGCGACCTGCGGACAGATCCGCGCCGCCAGCAGGTCCGCGAAGACCCGCCCGGGCCCGGCCGACCACAGCACCCCCGGGTCACCGGAGAGGACCAGCCGCGCCCCGTCCGGCATCGACTCCACCAGCAGCGCCGCCGTCTCCACGTCGAGCTGCGGCGCGTCCAGCACCACGAGCAGGTCGAGGGCGAACGTCCCCTCGGCGTCCCGGCCCGGCCCGCCCGGCGCCCCGGACAGCAGATCCGCCACCGTGACCACACCACTTCGCGTGTCACCCGCGGAACCGCCGACCGGTTCGCCCATGACGGCGGAACGGGAAGGACCGGCAGAGTCGGCGGGACTGGCGGAACCGACCGCGCCGCCCCCGGCCACCTGCGCGCCGAGGCGCTCACGGCCGCCCGCACCGTGCGTCGCCCCCCACGCCCGCAGTCCCAGCTCCGACGCCGCCCGCAGCAGCGCCGCCGTCTCCTGCCGCGAGGCCTCCCCGCCGGTGTGCAGCACCAGCCCGTGCCCGGCGACGGCCCGGATCAGCTCCGCCGCGGACCGCCCCGCGGCCTCGGCCGCCCGCTCCCAGCCCTCGGCCGGCCCGTCCTGCTTCGGCACGGAGTTCACGATCCGGCCGAGACCGTCGGCCAGGCTCTCCTCGGCCAGCGCGTACCGTTCGAGTCCGACCAGGACACGTACCGGACGTTCCCGCCCCTCCTCGGTCTCCTCGCCCTCCCCGCCGTCTTCCCCCCGGACGGCCTCGCCCTCCGCGGGCTTCGGCGCGGCCCCGCTGGGCTGGTCGAGGGCGTCCTGGAACACCAGCGCCTCGCCCTCCGCGAGGGCCTCCCGCACCGCGGCGTCCGGATCCGGCACCGCGTACCGCCCGAGTGCGGTGAGCAGCGCGGGCAGCTCCAGCGCCGTGTGCCCGGCGAGCGCCGCCTGTTCCAGCAGCCACCCGGTGACCGCGCGGCCCCGCCGCTCGTCGCCCGGCCCCGCCTCCGCGCCCAGCAGAGCGCGGGCGAACCCGTCGGCCTGCTCCGGCCGCACGCCCGGCATGCGCAGCAGTTGCCAGGGGTCTTCGCGCAGCAGTCCTTCGGCGCCCGCCCCGAGCGCGGCGGCGGCACCCGGCGCCAGCGCGGCCGGGGCGCCCCCCTCGGCGAGCACCGCCCGGACCGCCGCGACGGCCTCCCCGTCCGGCACCGGTACCGCCGCCGGGGCGGCCGTCGGCGCCACGGGCTGCCGGGGCTCCCGTACGGCCTCGGGCGCGGCCCTGCGCGGGGCCGGCGGCGGCTCGCTGAACGCACTGGCCACCGGCTTGGCCCCGCTCTCCACCGCCCGCACGGCGGCCAGCAGGTCCGCGGCCGTGCCGCTGAGCTTGGCCCCGCTCTCCACCGGGCCCCGCTTGGCGGCCTTCCGCTTCTCGATCCGCTCCCGCTCCAGCCGCTGCGCCTCCAGCTCGGCCTCGGTTTCGGACAACCGCGCGGCCGAGCCCTCGGCGCCCTCCGCGCCCCCGGACGCGCCGACCGGCTCGGCGGACTCGCCCGACTCACCCATGTCGCCCGACTCGACCGACCCGGCCGGCGTGGCCGAGTCCGCCGGCTCCGCCGTATCCGCGGCCGTCTCCGTGGTCTCGGGGTCCGTGCTCACAGCGTGCTCCAGTCGTGATCGGGATAACGGTGCACCGGGGCCGACACATCGTCCAGCGCCCGGCAGATCTCGTCCGGAAGACTAAGCGTCTCCACTGACAACGCCGCCGTGAGCTGCTGCGCCGTGCGCGCGCCGACGATCGGGGCGACCACTCCGGGGCGGTCCCGGACCCAGGCGAGCGCCACCTGGAGCGGCGTCGCCGACAGGCCGTCCGCCGCCGTGCGCACCGCGTCGACGATGCGGCTCGCGGCGTCGTCCAGATACGGCGCGACGAACGGGGCCAGACGCTCCGAGGAAGCCCGCGAACCGGGGGGGTTGCCGTCCCGGTACTTGCCGGTCAGGACGCCCCGGCCGAGCGGCGAGGAGGGCAGCAGCCCCACCCCGAGGTCCAGCGCGGCCGGCAGCACCTCACGCTCGACGCCGCGCTGGAGCAGCGAGTACTCCATCTGCGTACTGCCGATCCGGGTCCGCACCCCCGGCGCGGCGAGCTGCCAGGTCGCCGCCTTGGCCAGTTGCCAGCCGCAGAAGTCGGACACGCCCGCGTACCGCGCCCGCCCGCTGCTGACCCGCCAGGTCGAGTGCCCCGAGCGTCTCCTCCAGCGGCGTGTACGGGTCGAAGGCGTGCACGTGCCACACGTCGACGTAGTCCGTGCCCAGCCGGGCGAGCGAGGCGTCCAGGGCGGGCAGCAGATGACCGCGGGAGCCGTCGGACCGCCGTTCGGGATCCGCGACGCTGCCGGCCTTCGTGGAGATGACCAGGTCGCGCCGGGGAACGAGCCCTTCCGTGAGCCGGCCGAGCAGGTATTCGGCCTCGCCGTCGCCGTAGACGTCGGCGGTGTCCACCAGGGTGCCGCCCGCCTCCCAGAACACCTTCAACAGATCCGCCGCGTCGTGCTCGTCGGTGCCGCGGCCCCACGTCAGGGTGCCGAGCCCGATACGGGACACACGCAGACCGGTGCGGCCGAGATGCCTCTGCTCCATGAACGCCGACATTACTGGCCGGGACGTGCACGTGGGGGGCCTGTGGACAACCGGGATCCGCACTCGGCACCGCGGCGCGACCACCGCCTCGTGACGTGACCGGCTGCCGCCGGGGACGGGTGCGCGCTACTGTTCCCGCAAGGGACGTTACTGATCAGTAAGGGGAACCGTATGCGGCTCGGCATCAACCTCGGTTACTGGGGCGGCGGAATGGACGCCGACAACCTCGCCGTCGCCCAGGAGGCCGACCGGCTCGGCTACGCGGTCTGCTGGGCCGCCGAGGCGTACGGCTCCGACGCGGCCACCGTGCTCACCTGGGTCGCCGCCCGAACCGAACGCATCGACGTCGGCTCGGCCATCTTCCAGATCCCGGCCCGCCAGCCGGCGATGACGGCCATGACCGCCGCCACCCTCGACTCCCTCTCCGGCGGCCGCTTCCGGCTGGGCCTCGGCGTCTCCGGCCCGCAGGTCTCCGAGGGCTGGTACGGCGTCAGGTTCGACAAGCCGCTGGCCCGGACCCGCGAGTACGTCGAGATCGTCCGCAGGGCCATGACCCGAGAGCGGCTGACGTTCGAGGGCGAGCACTGGACGCTGCCGCTGCCCGACGGTCCCGGCAAGCCGATCAAGCTCACCGTGCACCCGCAGCGCACCCACATTCCGCTCTACATCGCCGCCATCGGCCCGAAGAACCTCGAACAGACCGGCGAGATCGCCGACGGCGCGCTGCTCATCTTCCCCTCCGCCGAGCACCTGGAGGACACCGCGATCCGCCACCTGCGGGCCGGCCGGGAGAAGGCCGGCAAGACCCTCGACGGCTTCGACGTCTGCCCGACCGTGCCGCTGGCCCTCGGCGAGGACAAGGACGTCACCGCGCTCGCCGACACCTTCCGCCCCTACACCGCGCTGTACGTCGGCGGCATGGGCAGCCGCAAGCAGAACTTCTACAACCGGCTCGCCGGCCGCATGGGCTACGAGCGGGAGGCCGCCGAGATCCAGGACAAGTACCTGTCCGGCGACAAGCAGGGCGCCGCGGCCGCCGTACCGCACGAGCTGATCGACCGCACCACCCTGCTCGGCTCCGTCGACCGCATCGCCGACCGGATGAAGGAGTACGCGGCCGCCGGCGTCACCACCCTCACCCTGGCCCCCGCCGGCTTCACCCTCGACGAGCGCCTGGCCGCCCTCCGCGCCGGCACAGAGGCACTGGAGCGCGCCGGGCTCGCACAGTAGCGGGGCGGGGAACCGCGCAACCCGCAGGGGTCCGGGGTGGAGCCCCCGGGGACGATGCGGGCCCCTGCTCACAAGGGTTCCCCTGCATCACGGCCGTGGTGGGGGCTCGGGGGCCTCCCCGCCACGGCCGTCGCGAGTGACAACGCGCCGGGCACCCACCGGTTACGCGCGATGGCCCCAAGGCCCTCCTCCGTTGGGCGGAGTCGGCCGACACGTCTGTTGCCCGCGCCGCGCTGTCCGCCTTGACTCGGTTCCGGCGGCTCGCCGTGACCAGAGAGGTGTGCAGACGTGCTTTCGACCAAGAGTCTCTTCCGAGAGATCGTCGACAACGACGAATCGTTCCGGCTCCTCTGCTCGATCGCGGCCGGCGGCGAGGCCCAGGGCGGCTGGGAGAACGCCCGTATCGCCGCGCTCGTCCCGCCGGGGGAGCGGGCGCTCGCCCCGAAGATCGCCCGGCACGGCGCAGACGAGGACAAACACGGGCGGATCTTCCACGCCCTGCTCAACAAGCGCGGCCTCGCCCCCGTCGAGGTCCCCGCCGAGACGGACTACACGATGCTCCTGGAACGGCGCGGCATCGGTCTGTCCCACGAGAGGCTGAGGACCGAGCAGCCGCTCACCGTGCGGGACATCGTCACCTACCTGGCGCACAGCCGCGTCACCGAGCAGCGCGCCTCCGAGCAGATGGAGCTGCTGCGCAGGCATTTCGCCGACCACCCCGACCTCGGCCGGGCGGTCCGCATGATCTCCCAGGACGAGGACAACCACCTCGCCTACTGCCACGAGGAACTGCTGCGGCTCGCCCGCGCGGGCCACGAGCGCGCGATCCGGCGCACGCTCCACACGTACGCCCGCGCGGAGATCCGCGTCCACCGGGACGTCAGCCTCGCCGTCATGCGTCACATGGGCCGCATCCTCGGCTGGTCCCGGGCCAGGGGGGCGGTGCTGGGCGCCGGGATCCACGTGACGTACGCGTACGAACTGCTGATCGGCCGACGGCGCATGGTCGCCCTGCGGATGCCCGCACGCCGTGACGCACTGGGCGGGCCTACAACCATCCCCGCCGCTTGAACTGCCGGTACAGCAGCAGTTCCAGGACCACCATCAGCGCGATCACCGCCGGGTACGCCCAGATCCAGTGCAGCTCGGGCATGTGTTCGAAGTTCATGCCGTAGATCCCCGCGATCATCGTGGGGACCGCGGCCATCGCCGCCCAGGCGGAGATCTTGCGCATGTCGTCGTTCTGCCGGACGCTCATCTGCGCCAGATGCGCCGAGAGGATGTCCGAGACCAGCCGGTCCAGGCCCTCCACCGACTCGTTGACGCGCGTGAGGTGGTCGCTGACGTCACGGAAGAAGGGCCGTGCGGAGTCGTCCACGTACGGCAGCGCGTCGCCGAACGAACCGATGTTCGCCAGCCGGTTGAGCGGCAGCGCCAGCGGGTTGGTGGCCCGGCGGAACTCCAGGATCTGCCGCTTGAAGTTGTAGATCCGCGAGGCCGTGTTCCGTGAGCCCCCGCCGTCCGGCGAGAAGACCTCCGCCTCCAGCTCCTCCAGGTCGGTCCCCAGCTCCGTCGCCACGTCCAGGTAGTGGTCGACCGAGGCGTCCGCCAGGGCGTACAGCACCGCCGTCGGTCCCTTGCCGAGCATCTCCGGCTGCTGCTCCAGCCGCTTGCGCACGACACCGAGGGGCGCGCCCTCGCCGTGCCGGACCGTCACCACGAACCCGTCACCGAGGAAGATCATCACCTCGCCACTGGAGACGGAGTCGCTCTCGGGCTCGTACACCACCGGCTTGAGCACCATGAACAGCGAGTCGTCGTACACCTCCAGTTTCGGCCGCTGGTGCGCCTTGAGCGCGTCCTCCACGGCCAGTGGGTGCAGTCCGAACTCCTCGGCGACCTTCGAGAACTCCTGTTCCGTCGGCTCGTGCAGCCCGATCCACACGAAGCCGCCCGCGGCCCGCGCGTTCGCGAGCGCGTCCGAGAGGTCCTCCGGCCCCTCGGAACGGCGTCCGTCGCGGTAGATGGCACAGTCGACGATCACTGAAGGTGTTCCCCTCTCGGAACGGATACGGAACCGGCGGAAGCGGATGAAAGCGGATGGAAGCGGACGGGGGTGAGCGGGTGCGGACGCGGAAGACGGGCGGGGAGCGGACCGGGGAGACGGGCGGGCGGCGGACGGGGGAGCGGCAGGACCTAGGCTGGACGCCATGCCCACGTTGATCCTCGTACGGCACGGACGCTCCACCGCCAACGCCTCGGGACTGCTCGCCGGGTGGACCCCCGGCGTCGCCCTCGACGAGCGCGGCGCCGCCCAAGCGGCCGCCCTGCCCGGCCGGCTGGACGGCATCCCCATCGCCGAGATCGTCACCAGCCCGCTGCAGCGCTGCCAGGAGACCATGCGGCCGCTCCTGGAGGCCCGCGGCCTGAGCGCGCACAGCGACGACCGGATCGGCGAGTGCCGCTACGGCGACTGGTCCGGCCGCAAGCTCGCCGAACTGGCCGACGAACCCCTGATGGAGGTCGTCCAGTCGCACCCCTCCGCGGCCGCGTTCCCCGGGGGCGAGTCCATGCGGGCCATGCAGACCCGCGCCGCGGAGGCCGTGCGCGAGTGGAACGCCCGGGTGGAGCGCGACCACGGCGCCGACGCCGTCTACCTGATGTGCTCGCACGGCGACATCATCAAGTCGCTCGTCGCCGACGCGCTCGGACTTCATCTCGACCTCTTCCAGCGGATCTCTGTTGAACCTTGTTCCATCACCGCGATCCGTTACACCCGGCTGAGGCCATTTCTCGTGCGGCTCGGCGACACCGGGGACCTCGCGTCTCTGGTGCCGCCGGAACGCGCGCCGGCCGGAGACGGCGGCACGGGTGGGGGCGCGGGCGAGGACACGGGCGGGAGCGACGCCACCGTCGGGGGCGGTGCTGGCGCACCGTGATCGTCGGCCGCAGTAGGGTGAAGCGGTCGAAACAGCGCAGTAGTTGTCAAGCAATGGAGACAGGACGTGTCCCGTCAGGTGTTCCTCTACGACCCACCGGACCGCTTCGTGGCCGGTACGGTCGGGTTGCCCGGGCGCCGTACCTTCTTCCTGCAGGCCATCGCCGGGACCCGGGTGACCAGCGTGGCCCTGGAGAAGACCCAGGTCGCCGCGCTCGCCGAACGCATGGACGAACTCCTCGACGAGGTCGTGCGACGCAGTGGGGGCAACGCGGCGGTGCCCGCCGTGACCCCCTCCGAGGTCACCGACACCGAGCCGCTCGAGACGCCGGTGGAGGAGGAGTTCCGGGTCGGCACCATGGCGCTGGCCTGGGACGGCGACGAGGAGCGCATGATCGTCGAGGCACAGGCGCTGGTGGAACTGGACGCCGAGTCCGAGGAGGACCTGGCGGAGGCCGAGGAGCGGCTGCTCCAGGACGAGGAGAACGGCCCGCCGATGCTCCGCGTCCGGCTCACCGGGGCGCAGGCCAGGGCGTTCGCCAAGCGTGCCCTGGAGGTCGTCAACGCCGGGCGGCCGCCGTGCCCGCTGTGCAGCCTCCCGCTCGACCCGGAAGGACATGTATGTCCGCGCCAGAACGGATACCGCCGCGGAGCGTGACGACGTGACCACCAGCGACGAGGCCGGCCTCGGAACGACGGCCGCGGGCGCCCCTGCGGACGATCGCGCGACCCCGGCGACCGGCCCCGCAACGGCCGCCGACGCCGTACGGCTGCTGACCGAGGGCGAGCTGACCGTGCGCGGCCGGATCCGCGACGCCTCCAACGCGGCGCTGTACTGCACGGTCGCGCTCGACGGGCAGGAGGCCGCCTGCGTCTACAAGCCCGTGGCGGGGGAGCGGCCGCTGTGGGACTTCCCCGACGGCACCCTGGCCGAGCGCGAGGTCGCCGCCTACGAGGTCTCCCAGGCGACCGGCTGGTCCCTCGTGCCGCCCACGGTGCTGCGCGAGGGGCCCTACGGCGAGGGCATGTGCCAGCTCTGGATAGAGGTCCTGCCGGAGTCCGACCTGCTCGCCCTGGTGGACGCCGAGGAACCGGAGCCCGGCTGGAAGGCGATCGGCTTCGCCGAGGTCGAGGAGGGCCGCACCGCGCTCCTCGTGCACGCCGACGACGTACGCCTGCGGCGGCTCGCCGTCCTCGACGCCGTGATCAACAACGCCGACCGCAAGGGCGGCCACCTGCTGCCCGCCGACGGGGAGTGCCTGTACGGCATCGACCACGGCGTCACCTTCAACGTCGAGAACAAGCTGCGCACCCTGCTGTGGGGCTGGGCCGGCGAGACCCTGACCGACGAGGCCCTGGACGTCCTGCGGGGCCTGCGGGAGGGGCTCGGAGAGGGCGGAGCGCTGGCCCGTCGGCTGGGCGAGCTGCTCACCCCGGCGGAGGTCGGGGCCACCCGCGCCCGGGTCGAGGCACTCCTGGCGTCGGGGCGGCACCCGGAGCCGGGCGGGGAGTGGCCGGCGATCCCGTGGCCGCCGGTGTGAGGATGCCGGTGCGAGGATGTCCGGTCCGGGCGCACCGGGGCGAACCGGGCGGCCGGTCACCTCTGCACATCGGGGGCGCACCGCGCAAGAACGGCTTCCCGGTCAACTCACCGTCCTCTCGCCCGATCCGGTTCGTGCAGGGAACATCCATCCGGTTAGGCTCATGACATGCATGCCTGGCCCGCTTCCGAGGTCCCCGCCCTGCCTGGTCAGGGCCGCGACCTGAGGATCCACGACACCGCCACCGGCGGTCCGGTCGCCCTCCAGCCCGGTCCCGTCGCCCGTCTCTACGTGTGCGGCATCACGCCGTACGACGCCACCCACATGGGGCACGCGGCGACCTACAACGCGTTCGACCTCGTACAGCGTGTGTGGCTCGACACCAAGCGCCAGGTTCACTACGTCCAGAACGTGACGGACGTCGACGACCCCCTGCTGGAGCGCGCCGAGCGCGACGGCGTCGACTGGACCGCACTCGCCGAGAAGGAGACCGCGCTCTTCCGCGAGGACATGACCGCGCTGCGGATGCTGCCGCCGCGGCACTACATCGGCGCGGTGGAGGCGATACCCGGGATCGTCCCGCTCGTCGAGCGGCTCCGGGAACTGGGCGCCGCCTACGACCTCGAGGGCGACGTCTACTTCTCCGTCGAGTCCGACCCCCACTTCGGCCAGGTCTCGAACCTGGACGCCGCGGCGATGCGGCTGCTCTCCGCCGAGCGGGGCGGCGACCCCGAGCGCCCCGGGAAGAAGAACCCCCTCGACCCCATGCTCTGGATGACGGCGCGGGAGGGGGAGCCGAGCTGGGACGGCGGCTCGCTCGGGCGGGGCCGGCCCGGCTGGCACATCGAGTGCGTGGCCATCGCCCTGGACCACCTCGGGATGGGCTTCGACGTGCAGGGCGGCGGGTCCGACCTCGCGTTCCCGCACCACGAGATGGGCGCCTCGCACGCCCAGGTGCTCACCGGCGAGTTCCCCATGGCCAAGGCGTACGTGCACGCCGGGATGGTGGCCCTCGACGGGGAGAAGATGTCGAAGTCCAAGGGCAACCTGGTCTTCGTCTCCCGGCTGCGGCGCGAGGGCGTCGACCCCGCCGCGATCCGGCTCGCGCTGCACGCGCACCACTACCGCTCCGACTGGGAGTGGACGGACCAGGTGCTGCGGGACGCGGTCGCACGGCTGGAGCGGTGGCGGGCGGCCGTGTCGCGGCCGGACGGGCCGGCGGCGGAGGAGCTGGTGGACGAGATACGCGAGGCGCTCGCGGACGATCTGAACGCGCCGGAGGCGCTGGCTGCGGTCGACCGGTGGGCCGCCCGTCAGGAGGAGACCGGGGGCACGGACGAGTCCGCCCCAGGGGTCGTCTCCCGCGCGGTGGACGCGCTGCTGGGCGTGGCCCTGTAGGACGGAGGGGCGTGCGAGGGTTTTTCGCCCCCGGACCCCGAAAAGCTCGCGCGGTTCCCCGCGCCCCTGACAGGGGCGCGGGGAACCGCGCGAGCAACCACCCACTCACCCGCACGTCCGGGGTGAAAGGGGCAGGGTCCCTTGAAGGGACGGGAAGGGCAGGGGCGGCGGGGGCGAGGAAGAGAGACCCGGCCCCCGGCCGTCACTCCTCCGGGGAGTCCTCGTCGCCGTCCTCCGCGCGCGGAGGTCTGGGGGCCCGCCCGCGGCCCCCTCCGGCCGGGCCGCCGAACGGTCCGGCCGTCGGCCCACCCGCCGTCCCCCCGTCCCGCCGCCGCAGATACCGCTCGAACTCCCGCGCGATCGCCTCTCCCGACGCCTCCGGCAGCTCCGCCGTGTCCCGCGCCTCCTCCAGCGTCTGCACGTACTCCGCGACCTCGCTGTCCTCCGCCGCGAGCTGGTCCACCCCCGTCTGCCACGCCCGCGCGTCCTCCGGCAGCTCACCCTGCGGGATGCGGACGTCGATGAGGTCCTCCAGCCGGTTGAGCAGCGCCAGCGCCGCCTTCGGGTTCGGCGGCTGCGACACGTAGTGCGGCACCGCCGCCCACAGCGACACCGCCGGCACACCCGCGTGCGTGCACGCCTCCTGGAGGATGCCGACGATGCCCGTCGGACCCTCGTACTTGGTCTCCTCCAGGTCCAGCCGCTGAGCGAGTTCCGCGTCCGACGTCACTCCGCTGACCGGAACCGGCCGCGTGTGCGGGGTGTCGCCGAGCAGCGCGCCCAGGATGACGACCATCTCCACGCCGAGCTCGTGCGCGAAGGCGAGCAGTTCGTTGCAGAACGAGCGCCATCGCATCGACGGCTCGATCCCGCGCACCAGCACCAGGTCACGCGGTCTGTCCCCGCCGATGCGGACCACCGAGAGCCGGGTCGTGGGCCATGTGACCTTACGGACCCCGTCCTCCAGGAACACCGTGGGGCGGTTGACCTGGAAGTCGTAGTAGTCCTCGGCGTCCAGCGCCGCGAACACCTCGCCCTTCCATTCCCTGTCCAGATGCGCGACCGCGGTGGAGGCGGCGTCGCCGGCATCGTTCCAGCCCTCGAACGCGGCCACCATGACCGGGTCGATCAGCTCGGGAACCCCCTCGAGCTCGATCACCCAGCGCCTCCTTCCGACGTGCCTGACGTACGCCCCAACCTTACGGCCCCGTGCCGCCGTCACCGCAGCCCCGTGCACCGCTGAGTGAACGGATGACTGCCCCGTTCGACGGGCTCGAACACCTTGATCGTCGCCCCGTACCCGCGCCCCCGGCCGCCATGCCCGAGGGGCGGCCCCCGCCGGGAGCCGCCCCTCGCCGCCCGGCAGCGGGCCGGAGACTTTGGTCACTTGCCGTCGAGCAGCTCCCGCACCCGGGACCGGATCTCGTCCGTGGCCAGCCCGCGGATCGTCAGGGTGGTCCGGCGGCGCAGCACGTCGTCCTCGGTCTCGGCCCACTCGTGGTCCCGGGCCCACACGACCTGCGCCCAGATCTCGGGCGCGTCCGGGTGGATCCGCTCGGCCAGCGCCGGGTCCTCGTTGGCCAGCCGGGCGATGTCGAAGGCCAGCGAGCCGTAGTGGGTGGCCAGGTGCCGGGCGGTCTCGGGGGCCATCCGGGAGGCGGGCTCCGGCCGGTCCACGAGCAGCCGGTGGGCGACCGCGCGCGGGTTGGCTATGCCGGGCAGCGGCAGTTTCTTCGGCAGCGAGGCGATCGGCTCGAAGTCCTCGCCCAGCGGGCGGCCGGGCAGGGCCTCCAGCTTCTTCATCACCGTGCGGCCGATGTGCCGGAACGTCGTCCACTTGCCGCCCGCGACGGACAGCATGCCGCCCCGGCCCTCGGTGACCACCGTCTCCCGCTTGGCCTTCGCGGTGTCGCCGGGGCCGCCCGGCAGCACCCGCAGACCGGCGAAGGAGTAGGTGATGAGGTCACGGTCGAGCTGCTGGTCGCGGACGGAGAACGCGGCCTCGTCCAGGATCTGCGCGATGTCCTTCTCGTTGACGGCGACCTCGCCCGGATCGCCCTCGTAACTCTCGTCGGTGGTGCCGAGCAGCAGCATGTCCTCCCAGGGGAGGGCGAAGGTGATGCGGTACTTGTCGATGGGGGTGGCGAGCGCGGCCTTCCACGGGGCGGTGCGCTTGAGCACCAGGTGCGCGCCCTTGGACAGCCGGATGGACGGCGCCGCACCGGCGTCCTCCATCCGCCGCAGGTGGTCCACCCAGGGGCCGGTGGCATTGAGCACCAGCCGCGCGTCGGTGCCGAACTCGTGGCCGGAGAGCCGGTCCTTCAGCTCGGCACCGGTGACCCGGCCCCGGGTGAAGCGCAGTCCGGTCACCTCGGCGTGGTTGAGGACGACGGCGCCGGCGTCGACGGCCGCGCGGACCGTCATCAGCGCCATCCGCGCGTCGTTCATCTGGTCGTCCCCGTAGACGGCGACGGCCTTGAGGTTCTCCGTGCGCAGCTCGGGCACGTCCTGCGCGGCCTTGGCCGGGCTGAGCAGGTGGCCCACGCCGTCGCCGAACGCGGAGAGCGCGGAGTAGGCGAAGACGCCCGCCCCGAGCTTGGCCGCGCCGTGCGGCCCGCCCTTGTACACGGGGAGGTAGAACGTGAGCGGGTTGGCCAGGTGGGGGGCCACCTGGCGGGAGACGGCGCGGCGCTCGAAGTGGTTCTCCGCCACCAGCTTCACCGCGCCGGTCTGCAGATAGCGCAGACCGCCGTGGAGAAGCTTGGAGGAGGCGGAGGAGGTGGCACCGGCGAAGTCGCCGGCGTCGACCAGTGCCACCCTGAGCCCGGACTGCGCGGCGTGCCAGGCGGTGGAGATGCCCAGGATGCCGCCGCCGATCACGAGAAGGTCGTACGTCGCCTTGGAGAGCTGCTCCCGGGTCTCCGCCCGGCTCGGACCCGTGCCGGTGGCCGGGTGCGTACCGAGGGCAGGCACGGACTGCAGGGTGGACTGACTGGTCATGGCTGCTACTTACTCCTCGTCCTCGAGCCAGCCCATGGTCCGCTCGACGGCCTTGAGCCAGTTCTTGTACTCACGGTCGCGGGTGTCCGCGTCCATGTTCGGGGTCCACTCGGCGGCCCGGCGCCAGTTGGCGCGCAGGTCGTCGGTGCTGTTCCAGAAGCCGACGGCCAGGCCGGCGGCGTAGGCGGCGCCGAGGCAGGTGGTCTCGGCGACCATCGGGCGCACCACGGGCGCGTCCAGCACGTCGGCGAGGTACTGCATCAGCAGGTTGTTGGAGGTCATGCCGCCGTCGACCTTGAGCGCGGTGAGCTCCACGCCCGAGTCCTTGGTCATGGCGTCGGCGATCTCCCGCGTCTGCCAGGCGGTGGCCTCCAGGACGGCGCGCGCGAGGTGCGCCTTGGTGACGTACCGGGTCAGGCCGGCGATCACACCGCGGGCGTCGGAGCGCCAGTACGGGGCGAACAGGCCGGAGAAGGCCGGTACGAAGTAGGCGCCGCCGTTGTCCTCGACGGTCAGCGCGAGGGTCTCGATCTCGGCGGCGGTGGAGATCAGGCCCATCTGGTCGCGCATCCACTGCACCAGGGAGCCTGTGACGGCGATCGAACCCTCCAGGGCGTACACCGTCTTCTGGTCGCCGATCTTGTAACCGACGGTGGTCAGCAGGCCGCTGTAGGAGTTGATCAGCTTGTCGCCGGTGTTCATCACCATGAAGGTGCCGGTGCCGTAGGTGGACTTCGTCTCGCCCTCGGCGAAACAGGTCTGTCCGAACAGGGCCGCCTGCTGGTCGCCGAGCGCGGAGGCGACGGGGATGCCGCCGAGCAGATCACCGAGCCTGCCGCCCTTGATCTCGCCGTAGACCTCGGCGGAGGAGCGGATCTCGGGCAGCATCGCCGTCGGAACGCCGATGGACTCGGCGATCTTCTCGTCCCACGCCATGGTGTGCAGGTTCATCAGCAGAGTGCGGGAGGCGTTGGTGACGTCCGTGACGTGCCGGCCGCCGTCGGCACCGCCGGTCAGGTTCCAGATGACCCAGGAATCCATCGTACCGAAGAGGATGTCTCCGCGTTCTGCGCGCTCCTTGAGGCCGTCGACGTGGTCGAGCAGCCAGCGGGCCTTGGGGCCGGCGAAGTAGGACGCCAGCGGGAGACCGGTCTCGCGGCGGAAGCGGTCCTGACCGACGTTGCGGCCGAGCTCCCGGCACAGCGCGTCGGTGCGGGTGTCCTGCCAGACGATCGCGTTGTGGACCGGCTCACCGGTGTTCCGGTCCCACAGCACGGTGGTCTCGCGCTGGTTGGTGATGCCGATGGCCTTGATGTCGTCCCGGGTGATGCCCGCCTTCTCGACGGCTCCGGCGACGACCTCCTGGACGTTGGTCCAGATCTCCGTGGCGTCGTGTTCGACCCAGCCCGGCTTGGGGAAGATCTGCTCGTGCTCCTTCTGGTCGACGGAGACGATGCGGCCGTCCCGGTCGAAGACGATGCAGCGCGAGGAGGTCGTGCCCTGGTCGATGGCGGCGATGAACGGCCCGGTGGTGTGTGCGTCGGTCACTGTGTGCTCCTGGAGTTGCGTGGGTTCCGTGAGATGCGCTTTTCCGGGTGTCCTCTAAGCAAAGGCGACGTTGTAGACGCCCGCAGCGATCGCGCCGCCGATCAGCGGACCGACCACCGGGATCCAGGCGTAGCTCCAGTCGGAGCCGCCCTTGTTGGGGAGGGGGAGCAGGGCGTGGACGATGCGGGGACCGAGGTCGCGGGCCGGGTTGATCGCGTACCCCGTGGGGCCGCCGAGAGACAGGCCGATGGAGACCACCACCAGGGCCGTGATCAGCGCGCCCAGGGTGCCCAGTCCCTTGCCGTCGCCGTTCAGTCCCTGGGTGAGGACGGCGAGGCAGAGCACGAAGGTGCCGATGACCTCGGTGGCGACGTTCAGCGCCGCGTTGCGGATCTCGGGACCGGTGGAGAAGACGCCGAGGACCGGGCCGGCCTGCGTCTCCTGCGCCTCGACGGCCTTGGCCCGCGTGTCCTGCGCCCCCGGGCCGCCGACGATCTCGCGGTCGGTGAGGTGCGCGTGGAACTGGCCGTAGTAGGCGACCCAGGCGAGGGCGGCGCCGATCATGGCGCCGAGGAGCTGTCCGCCCCAGTAGACCGGGAGGTCGCTGAAGTCGTGGTCCTTGATCGCGATGGCGAGGGTGACTGCCGGGTTGAGGTGGGCGCCGGAGAGCGGAGCGGAGATGTAGACGGCGGTCAGTACCGCGAAGCCCCATCCGAACGAGATGGCGAGCCAGCCGGCGTTGCGGGCCTTGGAGGCCTTGAGGGTGACGGCGGCACAGACGCCGGCACCGAGCAGGATGAGTATGGCGGTACCGATGGTCTCGCCGATGAAGATGTCGGAGCTGGACACCCGCGACTCCTTTGTCCTTCGTCCAGGGGAAGGCGAACCCCGGGTCCCTCCGGTGGTCCGCGCCCTCGGGGTGAGGGCGGTGCCGGCCCATGGCATTGTCACACTGTAACGCGTAATGCCGGTATGTGTTCGACAATGCCGACCGGTGGACGCGAGTCTTGTCCCGGGTGCGCGGCACGTCAAGAGTCCGGTTGTCGAAAGCGCGATCGTTATCGCGGCAGGGGAGGGAGCGGGGCGAGAAGGGGCGCGGGGAACACTGCGCACAGAGGGACGCGGGGCTGTGCCGATACGCGGCTCCGCTGCGTGGGCGCGATCTTTCGGGAGGCCGGCGACCCGCGATCTTTTCGGGGGTCCGGGGCTCCCGGGGACGGTCCGGGACGGGAAGGGGCGGCGGAGGCGGAAGAAGAGCCGTCAGAACCGCTCAGGAGTCGCCGGCCGTCAGAACCGACTGGCCCCCAGGTCACGAGAGACCGCCCGCGCACAGTCCCGCACCGCCGCGATCAACTCCCCCCGCACCTCACCCTCGGAGCACAGCCGTTCCACCGCCCCGGTGATCCCCACGGCGCCGACCGGCATCCGCCGCCGGTCATGAATGGGCGCGGCGATCGACGCGACACCCTCCCAGGTCTCCTCGACGTCCGCCGCGTACCCCCGCGCCCGCGTGAGGTCCAGGACCTCCTCGAACCGCTCGAGGTCGCTGATCGTCCGGTCCGTGAACGCCTTGCGGTCCGCCTCCAGCGCCTCGCTGTGCGCCACGGGGTCGTAGGCGGAGAGCACCTTGCCCAGGGCCGTGGAGTGCAGGGGCTGCATGGCGCCGATCTCCAGCACCTGCCGGCTGTCGTCGGGCCGGAACACGTGGTGCACGATCAGCACACCCTGCTGGTGCAGCACGCCCAGGTAGACGCTCTCCCCGCTGGAGCGGGCCAGGTCGTCGGTCCAGACCAGGGCCCGGGCCCGCAGTTCGTGCACGTCGAGGTAGGTCGTGCCCAGGCGCAGCAGTTCGGCGCCGAGCTGATAGCGCCCCGAGGCGTCGTCCTGTTCGACGAAGCCCTCCTGCTGGAGCGTGCGCAGTATGCCGTGGGCCGTGCCCTTGGCCAGGCCCAGGGAGGAGGCGATGTCCGACAGACCGAGCCGTCGCTCGCCGCCCGCGAGCAGCCGCAGCATCGCGGCCGCCCGCTCGAGCGACTGGATGTTCCGTGCCATCGCCGTCCTGCCCTCCGTCCTCTTCGACCACCGGACTGCCGGCCGCGTCGAGGCTCGACCCCCGCGTTCGGCATTGTCGAACACTACCGGTCCTTGTCGACCTCCCGCCAATGGGCGGGCACGGCGATTTCCGGCCGTGAACCGCCCGAATGCCGCACCCGACACCCCCGGGGCACCCCGTCCGCCTCGTGGACGCCCCTGACCGTACGGCGTGCCGAGGGCTACCCTGACCGGGTGCGCCTTCCGCGGGAAGACGCAAAGCCGACAGCCGTCGCACTCCAGGGAGCATCTTCCATGGCCTCGTCGCCGAACCCCTCCGCTTCGCCCGCCCCTTCCGAGGGCCGTGGGGACACCCCCGCCGCCACCGGCACCCGGGCCCGCACCGACGCCCTCCGCGAGGCGCTCGCCACCCGGGTCGTGGTGGCCGACGGCGCGATGGGCACGATGCTCCAGGCCCAGGATCCGACGCTGGAGGACTTCCAGGGCCTGGAGGGCTGCAACGAGGTCCTCAGCGTCACCCGCCCGGACATCGTCCGCTCCGTCCACGACGCCTACTTCTCCGTCGGCGTCGACTGCGTCGAGACCAACACCTTCGGCGCCAACCACACCGCGGCCTCCGAGTACGAGATCGCCGACCGGGTGCACGAGCTCTCCGAGGCCGGCGCCCGCATCGCCCGCGAGGTCGCCGACGAGTACGGCGCCCGCGACGGACGCCAGCGCTGGGTGCTCGGCTCGATGGGTCCCGGCACCAAGCTGCCCACCCTCGGCCACGTCGGCTACACCACCATCCGCGACGGCTACCAGGCCAACGCCGAGGGCCTGCTGGCCGGCGGCGCCGACGCCCTGATCGTCGAGACCACCCAGGACCTGCTGCAGACCAAGGCCTCCGTCCTCGGCGCCCGCCGCGCCATGGCGGCCACCGGCACCGAGGTGCCGCTGCTGGTCTCCATGGCGTTCGAGACCACCGGCACCATGCTGCTCGGCTCCGAGATCGGCGCCGCGCTCACCGCGCTGGAGCCGCTCGGCATCGACATGATCGG
Organism: Streptomyces sp. B3I8; assembly: GCF_030816915.1. NCBI lineage: Bacteria > Bacillati > Actinomycetota > Actinomycetes > Kitasatosporales > Streptomycetaceae > Streptomyces > Streptomyces sp. B3I8. Next base: position 1,234,345 of record NZ_JAUSYN010000002.1, on the reverse strand, counting down.
CTTGAACTGCTCGACCGGCCCGGCCGAGATGAGCGAGCACCTGCGCTACCTCACCCGGCACTCTCGCATCCCGCTGCTGTGCATGCCGAACGCGGGTCTGCCGGTGCTCACCAAGGACGGCGCGCACTTCCCGCTCGACGCCGAGGGCCTCGCCGACGCGCAGGAGACCTTCGTCCACGACTACGGTCTGTCCCTGGTCGGCGGCTGCTGCGGCACCACCCCCGAGCACCTGCGCAAGGTCGTCGAGCGGGTCCGGGAGACCACCCCGGCCGAGCGCAGCCCGCAGCCGGAGCCCGGTGCCGCCTCCCTCTACCAGACCGTCCCGTTCCGCCAGGACACCGCCTACCTCGCCATCGGCGAGCGCACCAACGCCAACGGCTCGAAGAAGTTCCGCGAGGCCATGCTGGAGGCCCGCTGGGACGACTGCGTGGAGATGGCCCGCGACCAGATCCGCGAGGGCGCCCACATGCTCGACCTCTGCGTCGACTACGTGGGCCGCGACGGCGTCGCCGACATGCGGGAGCTGGCCGGACGCTTCGCCACCGCCTCCACGCTGCCGATCGTCCTGGACTCCACCGAGGTCGACGTCCTGCGGGCCGGCCTGGAGAAGCTCGGCGGCCGCGCGGTCATCAACTCCGTCAACTACGAGGACGGCGCCGGCCCCGACTCCCGCTTCGCCAAGGTCACGGCCCTCGCCAAGGAGCACGGGGCCGCGCTGATCGCCCTGACCATCGACGAGGTGGGCCAGGCCCGCACCGCCGAGAAGAAGGTCGAGATCGCCGAACGCCTGATCGAGGACCTGACGGGCAACTGGGGCATCCACGAGGAGGACATCCTCGTCGACTGTCTGACCTTCACCATCTGCACCGGCCAGGAGGAGTCCCGCAAGGACGGCCTGGCCACCATCGAGGGCATCCGGCAGCTCAAGGCGCGCCACCCCGACGTGCAGACCACCCTCGGTCTGTCCAACATCTCCTTCGGCCTCAACCCGGCCGCCCGCATGCTGCTGAACTCCGTCTTCCTCGACGAGTGCGTCAAGGCCGGCCTGGACTCCGCGATCGTCCACGCCTCCAAGATCCTCCCCATCGCCCGCTTCACCGAGGAAGAGATCACCACCGCCCTCGACCTCATCTACGACCGCCGCCGCGAGGGATACGACCCGCTGCAGAAGCTCATGCAGCTCTTCGAGGGCGCCACCGCCAAGTCCCTCAAAGCCGGCAAGGCCGAGGAGCTGGCCGCCCTCCCGCTGGACGAGCGCCTCAAGCGCCGCATCATCGACGGCGAGAAGAACGGCCTGGAGGCCGATCTCGACGAGGCCCTCACCAGCCGGCCCGCCCTGGAGATCGTCAACGAGACCCTGCTCGACGGCATGAAGGTCGTCGGCGAACTGTTCGGCTCCGGCCAGATGCAGCTGCCGTTCGTGCTCCAGTCCGCCGAGGTCATGAAGACCGCGGTGGCCCACCTGGAGCCGCACATGGAGAAGACCGACGACGACGGCAAGGGCACCATCGTGCTGGCCACCGTCCGCGGCGACGTCCACGACATCGGCAAGAACCTCGTCGACATCATCCTGTCCAACAACGGCTACACCGTCGTCAACCTCGGCATCAAGCAGCCCGTCTCCGCGATCCTGGAGGCCGCCGACGAGCACAAGGCCGACGTCATCGGCATGTCCGGACTGCTCGTCAAGTCCACGGTGATCATGAAGGAGAACCTGGAGGAGCTCAACCAGCGCGGACTGGCCGCCGACTACCCGGTCATCCTCGGCGGCGCCGCGCTGACCCGGGCCTATGTCGAACAGGACCTGCACGAGATCTACCAGGGCGAGGTCCGATACGCCCGCGACGCCTTCGAGGGACTGCGCCTGATGGACGCCCTCATCGGCATCAAGCGCGGCGTGCCCGGGGCGCAGCTCCCCGAACTGAGGCAGCGCCGGGTGCGCGCGGCCGCCGTCGAGATCGAGGACCGCCCCGAGGAGGGCGCCGTCCGCTCCGACGTCGCCACCGACAACCCCGTGCCCGAACCGCCCTTCCGCGGCACTCGCGTCATCAAGGGCATCCAGCTCAAGGAGTACGCGGGCTGGCTCGACGAGGGCGCCCTCTTCAAGGGCCAGTGGGGGCTCAAGCAGGCCCGCGGCGGCGATGGGCCGACGTACGAGGAGCTCGTGGAGCGCGAGGGCCGGCCCCGGCTGCGCGGCCTCCTCGACCGGCTCCAGACCGACAACCTGCTCGAAGCGGCCGTCGTCTACGGCTATTTCCCCTGCGTGTCCAAGGACGACGACCTCATCGTCCTGGACGACGACGGCAACGAGCGGACCCGCTTCACCTTCCCGCGCCAGCGCCGCGGCCGCCGGCTCTGCCTCGCCGACTTCTTCCGGCCCGAGGAGTCCGGGGAGACCGACGTCGTCGGCTTCCAGGTCGTCACCATCGGCTCCCGGATCGGCCAGGAGACCGCGAAGCTGTTCGAGGCCAACGCCTACCGCGACTACCTCGAACTGCACGGACTGTCCGTCCAGCTCGCCGAGGCCCTCGCCGAGTACTGGCACGCACGCGTCCGCTTCGAACTCGGCTACGCCGGAGAGGATCCCGCGGCCATGGAGGACATGTTCGCCCTGAAGTACCGGGGCGCACGCTTCTCGCTCGGCTACGGCGCCTGCCCGGACCTGGAGGACCGCGCCAAGATCGCCGAGCTGCTGCGCCCGGAGCGGATCGGCGTCCACCTCTCGGAGGAGTTCCAGCTCCACCCCGAGCAGTCCACCGATGCCATCGTCATCCACCACCCGGAGGCCAAGTACTTCAACGCCCGGTGACGCACCGCGCACCGTCGTCACACGCTCCAAGACGCACTCCGGACGGCCACGACGTACACTGGTCGGTCCACCGCAGGCCGGTTCCCCCTTGGGGGACCGGCCTGCTCGTCCCCTCAAGGAGGTGCGCCGGATGACGACAACCGTCCCCGCGCTCGGAACCCACTCGGCGGAGGGCTCGACCCTGCAGGCGGTGCTCCTCGACATGGACGGCACCCTGGTGGACACCGAAGGCTTCTGGTGGGACGTCGAGAGAGACGTCTTCGCCGGCCTGGGCCACACCTTGAAGGACTCCTGGCGCGAGGTCGTGGTCGGCGGCCCCATGACCCGCAGCGCGGGTTTCCTCATCGAGGCCACCGGCGCCGACATCACCCTCGCCGAACTCACCGTGCTGCTCAACGACGGCTTCGAGGACCGCATCGACCACGCCCTGCCGATGATGCCCGGCGCCGCTCGGCTGCTCGCCGAACTGGCCGCGCACGACATCCCCACGGCCCTGGTCTCCGCCTCCCACCGGCGCATCATCGACCGCGTCCTGGCCGCCGTCGGACCGCAGTACTTCGCCCTGACCGTGGCCGGCGACGAGGTCGAGCGCACCAAGCCGTTCCCCGACCCCTATCTGCTGGCCACCTCCAAGCTCGGCGTCCGGCCCGAGCGGTGTGCCGTCGTCGAGGACACCGCGACCGGTGTGGCGGCAGCCGAGGCGGCCGGCTGCCGGGTCGTCGCCGTCCCCTCCGTCGCGCCCATCACACCCGCGCCGGGGCGCACCGTCGTCTCCTCCCTGGAGAAGGTCGATCTGCCGTTCCTGCGGGGCCTGATGAGGACCGGATGACCGGATTCCGGTCCCTGCCCGCACGACCCGGGATGTGACGTTCGCCACGCGTGCGGGGGTCGACAGCGAACCCCGCGTGTGCTGCCGACCCCATTTCGGTGCGTCGGGGCGCGCCCTTGTGTCCCGTTTGATGGAACGCTGTGCGAATCCTCCCCCTGTCGGGTTTTCGGTGTGTCCACACCCGGTTTCGCTCCGTGATGGGGTCTCGGCTCCGGTGGCTGCGGGCCCTTCTCGCGGCGCCTACTAATCTCATCGCGGTAAACACCGTCACTACCCCCGTGATCCGCCGCGACACCCCTGCATGCCGGGTACACGGACTCGACCGCTCTGGAGAATCTCGAGCATGAACCGCAAGACTTTGGTGCTGCCGGCCGTCGTCGGCCTGCTCGCTCCTGTGCTCGCCGCCTGCGGTGGTTCCGACAGTGGGAGCAGCAGCGGTGACGCGATCGTCGTCGGCACCACGGACACGTTCACCGAGGACGCGAAGACGCGCCCGGCACCCCTGGACCCGGCGTACGCGTACGACGTGGGCACGTGGAACGTCCTGCGGCAGACCGTGCAGACCCTGATGGCCTACCCCAAGGGCGACGGCGCTCCGCAGCCCGACGCCGCCCAGAGCTGCGGTTTCACCGACTCCGGGAACGAGCGGTACGCCTGCACGCTGCGCAAGGACCTCAAGTTCTCCGACGGCACCCCGATCACCGCCGACGACGTCAAGTTCTCCATGGAGCGAGCGCTGACGATCAAGGACCCCGAGGGCGTCTTCGCGCTGCTGTCCACGATCGACACCATCGAGACCAAGGGCGACCGTCAGGTGATCTTCCACCTCAAGACGGCCGACGCCACCTTCCCCTTCAAGCTGTCCACTCCGGTCGCGGGCATCCTCAACCCCAAGCACTACGAGAAGGACAAGCTGCGCGAGGGCTTCTCGATCGACGCCTCCGGCCCGTACACGCTGAAGGCCGAGGTCAAGAACAACTCGATGGTCAACGCCGTCTTCACCAGGAACCCCAACTATGAGGGGCTGCTCAAGGTGAAGAACGACAAGGTCGAACTCAGGTCCTTCGCCTCCGCGGACACCATGGGCGACGCGCTGTCCAAGGGTGACATCGACGTCATGACCCGTGCCATGACGCCGCAGCAGATCGACAAGCTGTCCGCCAAGACCAACGGCGACATCGACCTCGTCGAGATGCCCGGTCTCGAGGTGCGCTACCTCGGCTTCAACACCGAGGCCGACTCGGTCAAGAACAAGGCCGTGCGGGAGGCGATGGCACAGATCATCAACCGCGGCCAGCTCGTCTCCGAGGTCTACGGCAGCCAGGCCGAGCCGCTGTACTCGATGGTCGCGGCCACCGTCACCGGCCACAACAACGCGTTCCTCAACAAGTACGGCGACCCCAGCGTCAGCAAGGCCAAGACGCTGATGAGCAAGGCCGGCATCACCACCCCGGTCAAGCTGACGATGCACTACACGACCGACCACTACGGTGCGGCGACCAAGAAGGAATTCGAGGTCCTGCAGAAGCAGCTCAACGCCAGTGGCCTGTTCGACGTGTCCATCGAGGGCCAGTCGTGGGACAAGGACTACAAGAAGGACGAGCAGGCCGGCAAGTTCGACGTGTACGGCATGGGCTGGTTCCCCGACTTCCCGGACGCGGACAACTACCTGTCGCCGTTCCTGGACAAGGACAACACCCTCAACTCGCCCTACGTGAACAACGAGATCCGCAACCAGCTGCTCCCGCAGTCGCGGCGTGAGGCCGACCGGCTCAGTGCGGCCAAGAACCTCACCGCGATCCAGGACCGTATCGCCGAGGACGTGCCGCTGCTGCCGCTGTGGCAGGGCAAGCAGTACATCGCCGCCCGCGACGACATCACGGGCTCCGAATGGGCCATCAACTCCTCCTCGACGCTCCAGCTCTGGGAGCTGGGCCGAGGCGTGAGCGAATGACCTGACCGGCCCCGCCGGACACGCGTGAAAGGGCGCCCCTCCACTCGGGAGGGGCGCCCTTCGCGTGTGCCGCGGCCCTTGGGTCCCTGTGGGGAGGCGGCGCCGTTACTGCGCGCCCGGCCGCACCAGGCCGCTCTCGTACGCGTACACCGCGGCCTGCACCCGGTCGCGCAGCCCCAGCTTGGTCAGCACGTGCCCGACGTGCGTCTTGACCGTCGTCTCGCTGACGAACAGGTCCGCGGCGATCTCCGCGTTCGACAGCCCGCGCGCCACCAGCTTCAGCACCTCGACCTCACGGTCCGTCAGCGTGTGCAGGGTGTCCGGCACCGGCTCGTCCCCCGACGGCAGGTGCGTGGCGTACTTGTCCAGCAGCCGGCGGGTGATGCTCGGCGCCAGCATCGCCTCCCCGGCCGCGACCACCCGGATCGCCTGCACCAGTTCGTTGGCCGGGGCGTCCTTGAGCAGGAAGCCGCTGGCTCCGGCGCGCAGCGCCTCCACCACGTACTCGTCGAGGTCGAAGGTGGTCAGTACCAGCACCTTGGCCGGTCCGTCCCGGCCGGGCCCGGTGATCTGACGGGTCGCCTCCACCCCGTCCATCCGCGGCATGCGAATGTCCATCAGCACCACGTCGGGCTGGAGCGCCCGCACCTGGTCGAGCGCCTGGAGGCCGTCCCCGGCCTCACCGACGACCGCGATGTCCTGCTCGGCTTCCAGAATCATCCGGAACCCGGTGCGCAACAGCGGCTGGTCGTCGACCAGTAGGACACGGACGGCCACGTGGAACTCCCTCGATAGGCTATTGCGGCCCCATTCTGCCCTGCGCGCCGTCGTCGGAACCGGGCGCCCCGAAGGGCAGCGCGAGGGGCAGCGGGTAAGGCGGGGGAGTGCCGCCGAACTCGGGACAGAACTCCTGGTGGTCGCACCAGCCGCAGAGCTTGGTCGGCCGCGGCCGCCAGTCGCCCGTCTCCGTGGCGGTCCTGATCGCCTCCCACAGCGCCAGCAGTTTCCGCTCCACCTGCTTCAGGTCCTCGACCACCGGGTCGTACGTCACCACGTCCCCGCTGCCCAGGTAGACGAGCTGGAGCCGGCGCGGGACGACCTTCTTCAGCCGCCAGATCACCAGGGCGTAGAACTTCATCTGGAACAGGGCGCCCTCGGCGTACTCCGGCCGGGGAGCCTTGCCGGTCTTGTAGTCGACGATGCGGACCTCGCCGGTCGGGGCCACGTCCACCCGGTCGATGATGCCGCGCAGGGTGAGCCCCGACTCCAGCTTGGTCTCGACGAACATCTCCCGCTCGACGGGCTCCAGCCGCGTGGGGTCCTCCAGGGCGAACCAGCGCTCGACGAGCTGCTCGGCCTCCGCCAGCCAGCCCGCCAGCCGGGTGCCGTCCGCGTCGTCGGCGAACAGCTCGGCGAGTTCCGGGCGGTTCTTCCGCAGCCGGTCCCACTGGCCGGGGACGAGGGAGCGGGCGCGCGGGGCGGTGCGCTCGGCGGCCGGGGCGTCGAACAGCCGCTCGAGCACGGCGTGCACCAGGGTGCCGCGGGTCGCCGCGGGACTCGGCTTCTCCGGCAGTCGGTCGATCACCCGGAAGCGGTACAGCAGTGGGCACTGCATGAAGTCACCGGCCCGGGACGGCGACAGCGACGCGGGCCGCGCGGGCGCCCGCCGCCGGGCGGCCGGAGCGGGGGCCTGCGCCGGTATGGCGACAGCCGTCGTGGGGGCGGGTGCGGTCGTGCCGGCCGCCGGCCGGGCGGACTCCTCCACCTCGGCCACCTCGGCCGTCGTCGTCGCGGGTTCCGTGTCGGTCGGCGTCGCCGCGCCGCCCTCCGTGCTGGTCTCCATGCCCACAGACCATACGGCCCACCACTGACAAGCTGAGGGGGTGCCGGGGCGGAACACCGCGTGACGTCCGCATACCATCGACTCCGGACCCTTCCGCCCGGTCGCCACCGGGGCCGGGAGACGCTTCGAGCAGTTCGATCAAGGGGACACCGTGGACGAGAGCGGCGGGAGCGGGCAGCCGCGCTCCGGCAACGACCGGGCGACCGATCGCCACGAGGGGCAGCCACCCCGCACCGACCCGTCCCACACCGACCCGTCGCACAGCGATCCGTCCCGCCCTGACGGGCCCCGTACCGATCCGTCCCGTACCGGGACGACCCCGGACGCCGGCGGTTCCGGACCGGCCCCCGGGAATCGGACCCCCGACGAGGACGCGCACACCCCGGCCACCACGGGCGCGGGCACAGGTACAGGCACAGAACCGGGTGCGGGTGCGGGTGCCGGGGGGCCGCGGCGGACCCGTCGGCCCAAGGACCCCGGGGGCGGAATCCTCATGGGCCGCCCCTTCGGCGTACCCGTCTACGTCGCCCCGAGCTGGTTCCTCGTCGCCGCCCTGATCACCTGGGTCTTCGGCGGGCAGCTCGACCGCGTCCTGCCCGAACTCGGCGCCGCCCGTTACCTGGTCTCCCTCTTCTTCGCGGTCGCCTTCTACGCCTCCGTCCTCGTCCACGAACTCGCGCACACCGTGGCCGCGCTGCGCTTCAAGCTCCCGGTCCGCCGCATCCAGCTCCAGTTCTTCGGTGGCGTCTCCGAGATCGAGAAGGAGGCCGAGACACCCGGCCGGGAGTTCGTCCTCGCCTTCGTCGGCCCCCTGCTCTCCCTGGTCCTGGCCGGCGCCTTCTACCTCGCCATGGGCCCCGTCGAACCCGGCACGGTCCCCGGCGTCCTGCTCGCCGGGCTGATGATCTCCAACCTGATCGTCGCCGCCTTCAACCTGCTGCCCGGCCTCCCGCTCGACGGCGGCCGCATGCTCCGCGCCGTCGTCTGGAAGATCACCGGCACCCCCATGAGCGGCACCGTCGCCGCCGCCTGGGTCGGCCGCGCGCTGGCCATCGCCGTCCTGATCGGGCTGCCGCTGCTCACCCAGACCGGCGCTCTGGGCGGCGACCCCGAGGACATCAGCGGCATGGACACGGTCACCGACGCGCTGCTCGCGGCCATCCTCGCCGCCATCATCTGGACCGGCGCCGGCAACAGCCTGCGCATGGCCCGGCTGCGCGAACACCTGCCCGAACTGCGCGCCCGTGCCCTCACCCGGCGTGCCGTCCCCGTCGAGACCGGGACCCCCCTCTCCGAGGCGCTGCGCCGCGCCAACGAGGTCGGCGCCCGCGCCCTGGTCGTCGTCGACCCCCAGGGCGAGCCGCTCTCCCTGGTCCGCGAGGCCGCCATCGTCGGCGTGCCCGAGCACCGCCGCCCCTGGGTCGCGGTCGGCGGGCTCGCCCAGGACCTCACCGAGGGCATGCGGGTCTCCGCGGAGCTCTCCGGCGAGCAACTCCTCGACGTCCTGCGCGCCACCCCCGCCACGGAATACCTCGTCGTGGAGGACACCGGCGAGATCTACGGTGTCCTGTCGGCGGCCGACGTGGAACGCGCCTTCGTCAGGGCGATGGCCCGCCCCGCCTGACCACGCCCCCGTCCGACGGCGGCGGCCGACCCGACCGCATCCCCCGTCCGACGACCGCCCCGTCACGGGCGGCCCCCGACAGAGGCTAGGCTGGGCACATGTCCGAACCGACCGGTGCCGCCCGCCGTCGCGGGCCCTTCAAAGTCGGGGACCAGGTACAGCTGACCGACCCCAAGGGTCGCCACTACACGTTCACGCTCGAAGCCGGGAAGAATTTCCACACCCACAAGGGTTCCTTCCCGCACGACGAACTGATCGGCGCCCCCGAGGGGAGCGTCGTCCGTACCACCGGGAACGTCGCCTACCTCGCGCTGCGCCCCCTGCTCCCCGACTACGTCCTGTCCATGCCCCGCGGGGCCGCCGTCGTCTACCCGAAGGACGCGGGGCAGATCCTGGCCTTCGCCGACATCTTCCCCGGCGCCCGTGTGGTGGAGGCCGGTGTCGGCTCCGGCTCGCTCAGCAGCTTCCTGCTGCGCGCCATCGGCGACCAGGGCATGCTGCACAGCTACGAGCGCCGCGCGGACTTCGCCGAGATCGCCCAGGGCAACGTGGAGCGCTACTTCGGCGGCCCGCACCCCGCCTGGCAGCTCACCGTCGGCGACCTCCAGGACAATCTGTCCGACACCGAGGTCGACCGTGTCATCCTCGACATGCTCGCCCCCTGGGAGTGCCTGGAGGCCGTCTCCAAGGCGCTCGTGCCCGGCGGCATCCTGTGCGCCTACGTCGCCACCACCACCCAGCTCGCCCGGACCGTGGAGTCCATCCGCGAGATCGGCTGCTTCAACGAGCCGACCGCCTGGGAGACGATGATCCGCAACTGGCACATCGAGGGCCTCGCCGTCCGTCCGGACCACCGCATGATCGGCCACACCGGGTTCCTGCTCACCGCCCGCCGCCTCGCCGACGGCGTGGAGCCGCCCATGCGCCGGCGCCGCCCCGCGAAGGGCGCCTACGGCGAGGACTACGCCGGTCCCAACGCCGACGGAGGCACCGCCGGCCGCTGACCCCGCCCGCCGGGCAGCCCCGGCGGCCCGGCGCCGCGTACAACGCACAAGGGCCGTGGCCGAGTTCCCCGACACACCGGGGAACTCGGCCACGGCCCTTCACCGTTGGCGGCCCCCGCCCGACCGCCGCTGGGGAAATCCGGACCCCGCCGTTCCCCGGGACTGTGACGTGTGGCACGATGCCGAGCACCCCCGCCGGCACACCCCTCACAGGAGACGCCGTCCTCGTGCAGCAATCCGCCGTCCCGGAACTGGCCCACGCCACCCCACGCCCGATCCACTGGGTCGCCACGGCCGCGGCCCTGGCCGGCGTGATCGCCCTCTCCAGCGCACTGCAGCCCGGCCACGCGTCGGCCGCCCAGCCCACCCACACGGCCGCGAAGGCCGCCCCCGTCACCACCGCGGCGCCCGACCCGGCCGAGGCGGCCTTCCCCCTCGACTGCGGCCGCAACAAACTCGTCGTCCACAAGAAGGCCGCCGGAGACCTCGACGGCGACGGCCGCCCCGAGACAGCTGCCGTCGTCCGCTGCGAGTCGGGCATGGGCACCCCGCCCGACGGCGTCTACGTCCTCACCCAGGGCGCCGGCGACAAGAAGCCGCGCGTGGTCGCCACCCTCGTCGACCCCAAGGACCGCGACACCGTCACCGACTTCACGGTCGCCGACGGTGCCGTCACCGCGACCATGCTCGGCTACTCCTCGGCCGACGTGCCCAGTTGCTGCCCCGACGTCACCGAGCACGCCAAGTGGCAGTGGAAGAACGGCGTGTTCGAGCGTTCCACTCCGGCGCCGGCCGAGCGGGTCTGAGGCGCCGGCCGTCTCCGGGCGCGCCCACGGGCCCGCGCAGGAGCGACCAATGTGAGAAAACAGACAGAAGTGACGTACTGCGACCTTCAGGTCACCCGGCGTCCGCGGTCTCCACGGCGTCCGGTCCGTGGACCTCCACCCTGTCCGAAACGCGCCGCACATGGATGCACTCGCCCGGGCACTCCCTGGCCGAGTCCACCACGTCCGTCAGCAACGGCAGCGGCACGGGCGTGGTCGCGCCCTTGGCCTGCAGCAGTTCGTCGTCACCGTTCTTCACGTAGGCCAGGCCGTCGATGTCCAGCTCGAAGATCTCCGGGGCGTACTGGGCGCAGATCCCGTCGCCGGTGCACAGATCCTGGTCGATCCACACCTCGAGCGCCTCGCCCCCGCCGGGCGCCTCCTGCTGCACGGTCATCTTCCCTGTCCTTTCTGCGCCGGGCCGGACGGGAATCCGGCCAGCTCCGGCGGGTGTTGAACACTTCGACCCTACCCGTGGCAGCTTTCCAACCGCGTTCGGTGGGTATTCCCCTGGCGTGAGGGAGAGCGCAAGGGTGAAGATCGGACACACCCCGACCGTCTTTGTGATCTAGGGGTTTCAATCGACACCCACCCAGGTAGGGTCTGGAAGCGTCCAGCTCCCCTTGGAGGAGGTGAGGACCGTGGCAGCCCACGACGACGACATGAACCGCGGCATCCGCCCGGGACGCGGGTCCGACGACCCGGCCGGGCAGATCGCCTATCTTGAGCAGGAGATCGCCGTCCTGCGACGCAAGCTCGCCGACTCTCCGCGACACACGAGGATTCTCGAAGAGCGGATCGTCGAGCTGCAGACAAACCTGGCCGGCGTGTCCGCCCAGAACGAACGACTGGCCAACACTCTCCGCGAGGCCCGCGACCAGATCGTGGCCCTCAAGGAGGAGGTCGACCGGCTCGCCCAGCCGCCGGCCGGTTTCGGAGTCTTCCTGCAGGCCAACGAGGACGGCACGGCCGACATCTTCACCGGTGGCCGCAAACTCCGCGTCAACGTCAGCCCCTCCGTGGAGCTCGACGCACTCAGGCGCGGCCAGGAAGTGATGCTCAACGAGGCTCTCAACGTGGTCGACGCCATGGAGTTCGAGAGCGTCGGCGACATCGTCACCCTCAAGGAGATCCTGGAGGACGGCGAGCGGGCCCTGGTGGTCGGGCACACCGACGAGGAGCGGGTGGTGCGGCTCGCCGAGCCGCTCCTCGACATCACCATCCGCCCCGGCGACGCCCTGCTGATGGAGCCCCGTTCCGGCTACGTCTACGAGGTCGTCCCCAAGAGCGAGGTCGAGGAACTCGTCCTCGAAGAGGTCCCCGACATCGGCTACGAGCAGATCGGCGGTCTCGGCGGCCAGATCGAGGCCATCCGGGACGCGGTCGAACTGCCCTACCTCTACCCCGACCTGTTCAAGGAGCACGAACTGCGGCCGCCCAAGGGTGTGCTGCTCTACGGGCCCCCCGGATGCGGCAAGACGCTCATCGCCAAGGCGGTCGCCAACTCGCTCGCCAAGAAGGTCGCCGAGGTCACCGGCCAGGCCGCCGGCAAGAGCTTCTTCCTCAACATCAAGGGTCCCGAGCTCCTCAACAAGTACGTCGGCGAGACCGAGCGGCAGATCCGCCTGGTCTTCCAGCGGGCCCGTGAGAAGGCCAGCGAGGGCACGCCCGTCATCGTCTTCTTCGACGAGATGGAGTCCCTCTTCCGCACCCGCGGCTCGGGTGTCAGCTCGGACGTGGAGAACACCATCGTCCCGCAGCTCCTCGCCGAGATCGACGGTGTGGAGGGCCTGCAGAACGTGGTGGTGATCGGTGCCTCCAACCGCGAGGACATGATCGACCCCGCCATCCTGCGGCCCGGCCGGCTCGATGTGAAGATCAAGATCGAACGTCCGGACGCCGAGGCGGCCAAGGACATCTTCGGCAAGTACCTCACCGAGCGCCTTCCGCTGCACGCCGACGACCTCACCGAACACAGTGGCGACAAGTCCTCCACGGTCCAGGGAATGATCCAGACCGCGGTCGAGCACATGTACGCCGAATCCGAGGAAAACCGCTTCCTGGAAGTCACCTACGCCAATGGGGACAAGGAAGTCCTCTACTTCAAGGACTTCAACTCCGGCGCCATGATCGAGAACATCGTCGGGCGCGCCAAGAAAATGGCGATCAAGGACTTCTTGGAGAAGAACCAGAAGGGTCTCCGCGTCTCCCACCTGCTCCAGGCATGCGTGGACGAGTTCAAGGAGAACGAGGACCTGCCCAACACCACGAACCCGGACGACTGGGCCCGCATCTCCGGAAAGAAGGGCGAGCGGATCGTCTACATCCGTACGCTCATCACCGGAAAGCAGGGCTCGGACACCGGGCGCTCCATCGACACCGTGGCCAACACCGGGCAGTACCTGTAGGACAAGGAAGGCTGCGGGTGCCCACGACGGGTACCCGCAGCCGTCTGCTTTACCGGCCACAGTCGGACCACCAATGACGCAAATGATCTCCCCACCAGCGCAGAGGCGTTCTAGGCTCTTTCGTACCGCCGCGTCGCGCCGTGCGGGGACGGGCACCGCACGCGCATCGGAGCACCAGCGGTACTTGAGCGCCGCCCCCGACCGAGGGCGCCGCCGGGCAAGGAGGGCCGCATGACCGTACGGCGAGTAATGGGCATCGAGACGGAGTACGGGATCTCCGTCCCCGGCCACCCCAACGCCAATGCCATGCTCACCTCGTCCCAGATCGTCAACGCCTACGCGGCGGCGATGCACCGGGCCCGCCGGGCCCGCTGGGACTTCGAGGAGGAGAATCCGCTGCGGGACGCGCGGGGCTTCGACCTCGCCCGTGAGGCCGCCGACTCCACTCAGCTCACCGACGAGGACATCGGCCTCGCCAATGTGATCCTCACCAACGGGGCACGCCTCTACGTCGACCACGCCCACCCCGAGTACAGCGCCCCCGAGGTCACCAACCCGCGGGACGCCGTGCTGTGGGACAAGGCCGGTGAACGGATCATGGCCGAGGCCGCCGAGCGGGCCGCCCAGCTCCCCGGTGCCCAGCCGATCCACCTGTACAAGAACAACACCGACAACAAGGGCGCCTCCTACGGCACGCACGAGAACTACCTGATGAAGCGGGAGACGCCCTTCTCGGACATCGTGCGCCACCTGACGCCCTTCTTCGTCTCCCGCCAGGTCGTCACCGGCGCCGGTCGCGTCGGCATCGGCCAGGACGGCCACGAGCACGGCTTCCAGCTCAGCCAGCGCGCGGACTACTTCGAGGTGGAGGTGGGCCTGGAGACGACGCTCAAGCGCCCCCTCATCAACACCCGTGACGAGCCCCACGCCGACGCCGAGAAATACCGCCGGCTGCACGTGATCATCGGCGACGCGAACCTGTCCGAGATCTCGACGTATCTGAAGGTGGGCACCACGGCCCTGGTGCTCTCCATGATCGAGGACGGCTTCATCGCCGTCGACCTCGCCGTCGACCAGCCCGTACGCACCCTGCACCAGGTCTCCCACGATCCCACCCTGCGGCAGCTCGTCACCCTGCGCAGCGGGCGCACGCTCACCGCGGTGCAACTGCAGATGGAGTACTACGAGCTGGCCCGCAAGTACGTCGAGGAGCGCTACGGCGCCGACGCGGACGAGCAGACCAAGGACGTCCTCACCCGGTGGGAGGACACCCTCAACCGGCTGGAGAACGACCCCATGAGCCTGGCCGGCGAGCTGGACTGGGTCGCCAAGCGGGAGCTCATGGAGGGCTACCGGCGCCGCGACGGCCTGGACTGGGACGCCGCCCGGCTGCATCTCGTGGACCTGCAGTACGCGGACGTGCGCGCCGAGAAGGGCCTGTACAACCGTCTGGCGGCCCGCGGGCGGATCAAACGGCTGCTGGACGAGGGCGAGGTCGAGCGGGCCCGCACGCAGCCGCCGGAGGACACCCGCGCCTATTTCCGCGGCCGGTGTCTGGAGCAGTACGCCGACGACGTGGCCGCCGCCTCCTGGGACTCGGTGATCTTCGATCTGCCGGGTCGGGACTCCTTGCAGCGGGTACCCACGCTGGAACCGCTTCGCGGAACGCGTAATCACGTCAAGGAACTGCTCGACCGCTGCCGCACCGCCGAGGACCTGGTCAGGGTGTTGTCGGGCGGATGAGCGGCCCGCCCGGCCGATCCCGCCGGGCGGGGTGGAAACCGCGGTGCGAGGGAATGATCCGATCACGGAGCCGATGTCGGACCCGGCGAGTAGGGTCTGATCATCACCGATCGGCAGGAATGCCGACCATGTCGGGCGAACCGAACTGAGCGGGGTGAGGGTAATGGCGACCAAGGACACCGGCGGCGGCCAGCAGAAGGCGACGCGCTCCACGGAGGAGGTCGAGGAGCAGGCGCAGGACGCGCAGGGCTCGGAGGACCTCAAGGAGCGCCAGGAGAAGCTCAACGACGACGTGGACGACGTCCTGGACGAGATCGACGACGTCCTCGAGTCCAACGCCGAGGACTTCGTCCGGTCCTTCGTGCAAAAGGGCGGCGAGTAGCACCCGGCGCACCGCCCGGTGCCGGCCCCGGCGAGTACGCCGGCACCGGGCCGACACCGGGGCGGATGACCGGCCCCGGTGCGGGTAGGGTCCGTGCACGGATTTGATGATCGGCTCGGCTGATCCAGGCGGGGCCGCAGTCTCACGTGGAAGGAAACGCGTGGAAGCCAACACTCGTAGCACCGGGCGTCTGCCGGCTGCCTTCCTGACGCCCGGGTCCTCGTCCTTCATGGACTTCCTCTCCGAGCACCAGCCGGAGATGCTGCCCGGCAGGCGGCAGCTGCCCCCCACCCAGGGAGTGATCGAGGCCCCGCACGGCACGACGATCGTGGCCGTCACCTTCCCTGGCGGCGTGGTGCTCGCCGGGGACCGGCGGGCGACCATGGGCAATGTCATCGCGCAGCGGGACATCGAAAAGGTGTTCCCCGCGGACGAGTACTCCGCGGTGGGCATCGCCGGCACGGCGGGTCTGGCCGTGGAGATGGTGAAGCTGTTCCAGCTGGAGCTGGAGCACTTCGAGAAGGTGGAGGGTGCCCAGCTCTCCCTGGAGGGCAAGGCCAACCGCCTGTCCACGATGATCCGTTCCAACCTCGGCATGGCCATGCAGGGCCTGGCCGTGGTCCCGCTCTTCGCGGGCTACGACGTGGACCGCGACCGGGGGCGGATCTTCTCCTACGACGTCACCGGCGGCCGCTCCGAGGAGACCAACTTCGCGGCCACGGGCTCCGGCTCGGTCTTCGCCCGCGGCGCCATGAAGAAGCTCTACCGCGAGGACCTGACCGAGGAGCAGGCCACGACGCTCGTGGTCCAGGCCCTGTACGACGCGGCGGACGACGACTCGGCGACCGGCGGTCCCGATGTCGCACGCCGGATCTATCCGATCGTCACCGTGATCACCGAGGACGGCTTCCGCCGGCTGACGGAGGAGGAGTCCTCCGGGATCGCCCGCTCGATCCTCCAGCGGCGCCTGGAACAGCCCGACGGCCCGCGGGCCTCGCTGCTCTGACGGCGCCCGGTCTTGTTCGAGGTGATTCGAGTGACTTCCACAGAAAGGGACGGATAACCGGTGTCGACGCCGTTCTATGTTTCCCCTCAGCAGGCGATGGCGGACCGGGCGGAGTACGCCCGCAAGGGCATCGCCCGCGGCCGCAGCCTGGTGGTGCTGCAGTACGCCGACGGCATCGTCTTCGTCGGTGAGAACCCGTCCCGCGCGCTGCACAAGTTCAGCGAGATCTACGACCGGATCGGCTTCGCCGCGGCCGGCAAGTACAACGAGTACGAGAACCTCAGGATCGGCGGCGTGCGCTACGCCGACCTGCGGGGCTACACCTACGACCGGACCGACGTGACCGCCCGGGGCCTGGCGAACGTGTACGCGCAGACGCTGGGCACGATCTTCTCCAGCGCGGCCGAGAAGCCCTACGAGGTGGAACTGGTCGTCGCCGAGGTGGGGGAGACCCCCGAGGGCGACCAGATCTACCGGCTGCCGCACGACGGTTCGATCGTGGACGAGCACGGCTCGGTCGCGGTCGGCGGCAACGCGGAGCAGATCAGTACCTTCCTCGACCAGCGGCACCGCGACGGCATGACGCTCGCGGAGGCGCTGAAGCTGGCCGTGCAGGCGCTGTCGCGGGACACCAACGGCAGCGAGCGGGAGATCCCCGCGGAGCGCCTGGAGGTGGCCGTCCTGGACCGTACGCGGCCGCAGAAGCGCAAGTTCAGGCGGATCGTCGGCGACCGGCTCTCGCGGCTGCTGGCGGGCGACGCCGGCCCGGCGGGCGGCGCCGACGGGGACGGCGATGCGGACGGCGGCGCGGCCGGCATCGAGAAGACGGACCCCGAGGCGGACTGACCGCACACCGCCTCACCCCGGGTGCCCCGGTCCGCGTCCGCGCGGCCGGGGCACCGGTGTGTCAGACGGCCGCCGGCGGCCGCGCCGTGGAGCCGCGTACGACCAGCTCCACCGGGATGTCGCCCACCTCCGCCGGGCGGCCCTCCAGCACGGCCAGGAGGGCGTGCATGCCGCGCTCGCCGAATCGCTCGGCGTCCAGGCGCACGGTCGTGAGCTCGGGTTCGAGGGCCGAGGCGAGCCCGAGGTCGTCCACCCCGGTGACGGAGAGGTCGTCGGGGACGCGCAGGCCGAGCCGACGGGCGGCCTTGTAGGCGCCCGCGGCGAGCAGGTCGTCGTCGCACACCAGCGCGGTCGGCCGGGGGCCGGGCGCGGTCAGGGCGGCCCGGGCGGCGGCCACCGCGGCCCCGATCGAGATGGGGGCGCACGCGGTGCGCAGCACGGCGTCCGGAACCGCGTGCAGACACGCGGCCAGCTCCCGCGCGCGTACCTGGAAGGTCCAGGAGGGCACGTCGGCCGCCAGGTGCAGGAAGCGCCGGTGGCCGAGACCGAGCAGATGACCGGCGACCGCGCGCATGCCGGCGGCGATGTCCAGGTTGACCGTGGCGGCCCCCGGGCTGCCGTCCGGGTCGCTGTCCAGCATCACGAGCGGCAGCTCGTCGCCGCGCAGCGCGGTGAGGGCGTCGGCGGCCATGGAGGAGGCGATGACGCCGTCCAGGGCGGACCGGGCGGAGGGGAACGGGTCGCGGGCGGGCCCGACGCCCTCGGGGGAGGGGTAGAGCACCAGGCCGAAGCCGTGGTCGGCGGCGACGCGGGCGGCGCCGGTGTACACGCCGCCGAAGAACTCGGTGGTCAGCGCGGGCACCACGAGCAGCACGGTGCGGGTGCGGCCGAGGCGGAGGTTGCGGGCGGCCAGGTTGGGCCGGTAGCCGAGCCGGTGGGCGGCGGCGCGGACCCGTTCGGCGGTGGTCTCCGAGACCCGTCCGCGCCACTTGTCGCCGAACACCAGGGAGACCGCCGCCTGCGACACCCCCGCGGCCCGGGCGACATCCCGGCTGGTCGGGCGCGTGCTGTGGGGTGCCACCGCGGGGCCGCTCCTTCGTCTGGACCAGTGAACAGCGCACATGGTACGTATGCGGGGACACGTTATACGTAACACCGGGAAGCGCCGAGAGGGGTGCGGCATGGCCGCGGGATACCTGGAGATCCTCCGCACGAAGCACGCCGCGCGCCTGCTGGCCGGCACCCTGACCGGGCGGCTGCCCAACGCCACCGCCTCGATCGCGCTGGTGCTGTTCGTCCGCGGCCAGGGCGGCAGCTACAGCCTCGCCGGCGTCCTGGCCGCGGTGTACGGCGTCGCCAATGCCGTGGGGCAGCCGCTGCTGGGCCGCCTCGTCGACCTGCGGGGACAGCCGCGCGTGCAGCTCCCCGCCGCGCTCGTCTCCGCCCTCGCCATGGCCGTCCTCGCCCTCTCCGGCACCGACCCGCTGCCGCTCGCCTACGCCGCCGTCGCGGTCGCCGGGCTGTTCGCCCCGCCGCTGGAGGGCGGCCTGCGCGCCCTGTGGCCCAGCGTGCTGCGCCGCGAGGAACAGGTGCCCACGGCGTACGCGATGGACGCCGTCGCCCAGGAGGTCATGTTCACCGCCGGACCGCTCCTGGTGACCCTGTGCGTGTCGCTGTGGTCGGAGCGGGCCGCGCTGCTCGTGCTCAACGTCCTGGGCGTGCTGGGCGCCCTCTGGGTGGTTTCCTCGCCGCCCTCGCGCGCGTGGCGCTCGGCACCGCGGGAGGCGCACTGGCTCGGCGCCCTGCGCTCGCCCGGCCTGCTCGCCCTGCTCGGCGCCTTCCTCTTCGTCGGCGTCGCCCTCGGCTCCATCACCGTGGCCGCGGTGTCCTACGCCGACGACCACGGCGGCGACGCCGTCTACGGGTGGCTGATGGCCGCCCTCGGCCTCGGCGCCCTCGTCGGCGGCGCGGTGTACGGGGCGCGGCGATGGAAGAGCACGCCGGAGCGGCGACTGCGCGTCCTGGTCGCCCTGCTGGCGGTCTGTTACCTGCCGCTCACACTGATGCCGGACGTGCCGGGCATGGTGGCGCTGGCGGCGGTCTCCGGCGTGTTCCTGGCCCCGGGAATCGCCTGCGCGTTCCTCCTCGTCGACCGGCACGCCCCGGCCGGCACGGTCACCGAGGCGTTCTCCTGGCTCGTGACGACGTTCACCGTGGGCTCCTCCCTCGGCACCGGCCTCACGGGACCCGTGGTCCAGGCGGGCGGCGCGGTGGCCGGTTTCGCGGTGCCGGCGGCGGCGGGAGCCGTCTCCCTGCTGGTGCTGCTCGCCACCGCGCGGGTCCTCGCGGCTCCCGCGCCGGGCGCGGTCGTCCGGGTTTCACCGGAAAATGATCCAGACCGTACTGCCCAACCCCGTTTCAGTTCGGGTGATCGGGCGTAATGTTCAGTCATGGACCGCCGCATTTTCGGGCTCGAGAACGAGTACGGCGTCACGTGCACGTTCAGGGGACAGCGTCGTCTGTCGCCTGACGAGGTGGCGCGGTACCTCTTCCGCCGTGTCGTGTCATGGGGCCGCAGCAGCAATGTGTTTCTGCGAAACGGAGCCCGTCTGTATCTGGACGTCGGCTCCCACCCCGAATACGCGACACCCGAATGTGACAACGTGACCGAACTGGTCACTCACGACAAGGCCGGCGAGCGCATTCTCGAAGGGTTGCTTGTCGACGCCGAACGCCGCCTGCACGAGGAGGGAATCGCGGGCGACGTCTACCTCTTCAAGAACAACACCGACTCCGCCGGAAACTCCTACGGCTGCCACGAGAACTACCTGGTGGCCCGGCACGGGGAGTTCTCGCGGCTCGCGGACATCCTCATTCCGTTCCTCGTCACGCGGCAGCTGCTGTGCGGTGCCGGCAAGGTGCTGCAGACCCCGCGGGGCGCGGTGTACTGCGTCAGCCAGCGTGCCGAGCACATCTGGGAGGGCGTCTCCTCGGCGACGACGCGGTCCCGGCCCATCATCAACACGCGTGACGAGCCGCACGCGGACGCCGAGCGCTACCGCCGACTGCACGTCATCGTGGGCGACTCGAACATGTCCGAGACGACGATGCTGCTCAAGGTCGGCGCCACCGACCTCGTCCTGCGCATGATCGAGGCCGGCACGGTGATGCGCGACCTGACCCTGGAGAACCCGATCCGGGCGATCCGCGAGGTCAGTCACGACATCACCGGCCGCCGCAAGGTGCGCCTGGCCAGCGGTCGTGAGGCCTCCGCCCTGGAGGTGCAGCGCGAGTACTACGAGAAGGCGCTCGACTTCTGCGAGCGCCGCGGCATCCGCACCGGCACCGTCGAGCAGGTGCTGGAACTGTGGGGCCGCACCCTGGACGCCATCGAGGCCGAGGACCTGGACAGGATCGGTACCGAGATCGACTGGGTCATGAAGTACAAGCTCATCGAGCGGTACCGGGCCAAGCACAACATGACGATGTCGCACCCGCGGGTCGCCCAGATAGACCTCGCGTACCACGACATCCACCGGCGGCGCGGGCTGTACTACCTGCTGGAGAGGAAGGGCCAGGCCACCCGGATCTGCAACGACCTGAAGATCTTCGAGGGCAAGTCGGTTCCCCCGCAGACCACTCGGGCACGCCTGCGCGGCGACTTCATCCGGCGGGCCCAGGAACAGCGCCGGGACTTCACCGTCGACTGGGTGCACCTCAAGCTCAACGACCAGGCGCAGCGCACCGTGTTGTGCAAGGACCCGTTCCGCTCGGTGGACGACCGGGTGGAGAAGCTGATCGCCGGCATGTGAGATCCGGCGGGTGATACCCGTCGGGTGATACCCGGCGGGTGGGAAAAGGCGTCTGGGGCCCGGTCCCGGAACGCCACACGGGCGCCGCACGTTAACCGTGCGGCGCCCTTCTCACGTCGTAGAGTTGCGCGCACTTCCGTCCGTGGCACCCGGCCCGCCGCCGGTGAGGCCGTCGCAAGACCGATCGATTGAGGCACCCAAGTGCGCCGACGCTCCCTCCTTCTCGCCGCCTTGCCCGCGGGGCTGGTCACGCTCGCCGGCTGCGGCGACGACTCTTCCGGCAGCAAGACCGGCGACAGCCCCTCGCCCTCCGCGTCGGCCACGTCCGCCGCGCCGCCGCCGAAGATCGTGGACGGACCGCTGCCGGCCATCACCGCGGGGAAGAAGTTCGGTGAGAAGCCGACCGTGGCCAAGGGCAGCGGGGACCCCTCGAAGGACATCGCGGTCCGTACGGTCATCGCCGGCGGCGGCCGCACGGTCGCCGAGAACGACTTCGTGCAGGCCCACTACCTGGGCCAGATCTGGAACACCGGGAAGGTCTTCGACAACTCCTACGACCGCGGGACGCCGCTGCTCATCCAGCTCGCCCAGGGCGGTGTCATCGACGGCTGGCGCTACGCCCTGGAGGGGAAGAAGACAGGCAGCCGCATCGAGACGGCCGTCCCGCCGACCTGGGGCTACGGCAAGGACGGCAACAGCCAGGCGGGCATCAAGGGTACCGACACGCTGGTCTTCGTCATCGACATCCAGGAGACGTTCAACGCCACGAGCTCCGCCAAGGGCGAGAAGGTTGGGCGAAGCGACGCCGCCCTGCCCACGGTGGGCACGAACACGGACGGCACGGAGCCGTCCGTGAAGGTTCCGGGGGGTGCCCCGCCGAAGAAGCTGGTCTCCGCGTACGTGCTCGAGGGCGACGGCCCGGCCGTCAAGAAGGACCAGACCGTGCTGGTGCAGATGGTCGGCGTGGTCTGGAAGGGCGGTAAGAAGTTCGAGTCCACGTACGCGCGCAAGTCGCTGAACCAGTTCTCGCTGGCGCAGATGGAACAGGTCCTCAAGGGCGTGACCCAGGGGCTGACCGGAAAGAAGGTCGGCAGCCGCGTGCTCCTCGTGGTCCCGCCGGACCTGGGGTACGGCGACACCCCGCCGGCCGGCGACGCCATCAAGAAGGACTCCACGCTGGTCTTCTCCGTGGACATCCTCGCGGCCATGTGACACGGCGGGAGATGCGAGACTGTCCACGTTGTCTGTTGGATGTCCGTTGTACTGCCCTAACGACATGCGGGAGCTGGAGAAGTGAGCATCGACAAGCCCGAGATCGACTTCCCGGGCGGCGAGCCGCCGGCCGACCTCGAGATCAAGGACCTGTGGGAGGGCGACGGCCCCGAGGCCAAGGCGGGTGACTTCGTCCAGGTCCACTACGTGGGCGTGGCGTTCTCGACCGGCGAGGAGTTCGACGCCTCCTACAACCGCGGCACCCCGCTGGAGTTCCAGCTCGGTGTCGGCCAGGTCATCCAGGGCTGGGACAAGGGCGTGCAGGGCATGAAGGTCGGCGGCCGCCGCCAGCTGATCATCCCCGCGGACCTGGCGTACGGCGACCGCGGCGCCGGCCGCGCGATCCAGCCGGGCGAGACGCTGATCTTCGTCTGCGACCTGGTGGCCGTGAAGTCGCGCTGACGCCGTGAGGCCGTGAGCGGGTTACGCGCTGAACCGGTGCTCGGTGCTCGGTGCTCGGTGCCCGGTGCCCGGTGGCGTCGGGACGGCTTCGCCGCCGCCCGTGCCGCGGTGGTCGTGACCGACCTGTTCCGGCCGGTCGCTGCACGAACGAGACCGGAACCGGGACCGTACGCGATCACTCGGGGCCCATGCCCGTCCGGGCGCGGGCCCTCGGCTTTTGCCGCGCGACGATGGAGCGGTACGGTCGTCGCTCAGAAGCACATAGGGGAAGGGCGTAGGGCGTCGATGGCCATTGCCAAGGCCGAGCGGCTGATGAACCTGGCGCTGTGTCTGCTCGGGACGCGGCGGCCGCTCAGCAAGCGCGAGCTGCGCGAATCCATCGAGGCCTATGTCGAGGCGTTCGGGCCGGGCAACGGCGTGGCCGCCGGGTCCGGCGGGACGACCACGGCGGACGACTCGTTCAATCGCATGTTCGAGCGGGACAAGGACGACCTGCGCGAGCTGGGCCTGGTCATCGAGACCGTGGAGAATATCGACGGCGAGGTCGGCTATCTGGCCCGCCGCGACAGCAACCGGCTGCCGGCCATCACCCTCGACGCCGAGGAGGCCGCCGCGCTCGGCCTGGCCGCCAAGGTGTGGCAGCAGGCCCGCCTCGCGGGCGCGGCCAGCGGGGCCCTGCAGAA
The DNA here is from genome assembly GCF_030816915.1 of Streptomyces sp. B3I8. Taxonomy (NCBI): domain Bacteria; kingdom Bacillati; phylum Actinomycetota; class Actinomycetes; order Kitasatosporales; family Streptomycetaceae; genus Streptomyces; species Streptomyces sp. B3I8. The sequence goes on along the minus strand of NZ_JAUSYN010000002.1, from coordinate 1,210,904 downwards.
ACTGCGCGCGGCCGGCATCCCCGAGGACGTGGACCCCTACGGGGCGCACGGCGCGCTGGAACCGCGCATCCCCGTGCACGAGGCCGCGTTCGAACCGCTGATGCTGGCCTGCCGCGACCGCAGGCTCGTGGTGTTCGACTACCGCAAGGCCTCCGCCGCCCGCCCCGAGCCCCGCCAGGTCGAGCCCTGGGCGCTGGAGTGCTGGCGCGGCCACTGGTACCTGGCAGGCTTCGACCGCGACCGGGGCGCCGAGCGGGTCTTCCGGCTCTCCCGGATCACCGGCCGGGTGCGCAGCCGGGCGGGCCGGTTCACCGCGCCCGTCCCCGACGTGGTGACCGTGCGCGAGACCGTCGCGGGCTGGGCCGGGGAGATCACCGACCGGTCGGCGCGGATCCGGCTGCGGTCCGGCGCCGGTTACCCCCTTCGGGCGAAGGCCACCGTGGTCCGGGAACTCGGGAACGGCTGGGACGAGTTGGAGATTCCGTACGGGCACGGGCTGGATGCCTGGCTGGTCGAGTTCGGGCCCGACGTGGTGGTCGTGGAGCCTGCCGAACTGCGGGCCGACGTGGTGGACCGGCTGCGTGCCGTGGCCGGGGTCCGAGGGGGGCGTTGAGGACAGTGGCAGGCAAGCCGGCCCGGCCGGTGAACGCGATCGACCAGACCCGGCGGATGCTGTCCCTGGTGACGTATCTGCGCGAGCGGCCGGGCGCCCGGATCGAGGACGTCGCCCGCGCGTTCGGGATCACCGAGGAGGAGCTCGTCTCCGACCTCGACGTGCTGCCCATGTGCGGCACCAGCTTCCGCGGCGGTGACCTGCTCGACATCGACACCGACGGTGACCGCATCTGGTGGCACAACCCGGCGGCGCTGGGCGCCGAGGCCGCCGAACCGCTGCGGCTCGCCGCCGACGAGGCGACGGCGCTGCTGGTCGCCGCCCGCGCCGTCGCGACGCTCCCCGGGCTGCGCGAGAGCGACCGGCTGGCGCTGGTGCGCGCCACCGCCAAGGTGGAGACGGCCGCGGGCGAGGCCGCCGGCGCCAGCTCCCGGCTGTCGGTGACGTTCGAGTCCGAGGGCGGCGTCTTCGCCGACGTCGACCGGGCGATCTCCGAACGGCGGCGGCTGTGGATCCGCTACTACTCGCCCGCCCGCGACGAGGTCACCGAACGTGAGATCGACCCGATCCGTCTGGTCAGCGTCGGCCACACGTACGTGGAGGCGTGGTGCCGCCGCTCCGAGGCACGCCGCACCTTCCGGCTCGACCGGGTCGCGGAGATCCGGATCCTGGACGAGCCCTCCGCGCCGCCGGAGGTGGAGCTGAGGGACCTGTCCGAGGGGCTGGTCCAGCCCGCGGCCGAGGACCCCGAGGTCGTGATCGAGGTCGGTCCGGGCGGGCGCTGGGTCGCCGAGTACTACCCGCACGACAGCGCCGATGAGCTCGACGACGGCGGACTGCGTATCACTCTGCGCACCCCCGACCCGGCCTCGCTGCGGCGCCTCGCGCTGCGACTGGGGCGGGACGGGCGGATCGTCGCGCCGGCGGACCTCGCGGACAGCGCGCGGGAAGCGGCGCGGGCGGCACTCGCGGCGTACGACGACGCGGGCGAGAACGGCTCCGGAGCGCGGGGCGCGGCACCGCAGGACGGCGCACCGCACGGCGCGGTGTCGGCGGCGCACGGGGTCGGTGACGGGTTGTACGACAGGCAGGAGCAGGGGCTGTGAGCGTGTCGGCGGGGTCGGGTACGTCAGCCTGGGAGCCGGAAGCGGGACGTGCAGCCGCAGCCACGGGGTACGGGCCGGCCGCGGAGACACCCGAGGTGTCCGTGCGGACGGCGTTCGCCGGGATGCGCAGAGTGGCCGACGTGGTGTTCCGGGCCGGCTGCCCGGACTGCCGGTCCCGGTTCGAGCTGGGCGCGGGCGCGCTGCGGCTGGCGATCGGGGCGAGTGACCGGACGACGTTCTACTCCTTCACCTGCCCCGAGTGCGGGGCGGCGGTGCGCAAGCCGGCGGGGGAGCGGATCGTGGAACTGCTCGTCGGGGGCGGGGTGCGGACGCTGCGCCTGCACTCCACGGCCTCGGCCGGCCGGGTCTAGGGGGGCGGACGGACATGGTCTGGGCGATGGTCGCGGTGGCCCTGGGGTTCGCGGGGCTCGTGGTGCTCGCGGTGTTCGCCGTGCGGGTGTTCGTCGAGGCGGGGCGGCTGGGACGTGAGGTGGCCGTCGCGGCGCAGCGGATCGGGCGGGCGGCGGACGATCTGGAGAAGGCGGCGGCCCGGGTGGCCGAGCGGCTGTGAGGAGATGCCCGCGCCCGCACGGCGGATCCGCGGACCGGTACAGCCCTACGCCGTTCACGGGGGCGGGGGCCAGCCCTGTCACCCCCGTGGCATTGGCAGGTAGTCTGGCCTGCGGCCCGAGATTCGAGGCGCGGGCCGCATCGGGAGTACGCACAGGGATTGCCTCACGTTTACCCCTGGGCGTTACGATCGCTGCGGACGACAGTCGGACATCTGTCCGAACGGTCGGACCACAGTACGTCCCCCAGCCCGCCTCGGTGAGAAGGTAGAGACTTATGTTCGGAAGGCTCGGCGCTCCCGAGATCATTCTCATCCTCGTCGTCATCATCCTGCTGTTCGGCGCCAAGAAGCTTCCGGACATGGCGCGTTCCCTCGGCAAGTCCGCGCGCATCCTCAAGAGCGAGGCCAAGGCGATGAAGGACGACGGCAAGACGCCCGCCGCCCCGGCCGGCCCGCCGACCCCCGAGGAGGCCGCCGCGCAGCGCACCATCCAGGCCGCCCCCGGTGACGTGACCAGCTCCCGCCCGGTCACCGAGCCGTCGGACACGACCAAGCGCTGACGCACGGCCGGACGCCTCCGGCCTGCCGCACGAGATGAGGACGTGGGTTGCCCAAGCCTGCCCGCAAGAAGGAGAAGGATCCCGAGGGGCGGATGCCCCTCGCGGATCACCTGCGCGAGCTCCGCAACCGGCTCGCGAAGGCACTGCTGGCCATCGTCGTCGTGACGATCGTCGCCGCCTTCTTCTACAACGACATCATCAACTTCCTGACCGACCCGGTCCTCAATTCGGTCGGCTGCAAGCAGAGCTTCGAGGAGCTGGCGAAGTCCACCGACTCCAGCCCGTGCGCGCGCATCACGATCAACGGGCTCCTCGCCCCGTTCACCCTCGCGCTCCAGGTCTCCCTGACGGCCGGTGTGGTCTTCGCGTCGCCGGTCTGGCTCTACCAGCTCTGGGCGTTCGTCGCGCCGGGACTGCACCGGCACGAGCGCAAGTACGCCTACGCCTTCGTCTTCACCGGCGCCCCGCTGTTCTTCGGCGGCGCCTTCTTCGCGTACAAGGTGCTGCCCACCACGGCGAAGGTGCTGCTCCAGTTCACGCCGAGCAAGGAGGTCAACAACTTCCTGCCGCTGGACGACCTGCTGCAGCTCGTGACGCGCATGGTGGTCGTCTTCGGGCTCTCCTTCGAGCTGCCCCTGCTGCTGGTCATGCTCAATCTCACCGGCGTGATCACCGGTAGCCGGATGCTCGGCTGGTGGCGGGGCATGATCATGGGCATCACTGTCTTCGCCGCAGTGGCCACCCCCAGCACCGACCCGCTGAGCATGCTCGCCCTCGCCGGACCGATCTGGGTCCTGTACTTCGGCGCGGTCGCCTTCTCGCTGGTCAACGACCGGCGCAAGCGCCGCCGCGCACTGTCCGGCCCCGCCGACGACGAGGCGTCCGAGCTGGATCTGACGCCCGAGTCCATCGACGAGGTCGAGCCGGTCACCGCCGGCCGCGTGCTGCCGGAACAGACCACCGCGGAACGGGTCAACGGCTACGACGACGTGACGTGAGCCTCGGACCACCGAGGGCGGACAGGGCTGTGGGCCCCACCGGGACGACGGTGGGGCCCACAGTCGTATCCGCAGGTCGGAGCGGGGATCCCGATAAAGATCGTCCCGTTGTCGGTGGGGCCCGGTACGCTCGAAAGTACGATGACAGAGGATCTCTCTCCGGCCGAGCGGTATGCGGCAGCCCGTAAGCGGGCCGCCGAGCAGGCCACCGCACTCGCGTCCTTCCGCGAGATGTACGACTTCGGCCTCGACCCCTTCCAGATCGAGGCCTGTCGGGCACTCGAGGGCGGCAAGGGTGTGCTCGTGGCCGCGCCCACCGGTTCGGGCAAGACGATCGTCGGCGAGTTCGCCGTCCACCTCGCCCTGGAACAGGGCCGCAAGTGCTTCTACACGACGCCCATCAAGGCGCTGTCGAACCAGAAGTACGCCGACCTGTGCCGCCGCTACGGCAGCGGCAAGGTCGGCCTGCTCACGGGCGACAACAGCGTCAACTCCGACGCCCCGGTGGTCGTGATGACCACCGAGGTGCTGCGGAACATGCTGTACGCGGGCTCGCAGACGCTGACGGGGCTCGGGTACGTGGTCATGGACGAGGTGCACTACCTCTCCGACCGCTTCCGCGGCGCCGTCTGGGAAGAGGTGATCATCCACCTGCCCGAGTCGGTGACGCTGGTCTCCCTGTCGGCGACGGTCTCCAACGCCGAGGAGTTCGGCGACTGGCTGGACACCGTGCGCGGCGACACCGAGGTCATCGTCTCCGAGCACCGGCCCGTGCCGCTGTTCCAGCACGTGCTCGCCGGGCGCCGGATGTACGACCTGTTCGAGGAGGGCGAGGGGCAGAAGAAGGCCGTCAACCCGGACCTGACGCGACTGGCCCGCACGGAGGCCGCCCGCCCGCTCTACCGCGACCGCAGACGGGGCCGCGCGATGCGCGAGGCCGACCGCGAGCGGGACCGCCGCAGCCGCACCCGGGTGTGGACCCCGGGCCGCCCCGAGGTGATCGAACGGCTCGACGCCGCGGGGCTGCTGCCCGCCATCACCTTCATCTCTTCAGCCGGGCCGGCTGCGAGTCCGCCGTCCAGCAGTGCCTGTACGCCGGACTGCGGCTCAACGACGACGACGCGCGCGAGGAGGTGCGCGCCCTGGTGGAGGAGCGCACCGCCTCCATCCCGCGCGAGGACCTGCACGTCCTCGGCTACTACGAGTGGCTGGAGGGCCTGGAGCGCGGCATCGCCGCCCACCACGCGGGCATGCTGCCGACCTTCAAGGAGGTCGTCGAGGAACTCTTCGTCCGAGGACTGGTCAAGGCCGTCTTCGCCACCGAGACCCTCGCGCTCGGCATCAACATGCCCGCGCGCTCGGTGGTCCTGGAGAAGCTCGTCAAGTGGAACGGCGAGCAGCACGCCGACATCACCCCGGGCGAGTACACCCAGCTCACCGGCCGGGCCGGCCGCCGCGGCATCGACGTCGAGGGTCACGCGGTCGTGCTCTGGCAGCGCGGCATGAGCCCGGACCACCTCGCCGGCCTCGCCGGGACGCGGACGTATCCGCTGCGTTCCAGCTTCCGGCCGTCGTACAACATGGCGGTCAACCTGGTCGAACAGTTCGGCCGGCACCGCTCGCGCGAGCTGCTGGAGACCTCGTTCGCGCAGTTCCAGGCGGACAAGTCGGTCGTCGGCATCTCCCGCCAGGTGCAGCGCAACGAGGAGGGTCTCGACGGCTACAAGGAGTCGATGACCTGCCACCTGGGCGACTTCGAGGAGTACGCGCGGCTGCGCCGGGAGTTGAAGGACCGCGAGACGGAGCTGGCCCGGCAGGGCGCGGCCCAGCGGCGCGCCGAGGCCGCCGTCGCCCTGGAGAAGCTCCGCCCCGGTGATGTGATCCACGTGCCCACCGGCAAGTACGCGGGCCTCGCCCTCGTGCTCGATCCCGGGCTGCCGGCCGGGCGCGTGGGCGGCCACCGCGGCATGGAGTACCACGACGGCCCCCGCCCGCTGGTCCTCACCGCCGAACGGCAGGTCAAGCGGCTCGCCTCGATCGACTTCCCGGTCCCGGTCGAGCCGCTGGAGCGGATGCGCATTCCCAAGTCGTTCAACTCGCGCTCGCCTCAGTCCCGCCGGGACCTGGCCTCCGCGCTGCGCACCAAGGCCGGGCACATCCCCGCCGAACGGCACCGCAAGCAGCGCTCCCAGGCGGCCGACGACCGGGAGATCGCCCGGCTGCGCACCGCACTGCGCGCCCACCCCTGCCACGGCTGCAACGACCGCGAGGACCACGCCCGCTGGGCCGAGCGCTACTACCGGCTGCTGCGCGACACCTCGCAGCTGGAACGCCGTATCGAGGGCCGCACCAACACCATCGCGCGGACCTTCGACCGGATCGTGGCGCTGCTGACCGAGCTGGACTACCTGCGCGGCAGCGAGGTCACCGAGCACGGTCGGCGCCTCGCCCGGCTCTACGGCGAGCTGGACCTGCTGGCCAGCGAGTGCCTGCGGGCCGGCGTGTGGGAGGGGCTCGGCCCCGCCGAACTCGCCGCCTGCGTCTCGGCGCTGGTGTACGAGTCCCGGTCCGGGGACGACGCGATGGCACCGAAGGTGCCGTCGGGCGGTGCCAAGGCGGCGCTCGGCGAGATGGTGCGCATCTGGGGCCGGCTCGACGCGCTGGAGGAGGAGTTCCGGATCAGCCAGACCGAGGGCGTCGGCCAGCGCGAGCCGGACCTCGGCTTCGCCTGGGCCGCTCACATGTGGGCCTCCGGCAAGGGCCTGGACGAGGTGCTGCGCGAGGTGGAGATGCCGGCCGGCGACTTCGTCCGCTGGTGCAAGCAGGTCATCGACGTCCTCGGCCAGATCCAGGCCGCCGCGGTGCCCGAGGGATCCACGGTGCCGAAGAACGCCCGCAAGGCGGTCGAGGGGCTGCTGCGGGGCGTCGTGGCGTACTCGTCGGTGGGCTGAGTCCCACGAGCACACGGCCGCGTCCTTCCACAGGGACGCGGCCGCGTCCTCCCGCCGCAACGGCTCGGTTGCGTCACTGAACCGCCGCGCTCCCCGGTGAACCACCGGGAGCGCGGCGGTTTTCGTATGCCTGTACGCCGTTACGAAACGTGTGCGAACGGGTGCGCACCGTGTAAATCAGCAGAGCGTACTCCTGTGAAAGGGGGTATTTCAGGTGGTCGCTGAATATGACACGGCGATGATCCGGTCGGACTAAGCTCGCCCGCGGCGCACCGAGTTGAGGTATTCGTGCGCTTGTTCCCGCAACATGCCCAAAACATACCGTTGGTCCAGAGAGTTACCCACGTACGCAGGCATCACACCCGTACGTCGGCATCACACCCCTGACACCCAGTCGATCTCGTCTCAGAGGGCTTACATGGTGAGTGTTCAATCGCCCCACGGTGGCCGTGAACTTCCCTACGCACGCGTGCTGTTGCTGCCGGCCATAGTGATGGCCGCGGTGACCGGGGCCGCCGTCGCCGTGGTGACGGAGCCGGCCCGGGCCGCCGTCGGCTGGTGCGGCGGCATCGCGACGCTCCTGGTCGTCCTCGCCGCGGCCGAGGCGCTGCGGCGCGGCCGCGACACCGGCGCGCTCCGTGCCGAACTGGCCCGGCGGAGCGCCCGACTGGACGAGTGCGTCGCCTCCCAGGACGCCCAGTTCCGCCGGCTCGGCCAGGAGATCGTGCCCGAGACCCTCGACCGCATGCGGGCCGGGTACTCACCCGATGAGGTGATTCGCGAAATCATCGACACCCATCCCGAGTGGCGCGAACTCCCCGACTCCCAGCGCCTGCTGGTCCGCCAGGTGCTCAGGGTGATCGACCGTGAGGACACGCTGCGCGACTCCTTGCAGCGCTCCTTCGTCAACATCGCCCGACGCGTCCAGGCGATCATCCACCAACAGGCCAACGAGGTCCGGGAGATGGAGGAGGACCACGGCCGCAACCCCGAGGTCTTCGACGACCTGCTCCGCATCGACCACGGCAACGCCCTGATCAGCCGGCTCGCCGACTCCATCGCCGTCCTCGGCGGCAGCCGCCCCGGCCGGCAGTGGCCCGTACCGGTGCCGCTCTACAGCGTGTTGCGCGGCGCGCTCTCCCGCATCCTGGAGTACCGCCGCATCGAGCTGCACTCCGTCGCCAAGGTCAACATCCGCGGCATCTCCGTCGAGCCGATCCTGCACGCCGCCGCCGAACTCCTCGACAACGCCACCCGCTACTCGCCCCCGCACACCAAGGTGCACGTCACCGCGCACGAGGTGCAGTCCGGCATCGCCGTCGAGATCGAGGACTCCGGCACCGGGCTCAACGCCGAGGGGCGCGCCCGGATCGAGCGGATCATCGAGGAGGCCAAGCGCGCCGAGGACCTCCAGGGCCTCGCCGACAGCCCCCAGCTCGGCCTCGCCGTCGTCGGCCGACTGTGCACCGCGTACAACATGCAGGTCTCGCTGCGGCAGTCCGCCTACGGCGGCGTCCGCGCCGTCCTCGTCCTGCCGCACGTCATGGTCACCGACGAGCCCGCCTTCGGCGTCGCCCACGGCGTCGGCGTGCAGTCCCGCTCCACCCTGGACAACGACGGCGTCGACGTCGGCTCGGCCAACAAGAAGAACCGCAGGCCCACCACCGGCCCCCGCATCCCGGGCGAGGACGACTACGACGAGGACGTCCCCGTCGTCACCGAGTGGACGCCCAACGGCCTCCCGCAGCGCCGCAGCCGCATCAGCATTCCCCTGGACGAGCACATCCTCAACACCTACGCCGCGGCCGAACGGGCCGAGAAGGAACGCGCGGAGAAGGAGGCGCGGGCCGCGGCCGCCCGGGCCGCCGCGGCCGCGCCGGAGAAGGAGGAGCCGCTGCCCGGCATGTGGGTCGAGGCCTTCATGGAGGGCCTCAAGAGCGACCCGGACCCGAACGCGTTCACCAGGAAAGACGAACCGGCCGACGCCGAGGCCGGCAACGAGGGGGACCTCAAGTGATCTCGCAGCGTGCCAACTTCGACTGGATGCTGAAGGACCTCGCCGACGGCGTGCCCGGCGTCCAGCAGATCGTGGTCCTCTCCGCCGACGGTCTGCGCATCGCCCGCCACGGCGGCGACCCCGACACCGCCGACCGCGTCGCCGCCGCCTGCGCCGGACTGCAGAGCCTGGCCGGCGCCGTGGCCGGGGAGATCCACGTCAGCGACGGCCGGATGCGCATGGTCATCATCGAGGTCGACGGCGGCTACTTCTACCTCATGGCGGCCGGCGCCAACGCCTATCTCGCCGTCCTCTCCGACATGCGGACCGAGCCGGGGATGATGAGCACCCGGATGCGCGACCTCGTGCTCCGGATCGGCTCCCATCTGACCAGTCCGCCCCGGCGTGACGGGCAGACCGTATGACTCCTCCCCAACGCCGAAGGCGCACGCCCCTGGAGCCGTCCACCCCCGAGCCCGCCCCGGCCGCCCCGGCGGCGGGGACCGAGGGGGAACCGGCGGTTCCCAACCCCGAGCGGCTGTACTCCCTCACGGGCACGGCCGCCGGGGCCGAGCGGGCCTCGATCGACCTCGTCACCCTCGTCGTGGCCGCCGAGGACCCGCCTCCGACCCTCACACCGGAGCAGGTGTCCCTGCTCCGGCTGTGCGCGGCCCCCCTGTCCGTGGCCGAGATCTCGGCCTACCTGAGTCTGCCGTTCAGCGTCGTGACCATCCTGCTCACCGAGCTGATGGCGGCGGACCTGGTCCAGGCACGCGCGCCGATCGTCCGGCAGATCGTGCCCGACCGATCCCTCCTCGAAGCGGTGATGCATGGACTTCAAAAACTCTGACACCGTCCCCGGCCCACGGGTCGAGGACCACCTGCCGCAGACCACCCAGGCCGCCGTGAAGATCGTGATCGTCGGCGGCTTCGGGGTCGGCAAGACGACCATGGTCGGCTCCGTCAGCGAGATCAAACCGCTGACCACCGAGGAGACCATGACCCAGGCGGGTATCGGGGTCGACGACAACTTCGGCTCCGACAGCAAGACAGCCACCACCGTCGCCATGGACTTCGGCCGCATCGGCATCACGGAGCAGCTCGTGCTGTACCTGTTCGGCACCCCCGGTCAGGAACGGTTCTGGTTCCTGTGGAACGGCCTGTTCGAGGGTGCGCTCGGCGCGGTCGTCCTCATCGACACCCGCCGCCTGGAGGTCAGCTTCGACGTGATGGGGCGGCTCGAGGAGCGCGGCGTGCCCTTCGTGGTCGCCGTCAACTCCTTCCCCGACGCGCCCCGTTACCCGGCACCGGAGCTCCGCGCGGCCCTCGACCTGGCCGAGTGGGTGCCCATCATCGAGTGCGACGTACGGCGCCGGGCCTCCAGCCGGGACGTGCTGATGACCCTCATGCACTTCCTGCACACCCTCGCCACCAGGCGCACCCCGGTCTGACCGGCGTGCCCCGTCCGGCCGCCGCACCCCCGGACCGCCTCCTTCCCAGCCCTTCCTCTCAGATTTTCAGCTTCGGAGCGATCACCGTGACGCCTGAATCCCCTTCCACGTTCGGCACGGACACGGCGGGCCCCCCGCCGGGCTGCCCCGCCCACGCCCTGGGCCCGGACGGGCTGCGCCGGCTCTACGGCCCCGGCGCGGAGAACCTTTCGGACCTGTACGAGGAACTCCGCGAGGAACACGGTGCCGTGGCCCCCGCCCTGCTGCACGACGACGTACCCGTGTGGGTGGTCCTCGGCCACGGCGAGAACCTGCACATGGTGCGCTCGCCCTCCCAGTTCACCCGGGACAGCCGTGTCTGGAAGCCCCTCCTCGACGGCGAGGTCCACCCCGCCAACCCGCTGATGCCGCACATCGCCTGGCAGCCCATCTGCTCCCACGCCGAGGGCGACGAACACCTGCGGCTGCGCGGCGCCGTCAACGGCGCGCTGAGCATCATCGACCACCGGGCGCTGCGCCGCCACATCAACCGCGCCACCCAGCGCCTGGTCAACCGCTTCTGCGAGGACGGCCGAGCCGACCTGGTGGGCGAGTTCGCCGAGCACCTCCCCATGGCCGTGATGTGCCAGGTCCTCGGCATGCCCGAGGAGTACGACGACCGCATGGTGCACGCGGCCCGCGACATGCTCAAGGGCACCGACACCGCCATCGCCAGCAACCAGTACATCGTCGACGCCCTGGAGCGGCTCACCCGGCGCCGCCGCGCGCGCTCAGAGGACGACATCGCCAGCCACCTCATCAACCACCCGGCCGGACTCACCGACGACGAGATCCGCGAGCACCTGCGGCTCGTGCTGATCGCCGCCTACGAGGCCACCGTCAACCTCATCTCCAACGTGCTCCGGGTGATCCTCACCGACCCCCGGTTCCGCGCCCAGCTCAGCGGCGGCCAGATGACCGTCCCCGAGGCGGTGGAGCAGTCCCTGTGGGACGAGCCGCCGTTCAGTACGGTGCTCGGCTACTTCGCCAAGCAGGACACCGAACTGGGCGGCAAGCGCATCCGCAAGGGCGACGGGCTGCTGTTCGGCATCGCGCCCGGCAACGTCGACCCCCGGGTGCGTCCCGATCTCGCCGCCAACATGCAGGGCAACCGCTCCCACCTCGCCTTCGGCGGCGGGCCGCACGAGTGCCCCGGCCAGGAGATCGGGCGTGCCATCGCCGACGCCGGGATCGACGCCCTGCTGATGCGGCTGCCGGACGTACGGCTCGCCTGCGCCGAGGACCAGCTCCGGTGGACGGAGTCCATCGCCTCGCGTCACCTGGCGGAACTGCCGGTGCGGTTCGGGCCCCGGCCCCCGCAGGATGTCGAGCGGCGCCCCGCGTTCCGGCAGCTTCCGGCACCGGAGACCTCGTCCGCCGCGCGGCGGGAGGCGGCCGCGGCCCCGCCGGAGACCAGGCCGACCGCGCCCGCGCCCGCGGCCGTGACGGCGCCGGTACCGGAGGCCACCTTGCGGCTCGGCGTGTGGCAGCGGTTCCTGCGCTGGTGGCGGGGGGCCTAGGAGGCCTGGGGGCCGGGATCCGGGGGCGCCGGCTCGCGGGTGCTGCGGAAGGCGTGGTGCCGTCCCGTCACCGGGTCGGTGAACTCCAGGGCGCGGGCCAGCAGCCGCAGCGGCCGGGAGAAGTCACCGGGCGCCGCGGGCGGCTCCACCACCGGGTAGAGCGGGTCCCCGAGGATCGGCAGGCCCAGCGCGCACATGTGCACGCGGAGCTGGTGGGTCTGCCCGGTGCGGGGGAGCAGCCGGTACCGCCCGACGGTGCCCTCGTGGTCCGACAGCTCCACGCGGCTCACCGCGTTGGGCTCGCCCGGCACCTCCCGCGCCGTCAGGCTGCCGCGCTCCTTCACGATGCGGCTGCGCACGGTGCGGGGGAGGGCGACGTCGGGGTCGTACGCGGCGAGGGCCTCGTACTCCTTGTGCACCCGGCGGTCGCGGAACAGGGTCTGGTACGCGCCCCGCTCCTCGGGCCGCACGGTGAACAGCACCAGCCCGGCGGTGAGCCGGTCGAGCCGGTGCGCGGCGGTGAGCGTGGGGATGTCCAGCTCGCGGCGGAGCCGGGCCAGCGCGGTCTCGGCGACGTGGCTGCCGCGCGGGGTGGTGGCCAGGAAGTGCGGCTTGTCCGCGACGACGACGTGTGCGTCGCGGTACACCACCTCGACGTCGAACGGCACCCGCTCCTCGGCGGGCAGATCGCGGTGGAACCACACGTACATGCCGGGCACGTGGGCGGTGTCCGGGGCGAGCGGGCGTCCGTCGGCGCCGACGAACGCGCCCGCGTCGAACATGGCGTCGACGACGCCGTCCCCGGCCGCGAGCCGTGCCACCAGATGGTCCCGCACGGATCCGCGGGCGCCGCCCCGCGGATCGACCCGCGGCAGCCGCACCCGCACCGGGTCGACGCCCTCGCGCTGCGGCAGCGGGGCGGGCGGAACAGGTCGGCGGCGTCTCACGCGCCCCAGCGTACGGCCGGCGCTCAGGCGGTCGCGGTCTCCTGCTCCGCCTCCACCTGAGCGTTCCACTCGCGCTTGGAGGCCTGCCAGCCGTCCTCGTTGTGGCCGAGCCGCCAGTAGCCGGAGATCGACAGGTCCTCGCGGGGGGCACCGACAGCTCCACCCGCAGCAGTCGGCGCAGCTCCTTCACGAAGCCGGCCTCGCCGTGCACGAAGGCGTGCATCCGTCCCGCGGGGAACTCCAGCGCCCGCACTGCCTCCACCAGCGCCTCGCCGACCGGGCGGTCGCCGCGGTGCAGCCAGGTGACCTGCGCGTCGGAGTCGAACTTCTGCTCCTCCTCGGGCCCGGACACCTCGAGGAAGGCGTGCGCCGCGGCGCCGTCGGGCAGTGACTCCAGGGCGGCCGCGACGGCGGGCAGGGCGCTCTCGTCCCCGGCGAGCAGATGCCAGTCGGCGTCCGGGTCGGGGGCGTAGGCGCCGCCGGGGCCGCCGAACCGGAGCAGGTCACCGGGCCGGGCGTGGGCGGCCCACGGACCGGCCAGCCCCTCGTCGCCGTGGATCACGAAGTCCAGCGTCAGCTCGCGGGTCTCCGGGTCCCAGGCGCGCACGGTGTACGTACGGCTCACCGGCCACTGCTCGCGCGGGTACTCCTCGCGGATGCGCTGGAGGTCGAACGGCTCGGGGTAGCTGACGCCCTCGACCGGGAACTGCAGCTTCACATAGTGGTCGGTGCAGCCGCCGGTGCCGAACTCGGCGAGACCCTCGCCGCCCACCACCACCCGCTGCATGTGCGGAGTGAGCCGCTCGGTGCGGATCACCTGCCCGGTGTGGAGTTTGCGGGGCTTGCGTGCGGGGCGTTCAGCCATGACGGCCTCCCTGTCTCATCGCTAAGGCTTACCTAAGTTAACACTCGCCCAGCGCGCGTTCACGATCTGAGCGTCGTCAACAGCCGTTGCAGGGAGCCGCCGAGGCCCCAGCGGGCGGCCAGCGCGTCCACCATCTCGGGGTCGCGCGGCGCGTGCGGCAGCGCGGTCGGCACCTGTGGCAGGGGGACGTCGTCGGCGACCTTCACCACCTTGGGCGCCACCTCCAGATACGGCAGGGCCTCGGTGAGCCGGCGGCGCTGGGCCGGCGTGAGCCTCGCCCTCGGGTCGTCCACGGCGGCGAGGACGCCGGCCAGGTCACCGAACTCGGCGAGCAGCTTCGCGGCCGTCTTCTCCCCGACGCCGGGCACGCCGGGCAGGCCGTCACTGGGGTCGCCGCGCAGCGTGGCGAGGTCCGCGTAGCCGCGCCCGTCCACGCCGTACTTCTCGCGCAGCACGGCCTCGTCGGTGAGCAGCAGGGTGCCGACGCCCTTGACCGGGTACAGCACGCGCACGCCCCGGGCGTCGTCGACGAGCTGGTACAGGTCGCGGTCGCCGGTGACGATGTCGACGGGGCCGGTGGCACGGGCGGTGAACGTGCCGATCACGTCGTCCGCCTCGTAACCGGCGACGCCGACGCGGGCGATGCCGAGGGCGTCGAGGACGGCCTCGATGATCGGGACCTGGGGGGAGAGGGTGTCGGGCACCTCCTCGGCGTCCGGGCCGGACGGCCGCTCCTCGGCGACGCGGTGCGCCTTGTAGGAGGGGATCAGCTCGACGCGCCAGGCGGGCCGCCAGTCCGCGTCCATGCAGGCCACGAGGTCGTCGGGGCGGTGGTCCTTGACGAGACGGTCGATGAAGTCGAGCAGCCCCCGCACGGCGTTGACGGGCGTGCCGTCCGGGGCCTTCAGGGACTCCGGGACGCCGAAGTAGGCGCGGAAGTAGAGGGAGGCGGTGTCGAGAAGCATGAGACGTCGGGTCACGCCCCGCAGAGTACGGGGCGGGACGCGCCCCGGGTGGGGCGTGGGCGCGAACGGGCCCCGGGAGGGTGGCGGGCGCGAGGGCCCAGCCGGTCACCGGGCGCCCTCTCGGACCCGCGTCGGAAGGGGGTGTGTCGGGCGTCACGTCCGCGTTTGAAGGGGGGTGATCAGGGCAGGCGCCGCCTCATTGCGCTCGGTCGGTTGACTCTTCAACCGGTCCGCGACGAGCAAGAAAGCCGCAATGACGAGAGGCTCATGTGTCATCAAGACTGCAGGCCGAGCGCCTGTACAAGGTGTTCGGCAGACGACCCGACGACGCCATGGAACGCATCCACAAAGGCGCCGACCGCGAGGAACTGCGTGAGGACGGCGTCACCGCCGCCGTGATCGACGCTTCCTTCGTCGTCGCCCCCGGCGAGATCTTCGTCGTCATGGGCCTGTCCGGATCGGGCAAGTCCACGCTGCTGCGGATGCTTAACGGACTGCTCGAACCCACCTCGGGCCGCGTCCTGTTCGACGGCCGTGACCTCACCGCACTCGACGACCGCGAACTGCGCGAGGTCCGCGCGAGGAAGATCAGCATGGTCTTCCAGCACTTCGCGCTCTTCCCGCACCGCAGCGTCCGCGAGAACGCCGCCTACGGTCTGGAAGTGCAGGGCGTGCCCCGCGCCGAGCGCGAACGCCGCGCCGACGAGGCGCTCGCCCTGTGCGGCCTGGCCGGCTGGGAGTCGTCCTGGCCCGACGAGCTGTCCGGCGGCATGCAGCAGCGCGTCGGCCTCGCCCGCGCCCTCGCCACCGACGCCGACCTGCTGCTCATGGACGAGTCCTTCAGCGCCCTCGACCCGCTGATCCGCCGTGACATGCAGGACCAGCTGCTCGAACTGCAGAAGACCCTGAAGAAGACCATCGTGTTCATCACCCACGACCTGAACGAGGCCATGCGCCTGGGCGACCGCATCGCCGTCATGCGCGACGGCCGCATCGTCCAGACCGGCACCGCCGAGGACATCCTGCTGCGCCCCGCCGACGACTACGTCGCCTCCTTCACCAAGGACGTCGACCGCTCCCGCGTGCTGACCGCCGAGTCCGTGATGGACCGCGGGGTGCGGGGCGACGAGGCCGACTGCGGCTGCGAGACCGCCGACCCGACCACGCCCTTCACCGAGCTGTGCGCGCTCAGCGCCCGGCTCAGCCACCCGGTGGCCGTCGTCGCCGGTGGCGACGGCTCCGACGGCGGGCGACGGCTCGTGGGCGTCGTACCCCGGCAGCGACTCGTCGGCTTCCTCGGCGGCCGCTCCGACGCCGACGGAGGTGAGCCCGTGCCGTGCGACCGGCCGGGCGACACGCACGGGAAGAAGGTGGCCGACCATGCCTAGGATCCATCTCGGCGACTGGGTCGACGACGGCGTGAGCTGGCTCGTCGACCACATGTCCTGGCTCTTCGACGCCGTCAAGACGATCGTCGAGGGCATGTACGACGGCGTCGACGCCGTGCTCGGCGCCCCCTCGCCCCTGCTGATGGCCGGCATCCTCGCCGTCCTCGCCTGGTGGCTGCGCGGCCTCGCCGCCGGCGTGCTCGCCTTCGTGGGCTTCGCGCTCATCGACTCGCTCGACCTGTGGGACCGGTCCATGTCGACCCTGTCCCTGGTGCTCGTCGCCACCGTGATCGCCTTGCTGATCGGCGTCCCCGTGGGCATCTGGGCGGCCCGCTCCAAGAGGGTCTCCTCCGTCGTGCGGCCCGTCCTCGACCTGCTCCAGACGATGCCGTCGATGGTGCTGCTGATCCCGGCGATCCTGTTCTTCGGCCTGGGCGTGCCCGCCGGAGTCGTCGCCACCCTGATCTTCGCGGTCGCCCCCGGCGTCCGCATGACCGAGCTCGGCATCCGCCAGGTCGACGCCGAACTCGTCGAGGCGGCCGAGGCGTTCGGCACAACCCCGCGCAACACCCTGCTGCGCGTGCAGTTGCCGCTCGCCCTGCCGACCATCATGGCCGGCGTCAACCAGGTGATCATGCTCGGCCTGTCGATGGTGGTCATCGCCGGCATGGTCGGCACCGGCGGCCTGGGCGGCGCGGTCAACGAGTCCATCGGCCAGCTCGACATCGGGCTCGGCTTCGAGTCCGGCCTCGGCATCGTCATCCTCGCCATCTACCTCGACCGGGTGACCGGCGCCCTGGGCACCCGGCTCTCCCCGCTGGGCCGCCGCGCCGCCGCCCGCACCCGCGCGGTGGGCGGGGCCAAGGTGTGGGAGTACCGCCCGCGCCCGGCCGTCGCCGTCATCGGCGTGGTCGTCCTCGCCCTGGCCGCCGGCGGTATGGGCATCTTCGGCCAGTCGTCCTCGTCGAGCACCGTCCAGGCCTCCGACGGCAACGTCGGCCGGGGCAAGAAGATCAGCATCGGCTACATCCCCTGGGACGAGGGCATCGCGACCACGTTCCTGTGGAAGGAGATCCTCCAGGAGCGCGGCTTCGAGGTCACCACCACCCAGTACACCGCCGGTCCGCTCTACACCGGCCTGGCCACCGGCCAGCTCGACTTCGAGACCGACTCCTGGCTGCCGACCACCCACGCCGAGTACTGGAGGAAGTACGGCAAGCAGCTCGACGACCTCGGCTCCTGGTACGGCCCCACCAGCCTGGAGCTGACCGTCCCCGCCTACGTCAAGGGCGTCGACTCGCTCGCCGATCTCAAGGACCACGCCGACGAGTTCGACGGCCGGATCACCGGCATCGAGCCCAGCGCCGGCGAGATGGGCCTGCTCAAGAGCAAGATCCTCAAGGCGTACGGCCTGGACGGCACGTACAAGGTCGTGGACGGCTCCACGCCCGCGATGCTCGCCGAGCTCAAGCGGGCCTACGCCAGGAAGGAACCGATCGTCGTCCCGCTCTGGTCGCCGCACTGGGCGTACAACGACTACGACCTGAAGAAGCTCAAGGACCCCAAGGGGGCCTGGGGCAAGGGCGACGGTGTCCACACCCTCGCCCGTAAGGGCTTCACCGAGGAAAACCCCGAGGTCGGCAACTGGCTGAAGAACTTCTCGATGACCGAGAAGCAGCTCACCAGCCTGGAGGCGGAGATCCAGAAGGTCGACAAGGGCAAGGAGCGGGACGCCGTCCGCGCCTGGCTGAAGAAGCACCCCGGTCAGCTCGACAAGTGGGCCCCGACCGGCGGAGCGAAGACGGAGTAGCACGCGGTCGTGGGGCCGTCGTGAGGCGGTCGTGAGGCGGTCGTGAGGCCGTCGTGACGGGAGGGGGGCGGGGCGACCCGCCCCCCTCCCGTTTCCGCGAAGCGGGGAACGCCGGCAACGGCCGGCAACGGGCGACGCGCGTGACGGGGCCATTCGGGGTACCCGCCCCTGCGCGTACGCGTGCGCCCCTGCCCGTCGACCACCCGGGAGGCGTCGTGATCCTCACGCCCCGCCTCGTGCTGTACGCGGCACTCGCCGCCCTGGTCGCCTTCCTCCCCGACGCCGGCCCGGTGCTCGCCCAGCCCTCCGCCGCCGCCCGCTTCACGCGACTGGCCGGTGACGTCCGGGAGGCCGACGGCCACCTCTACGACGCCCGGGACGACACCGGCCGCACCATGGACGCCGCACAGATCGTGCAGCCGCCGTCCGGCCCCTACCTCGCCGTCTACCACACCACGCTCGGCGACGGCCGTTTCCACGCGGCCATCGCCATCTCCACCGACCTGCGCACCTGGCACCGCAGGCACGACTTCGGCCCCGGCACCAGCCAGCCGTCCCTCGCCGCCGAGGACAGCGGCCCCGAGGACAGCGGCGGGGACGATAGCGGCGACTGGGTTCTCGCCTACGAAAAAGATCCGGACAATCACCTGGAGCTACGGTCCTACCCCGGGCTCGCCGACCTCCTGGCCGGACGTCGCGAACGCGCCTTCGACGCCCCCCGCACCCTCTCCCGCTGCGCCGAGGGCACCCCCGACATCACCTCCGCCCACGGCACCACCGTCGAACTGACCGGCCACTACCGCGCCCGCTGCGACACCGACCGCCAGCTCACCGCCGTCCTGCACGGCTTCCGCGCCTGGCGCACCCGCCCCGACCAGCGGCTCGACCACGCCGTACGGGCCTGCGGGCCGCGCGGCAACATCGGTGACCGCACCTTCCTGCGGCTGGCCGGCCAGGACCTCGTCCTCATCGAGGGGCAGCTGCGGCCGGACGACTTCGGGAGCTGGCGGTTGTACGGTTATGACCCTCGGCTCGGCCGTGCCGAACCGGTCGCCGTGCGCACCCACCGCGGCAGCCACGCCTTCGCCAACCCCTCCGCCACCACGATCACCGCCCCGGACGGCCGTCGCGCCCTTCTGGTCAGCGTGTTCGTTCCGCGCGAGGGGGCGGCGCCGGGCGAGGCCGGCGAGCTGCTCTACTGGCGCGATCTGTGAGCTTCGCGCCGCCCCGCGGTCTCGGGGTTGTGCAGGGCGCGTGAAACGGTTCGCCGAACGTGCGTAGGGTGCAGACAGGCGTGGAGTGCACAAGGCTCCGCACGACGACGAGCGACCGAGGCACGACCGACGAGTGAGGGAGGAGGCCGAGGCGATGGGCGATCACAAGGAACAGCCCCTGCGGGTGGGCGCGGCCGTCCGGCGGCGGCGTCGGGCCCTGGAACTCACGCTCGCCGTCGTGGCCGAGCGCAGTGGGCTGTCGGTGCCCTTCCTCAGCCAGGTCGAGAACGAGAGGGCGCGGCCCAGCCGGCACTCCCTGGAGAAGGTCGCCGTCGCCCTCGGCACGACCGCCGCGACGCTGCTCGCCGCGGCCGACCCGGCGGGCGGCGTGGACGTGGTCCGCGCCGACGACGGGGAGCCGTCGCCGGCCCGGGTGCGGTCACTGGTGCGCGGGCACCATCAGCTGCACGCCCTGGAGTTCATCGGCGACCACGACGCGGGGCGCGAGTTCCAGCACCGCAACGACGAGCTGATGTACGTCGTCGAGGGCGGTATCGAGGTCGAGGCAGAGGGCCGCGCCCAACGCCTGGGCCGCGGCGACACCCTGTATCTGACCGGCGGCATACGGCACCGGTGGCGGGCGACGGTACCGGAGACCCGGGTCGTGGTGGTCGCCGTGGGTGACCACCTCGACCCCGGGGCCTGAGGGCCCAACGGCTCGCGTGCGGCTGGGGCTGCGTCGTGGCTGGTCGCGCGGTTCCCCGCGCCCCTGGAAGACGGGGCCGCGCCGCGTCCTCGGGGGCGCGGGGCTGTGTCGGTCTGCGGCTCGCGCGCGAGCGCGAGCCAATCACCCTCCCATGAGGGGCGCGGGGAACCGCGTGAGAAGCCCCCAGCCACCGCACCCCCCGATGCACCCCCTGAGCTCTCCCGCGGCCCAAGGGGCGGAGTCCCTTGGCGGGACGGGAAGAGTAGGGGCGGGGGCGAAACCTCCCCCTCAGGACGCCGCCGCCTCCACCAGCGCCCGCATCACCCGCATGTCGTCCCCCATCTCCGGATGCCACTGCACCCCCAGCACCCACCCCCGTCCCGCCACCGAAGGCATCTCCACCGCCTCGACCACCGCGTCCTTCGCGTACGCCGACACCACCAGCCCCTCGCCCAGCCGCTCCACGGCCTGATGGTGATACGCCGGCACCTCGCACACCTCCGGCACGATCCCCGCGTACCGCGACCCCGGCACCGCCTCCACGGCATGCGTCCCGAACACCCCCACCTGCTCGGCATGCCCGTCCAGGTGCTGCACCAGCGTGCCGCCGAGCGCCACATTGAGGAGCTGCATGCCCCGGCAGATCCCCAGCAGGGGCGTGCGCGCCCGGAGCGCCGCGCCGATCAGCGCCAGCTCCCACGCGTCGCGCTCCGGCGCCGCCGGTCCCGTACGCGGTGAGCGCCGCGCGCCGTAGCGGGCCGGGTCGACGTCCGGGCCGCCCGCGATCACCAGGCCGTCGAGCCGCGCGACGGTCTCCGCCGCCCGGTCGGGATCGTCCGGCGGCAGCATCGCCGCGAGCCCCCCGGCCCGCTGCACCAGCCGCGGATACCCGGCCGGCAGCAGTGCCGCCTCCAGCTCCCAGACGCCCCAGCGCGCCTCGGCCTCCAGATACGTACTGACGCCGATCAACGGCCGTCCGCCCACACCACTCACCCGCGCACTCGCTCTCTCAATGGCCTGTCACCGTACCTTTACCGCACACCCCACGAAGGGCCCCGCCCGGCCTCAGGTCAAGAACCCCCGCAGCAGCGCCGCCGTCCCCGCGCAGTGCTCCCGCATCCCCTCCCGCGCCGCCTCCGCGTCCCGGTCCAGCACCGCCTCGACCAGCGCGGTGTGCTGCCGCTGGGAGTGTTCGAGGTTGCGCACGAGCAGCGGAATGCAGTCCAGCAGGTCGTTGAGCGTGGCCCGCACCGCCGCGTACCGGACCGCGAGCGTCGGGGAGCCGGACAGCTCGGCGAGGGTGAGGTGCAGCAGGGTGTCGCGGTGCCGGTAGCCGCCGGGCGGCGTGTCCCGCGTCCCGGCCAGCGCCGCGCGCAGCCGCTCCGACCCCGCGCCGTCCAGCCCGTGCGCCGCGCAGAGGCCGGCCGCGCCGACCTCCAGCACCTCGCGGAAACGCAGCACGTCCTCCAGGTCCACGGCGGCGATCCGGCGCCGCAGCTCGGCCGCGCCGCCCGTGCCGCTCGCACTCGCGCCGCCCGCCTCCGCGCGCGGCAGCACGAACGTGCCGCCGTACCGGCCGCGCCGTGACTCGACCAGGCCCTCCTCGTGCAGCACCCGCAGCACCTCGCGCAGTGTCACCCGGCTGACGCCCAGCCGCTCGGCCAGCTCCCGCTCGGCGGGCAGCCGCTCCCCGGCGGGCACCAGCCCGAGCCGCAGCACCTGGAGGACCTGCTCCAGCGCCTCCTCGAAACCGTTCCCCGCCCGCACCGGCCGCAGCACCGCCGCCAGCCGGTCCCGCGCACCGCCGGCCGCGTCCCTCGCCCCGTGTCCGCCCGCCGCGTCACCACTCACCCCGTCACCACTCACCCCGTCCGGCGACATGCGCGGCACCCCCTTCCCAGGCAATGGTCTCGGGCCATACCTTAGGGCTCCCGGCTGACCCAGGAGGCTTTCCGTGGCAGACCGCACACCCCCGCTCGCCGTCGAGGAACTGCACGCCCTCGTCGCGGGCGGCGAGCTCGACACCGTCGTCCTGGCCTTCCCCGACATGCAGGGCCGCCTCCAGGGCAAGCGGTTCGCCGCGCGCTTCTTCTGCGACGAGGTCCTGGAGCACGGCACGGAGGGCTGCAACTACCTCCTCGCCGTCGACGCCGACATGAACACCGTCGACGGCTACGCGATGTCGTCCTGGGAGCGCGGCTACGGCGACTTCGTGCTGCGCCCCGACCTCGCCACCCTGCGCCGCGTCCCCTGGCACCCGGGCACCGCGCTCGCCCTCGCCGACCTCACCTGGCACGACGGCTCGCCCGTCGTCCCCGCGCCCCGCCAGATCCTGCGCCGCGGCCTGGAACGCCTCGCCGAGCACGGCTGGAGCGCGCAGATCGGCACCGAGCTGGAGTTCATCGTCTTCAAGGACACCTACGAGCAGGCCTGGGACGCCGGTTACCGCGGCCTCACCCCGGCCAACCAGTACAACGTCGACTACTCCGTCCTCGGCACCGGCCGCGTCGAACCCCTGCTGCGCCGCATCCGCAACGAGATGGCGGGCGCCGGGCTCACCGTCGAGTCCGCCAAGGGCGAGTGCAACCCCGGCCAGCACGAGATCGCCTTCCGTTACGACGAGGCCCTCGTCACCTGCGACCAGCACGCCCTCTACAAGACCGGCGCCAAGGAGATCGCCGCCCAGGAGGGCGTCTCGCTCACCTTCATGGCCAAATTCAACGAGCGCGAGGGCAACTCCTGCCACATCCACCTCTCCCTCACCGACGCCGACGGCGCCAACGTGATGGACGGCGACGGGCCCGAGGGCATGTCGGAGACCATGCGGCACTTCCTCGCCGGACAGCTCGCCGCGCTCCGCGACTTCACCCTGCTCTACGCGCCCCACATCAACAGCTACAAACGGTTCCAGCCGGGCTCCTTCGCGCCCACCGCCGTCGCCTGGGGCCACGACAACCGCACCTGCGCGCTGCGGGTCGTCGGCCACGGCCGCTCCCGCAGGTTCGAGAACCGGGTGCCGGGCGGCGACGTCAACCCCTATCTCGCCGTGGCCGGAATGGTCGCGGCCGGGCTGTACGGCATCGAGCACCGCCTCGAACTCCCCGAGCCCTGCGCGGGCAACGCCTACGCCGCCGACCACGCGCACGTACCCACCACCCTGCGCGAGGCGGCCGAGCTGTGGGAGCACAGCCCGATCGCCCGGGCCGCCTTCGGGGACGAGGTCGTCGACCACTACCGCAACATGGCGCGCGTCGAACTCGCCGCGTTCGACGCCGCGGTGACCGACTGGGAGCTGCGCCGCTCCTTCGAACGCATGTGAGAGGCGGACCAGCAGTGGACGACGTGAACGACATGGACGACGCGAACGACGGCCGGGAGCCCGCCCCCGCCGAGCTGAAGGTGCTCGACCCCGCCACCGAGGAGTTCCTCGCCACCGTCCCGGCCGCGAGCCCGGCCGACGTGGACGCGGCGGTCGTACGCGCCCGGCGGGCCCAGGAACGCTGGGCGGCCCTCGCCCCCGGCGACCGCGCCCGGCTGCTGCGCCGGTTCGCCGCGACCGTCGACGCGCACCTGGACGAACTGGCGGAACTGGAGGTGCGCGAGGCCGGGCACACCATCGGCAACGCCCGCTGGGAGGCGGGCAACGTCCGCGACCTGCTCGACTACGCGGCCGGGGGAGTGGAACGGCTCACCGGCCGCCAGATCCCGGTCCCCGGCGGCCTGGACGTCACGATCCTCGAACCGCTCGGCGTCGTCGGCGTCATCGCGCCCTGGAACTTCCCGATGCCCATCGCCGCCTGGGGCACCGCCCCCGCCCTCGCGGCGGGCAACGCGGTCCTCCTCAAGCCCGCCGAGACCACCCCGCTCACCGCGCTCCGGCTGGCCGAACTCGCCCTGGAGGCAGGTCTGCCGGACCACCTGTTCCAGGTGCTGCCCGGCCACGGACCCGTCGCGGGCGCCGCCCTCGTCGACCACCCGGACGTGGCGAAGATCGTCTTCACCGGGTCGACCGCCGTGGGCAGACAGGTGTGGGCCAGGAGCGGGGCGCACCTCAAGCGCGTCACCCTCGAACTCGGCGGCAAGAGCCCCAACCTCGTCTTCGCCGACGCCGACCTCGAAGCGGCCGCGGCCGCCGCGCCGATGTCCTTCCTCGACAACTGCGGCCAGGACTGCTGCGCCCGCACCCGCATCCTCGTCCAGCGCTCCGTCCACGACCGCTTCCTCGACCTGCTCGCCCCCGCCGTCGAAGCCGTCCGCGTCGGCGACCCGGCCGACGCCGGCACCGACATGGGCCCGCTGATCTCCGCCGCCCAGCTCGCCCGCGTCCGCTCCTACGTCGACCCCGGCGCCCCCGGCATCCGCGGCACGGCACCCGAGGGCCCCGGCTTCTGGTTCCCGCCCACCGTCCTCACCGGCGTCGACGCCACCGCTCGCGTGGCCGTCGAGGAGGTCTTCGGTCCCGTCGCCGTCGTCCTCCCCTTCGACGACGAGGCCGACGCGATCCGGCTCGCCAACGCCACCCCCTACGGCCTGTCCGGCTCCATCTGGACCCGTGACGTCGGCCGCGCGCTGCGCGTCTCGGGCGCCGTCCGGGCCGGCAACCTGTCCGTCAACTCCCACTCCAGCGTCCGCTACTGGACCCCGTTCGGCGGCTACAAGCAGTCCGGCATCGGCCGTGAGCTGGGCCCGGACGCCCTGACCGCGTTCACCGAGACCAAGAACGTCTTCATCTCCACGGAGGATCCCGCACAATGACCGCACAGCCGTCGGAGCAGTCGTCCTCGCAGCAGCCGTCGCAACTGTCCTCGCAGCAGTCGTCGCAGAGGCCGTCGGAACAGCGGTCGGACATCGTCTGCCGCCGTCTCGTCGGCCGCACCGCCGTCGTCACCGGAGCCGGCAGCGGCATCGGCCTCGCCGCCGCCCGCAGACTCGCCTCGGAAGGCGCCCACGTCGTCTGCGGCGACGTCGACAAGGAGCGCGGCCGGGCCGCCGCCGAGGAGACCGGCGGCCTCTTCGTCCCCGTCGACGTCACCGACCCCGACCAGGTCGAGGCGCTGTTCCGGGTCGCGTACGACACCTACGGCTCGGTCGACGTCGCCTTCAACAACGCGGGCATCTCCCCGCCCGACGACGACTCCATCCTGGAGACCGGCCTGGACGCCTGGAAGCGGGTCCAGGAGGTCAACCTCACCTCCGTCTACCTGTGCTGCAAGGCCGCCCTCCCCTACATGCGGCGCCAGGGCAGGGGCTCCATCATCAACACCGCGTCCTTCGTGGCCCGGATGGGCGCGGCCACCTCGCAGATCTCGTACACCGCCTCCAAGGGCGGCGTCCTGGCCATGTCCCGCGAACTGGGCGTGCAGTTCGCCCGTGAGGGCATCCGCGTCAACGCGCTGTGCCCGGGGCCCGTCAACACCCCGCTGCTGCGGGAGCTGTTCGCCAAGGACCCCGAGCGTGCCGCGCGCCGCCTGGTGCACATCCCGCTCGGCCGGTTCGCGGAGGCCGAGGAGATCGCCGCCGCCGTCGCCTTCCTCGCCAGCGACGACTCCTCCTTCGTCAACGCCACCGACTTCCTGGTGGACGGCGGAATCTCGGGGGCCTATGTCACGCCTCTGTAGCCACGGTGGCCGGCGGGTGTAGCGTCCCGGTCCCATGCGACTCCGACGAGCGATCACCCCCACGATCATCCGGACGACAGCGACCTTCGCCGCGGTCGCCGCTCTGGCGGCCGCACCGTCGGCCGCGGCGGCCACCGCACCGGCGGACAACATCCACGCCACCGCCACCGCCACCGCCACCGCCACCGCTCACCGAAACTGCCCCGAGCTGACCACCGACTGGTACGGCGCCAACCGCGAGCGGCTCCAGCAGGTCATCGACGCCTACGGCACCTGTTACGGCGGGCGGCACCACGGCCACCGGCCGGTCGCCGCGTTCGACTGGGACAACACGGTCACCAAGAACGACGTCACCGACGCCACCCTCGCCTGGTCCCTGAAGCACGACAAGATCCTGCGCCCCGCGCGCTGGAAGGACACCAGCGCCTGGCTCACCGACGCGGCCGACCGGGCGCTCACCGAGGCGTGCGGCACCGACGTGCCCGTCGGCGCGCCCCTGCCCACTTCCACCGACACCGACTGCACCGACGAGATCTTCGAGATCCGCGAGAACGCCACCACCATGAGCGGCGCCGCCGCCTTCACCGGCACCTGGAACCACCGGCGCACCGTCCCCCAGTACGCCTGGGTGCCGCAGCTGTTCGCCGGTCACACCGTCGCCGAGCTCTCCTCCTACGCGCGCCGGGCCCGCACCGAGGCCCTCGCCGCACCCGTCGGCACCGCACAGACGCTGGGCACCCACACCGTCCCCGGCTACGTCCGCTACTACGACCAGCAGCGCGACCTGATCCGCACGCTGAAGAAGGCGGGCTTCGACGTCTGGATCGTCTCGGCCGGCTCCGAACCCGTCACCGAGGTCTGGGCGCCGGGCATCGGCGTCGACGCCGCGCACACCGTCGCGATCCGGTCGGTCCTGGACCGCCGGGGCCGGATCACCCCGTACAACACCGGCTGCGGCGGCGTACCGGTGAACAAGGGCGCCGCCATCCCGTACATCGACGGCAAGCGCTGCTGGATCAACCAGGAGATCTACGGCGTCCACGGCGCCGCCGCCTGGCAGAAGCAGGACCGGGCCCACCGCATCGTGATCGGCGGCGGCGACGCCGACACGGATGTCACCTTCGTCGGCGACGCGGTCGGCGCGCACCTCGTCCTCAACCGGAACAAGGCCGAACTCATGTGCCGGGCCTACGACGACGCCGACGGCCGCTGGGTGATCAACCCCATGTTCATCGAGCCGCTGCCGCGCAGGGCCGGCCCGTACCCCTGCTCGACGACCGCGTACAACGAGCCCGACGGGAGCCGGGGGCCGGTCCGCCGGGAGGACGGCTCGGTGGTGCCCGACAAGAAGGACACGGTGTACGGGCCGCAGGCCGCGACGCGTTCCTGAGGACCGCTCCGGGGACCGGCCGGGCACGGCCTAGAGTGGGCGGGATGAGCAGTCCCCCGCCGCCCGGCTGGTACCGGGACCCGTCGTACCCGCTGGTCGAGCGCTGGTGGGACGGGAGCGCCTGGACCGACCACCGACGCACACCGGAACCGGGATCGGAACCTGTCACGCGCCCGCAACCGGGGCCGGGGGCGCCGCCTGCGGGCGCGCCCGGTCCCGGTCCCGGCCGACGCAGGGTTGTCGCGCTCGTCGCGGCCGGGACCGTGCTGGCCGGGTGCCTGGTGACCGGTGTCGTCGTCCTCGGCCGGGACGGCGGTGACGACGGCGGCGGCCGGGCCGGTTCCACGGCCACGGCCTCGGAGGACCCCGGGCCTGCCACAGCGTCAAAGAAGTCCACCGGCCAGGGGTCGCCGTCGCCGTCCGCGACCGCCGATCCGTCGGTCGTCGTCGACGACCTGAACGGCCTCACCTTCCCCCTCCTCGACGGCTGGGCCCGGCCCGAGGACGTCGCCGAGGACGACGTCGTGCTGACCACCCCCGGTACCTACACGTGCCCGGGCGACTCCGTCGGGGTGTGCCGGCACGGCCGCGTGCTGTCCCGCACGGCACAGCCCGGCGAGGACTCGACCCCGGAGGAGCTCGCCAAGGGCGACATCCAGGATGCGGCGGACGCCGAGTACGACCGCGACGGTGCCGGCGACCGCCCCTACGGCGGTGTCACCTCGCACCGGCCGGTGGGACAGGGCCAGGTCGCGGTGGCGGGCCGCGCCGGGTACTTCGTGCGCTGGCACGTCACCACCGCGAAGGGCCCCGGCGGCTACGTCGAGTCCCTCGCGTTCCCCTCCAGCGTGGGCTCCCAGGCGCCGGTCCTCGTCCGTTTCGCCTTCGACGCGGGCGCCGACGGGCCGCCGCTCGCGGACATGGACCGGATCACCCAGGGCATCCGCCCGGTCGGCGACGCGGCCGCGGACGGGGGAGTGGGCAGCAGCATCGGCCCGGGGCGGTGAGACCCGCCGGCCGCCCGCCGGTCCGGGCGGCCGCTCAGAGGAAGGTGTGCCCCTCGCCCCGGTACGTCGGCACGGTCGCCGTGACCGTCTCGCCCTCGACCAGGTGCAGCGCGTCGAACCGCTCGCACAGCTCGCCCGCCTTGGCGTGCCGGAACCACACCCTGTCGCCGATCAGCAGATCGTCGGCGGGGGAGCCGAGGAGCGGGGTCTGCACCTCGCCGGCACCCTCCTGGGGGTCGTACCGCAGTCCCTCGGGCAGATACGGCACCGGCAGCCGGTCCCGGCCGGCCGCGCCCGACGCCGGGTAGCCGCCGCCGAGCACGGTCACCACGCCGACGCCCGGCCGGCGGACGACGGGCAGGGCGAACAGGGCGGCCGGACGCCCGCGGAACGAGGTGTAGTTGTCGAACAGCCGCGGCACGTACAGACCGGAGCCGGCCGCGATCTCGGTGACCGCGTCCTCGGCGGCCGTGTACTGCACGCTGCCTGTGCCGCCGCCGTTGACGAACTCCAGGTCCGGCGCGACCGCCCGCACCGCGCGGACGGCCTCCGCGCGCCGCGCGGCCAGTTCGCGGCGGGCCGCCGACTGCATCAGCCGTACCGCCCGCGACCGCAGCGGCTGCCCGGCCACCGCGTCGCCCACACCGGCGATGTGCCCCTCGTACGCCATGATCCCCACCAGCCGGAAGCCGGGCGTACGGGAGATCGTGCGGGCCAGTTCGGCGAGTCGGGCGGGGGAGTGCAGCGAGGAACGGCGGGCGCCGATCCGCACCCGGCCGCCGAGGAGCCGCAGCGAGGTGTCCAACTCCACGCAGACGCGCACCACTTCGGTGCCGCCGGCGCGGGCGTCGTTGATCAGCCGGAGCTGGGCGGGATCGTCGACCATGACGGTGACGGCGGCGGCCAGCTTCGGGTCGGCCGTCAGCTCGGCATAGGCGGCACGGTCGGCGGAGGGATAGGCGAGGAGCACGTCGTCGAAGCCGGAGCGGGCGAGCCACAGGGACTCGGCGAGCGTGAACGACATCACCCCCGCGAATCCCTCGCGCGCCAGGACCCGTTCGAGCAGGGCACGGCAGCGCACGGACTTGCTGGCGACCCGCACCGGTTTGCCCGCGGCCCGCCGCACGATGTCGTCTGCGTTGGCGTCGAAGGCGGCCAGGTCGACGAGCGCGAGAGGGGCGTCGAGAGCGGCGGTGGCCCGGTCGTACCGGGCGCGGTCTGCGGTACGGGCGGTCATGTCCGAAGCCTGCCAGAAGTGATTACCGCAGGGTAGGGGATGTTCCGGACCAAAGCCCCTGGCATCCCGGACTGGTTCCCGTGCGGGCGGGTTCAGCCCGTAGAGTGACGCGCGGTGAGGGGCAGCAACGACCACAGGCACCGGGGGAGGGGACCCATGAGCACGGAAGCACACCACGCCCCGCCTCCCCCCAACAACCACCCCACCACCAACCCCTCCTCGAACACCCGGGGTCCGCGACCGCGCACGTCCTCGGGGACGGAGGGGGCGGAGCCCCACACTCGGCGGGGTGCCGGGGCGCAGCCCCGCGGGGGCCCCGGGGGCACGGCCCCCGGCGGGGTCGAAGGGGCGGAGCCCCAGGGGGACGGGAAGGGCAGGGGCGGCGGGGGCGAGAATCCTCCGGGTCACCTCCACGGCCCCGCTCACCCGCCCCACGGCCCGGCCCGCCCGTACGTGCCCGGTCCCGGCCCGGGCGACTTTGGCCCCGGCCGCCACCCGCACCGGCACGCACCGGGCACTCCGGGTACCTCCGGCGCCCCAGGTACATCCGGCTCCGGTACCCCCGGTACCGCGACGCCCGCCGCCCCGGATGCCCCGCGCCCCGGCACGCAACCCCGGCGTGTGGCCGGCGACACGCCCCCGCCACCCGCCGCCTCGTCCCGCTTCCCGGACGCCCCGCCACTCCCGTCGACTCCGCCGCACCCGCCGAGGGCGGGCGCCGCGCGCCCCGACGGCGGCATCGTCGAGACCACCGGCCCGCTGCCGCCGCCCCCGCCGCGCCCCGCACCCGCCCGACCCCACGTCACCTTCGGCGAGCCCGACACCCGCGACACTTACGACACCCGCGGCACCTTCGGCACCTTCGACGACCGCACGCGCCGCCCCCACCCCTTCGGCGACCGCATACGCACCCGGGCCGCCGCCGCGGCGGCCTGCCTCGTGCTCGGCGTGGGCCTCCTCGGCGGTGCCGTCACCGGCAGCTGGCTCACCGGCGGCGGCTCGGACGACGACGGCGCCCGTACCGCGTACGCCACCGCCGGCGACCTCTGGCACAGTCTTCCCGTCGACCGCCTCTTCCCGCCCACCGTCGACGGCGACGGCGCCGGCCCCGGCGGCTCCGACCGCGCCTGGACCCGGATAGCCGTCGCCCCGGACACCACCTGCCGGAACGCGTTCGACCCGCTGCTGCGCAAGGCCCTCGCCCCCGTCGGCTGCCTCCGGCTCCTGCGTGCCACCTACACCGACGCCACCCGCAGCCATGTCACCACCGTCGGCCTGCTGTTCACCCGCGCCGACGCCACCGCCATGACCGCGCTGAAGACCCGCTTCGCCGAACAGGGCCTCGACCGCCGTCCCGACCTGATGCCCCGCCCGTACGCCGCGAAGGACACCGTCGCGGCGGACTTCGGCGATGCTCAGCGGGCCTCCTGGACCCTCTCCGTGCTCACCGACGCCCCCGTCGTCGTCTACGCGGTCTCCGGCTTCGCCGACGGCCGGACGGTCACGGACCCCCAGCCCGCCGCCAAGGCCATGGCCTCCGGCGCCACCGCCGCCCCCGCCCAGGCCGGCCTCGGCCACGAGGCGAAGGGCCTCGCCGACCGCGTCGAACGCCGTCTGCGCACGGCGGTCGCCTCCGCCACGGAGAAGCCGTCATGACCAGCCACACCCCCGGCCCCGCCGCCCCCCGCCGCACCCGCGCCCGTAGGACCGCCCGGCTCCTCGCCCCCCTGCTCGCCGCCGCCTTCGTGGCCCTCACCCCCGCCGGCACCGCCCACGCCGACGGCATCCGCGCCCAGCAGTGGGCCCTGGACGCCATGCACACCAGCGAGGCCTGGGCGACCACCAAGGGCAAGGGCGCCACCGTCGCCGTCCTCGACACCGGTGTGGACGACCAGCACCCCGACCTGGCCGGCAACGTCCTGACCGGCAAGGACATGATCGGTTTCGGCGCCGGCCGCGGCGACCGCCCCTGGGCCCGGCACGGCACCGCGATGGCGGGCATCATCGCCGGTCACGGACACGGCGCCGGTGAAGCCGACGGCGTCCTCGGTATCGCACCGGAGGCGAAGATCCTGCCCGTCCGGGTCATCCTGGAGGAGGGCGACCCGGCCCGCGCCAAGGCCCGCGACACCCGCGGCAACGCCCTGGCCGAGGGCATCCGCTGGGCCGCCGACCACGGCGCCGACGTCATCAACCTCTCCCTCGGCGACGACTCCGACTCCGCCCACCCCGAACCCGCCGAGGACGAGGCCGTCCAGTACGCGCTGAAACGGGGCGCCGTCGTCGTCGCCTCCGCGGGCAACGGCGGCGAGAAGGGCGACCACATCTCCTACCCGGCCGCCTACCCGGGTGTGATCGCGGCCACGGCCGTCGACCGCTACGGCACCCGCGCCGCCTTCTCCACCCGCCACTGGTACGCCACCGTCGCCGCCCCCGGCGTCGACGTCGTCATCGCCGATCCCGACCGCCAGTACTACGAGGGCTGGGGCACCAGCGCCGCCTCCGCGTTCGTCTCCGGCACGGCCGCCCTGATCAAGGCCGTCCACCCGCACCTGGCCCCGGCACAGGTCGAACAGCTCCTGGAGGACACCGCCCGCAACGCCCCCGCTGGCGGCCGCGACGACAACCGCGGCTTCGGCCTCGTCGACCCGGCCGCGGCCCTCAAGGCGGCCGCCCGGCTGGAACCCCGGCAGCTCCACGCCGCCGCCTACCCCGAGAAGTACTTCGGCCCCGGCCCCGACAGCCCGGACGACGACGGCGGCTCCGTCGGCTGGGCGGGCCCCCTCGCGGGCGGCCTCGGCGCGGTCCTGCTGGTGGCGGCCGTGGTCCTGTGGCGCACCCGGCACCCGTCGGACGGCCGGCTCCCCTGACGGTCGCCGGTCCTACCGGACACCGGCGAGCACCCCGGCCACGCCCCGGGCCGCCGCCTCCACCACCGTGATCCCCTCCGCCAGCGTGGAGTGCCCGTCGGACAGCACGGCGATCAGACAGTGCCGGCCGCCGGCGGTCGTGACCCGCCCGACGCTGTTGACGACCCACAGCCCCGTGGTGCTCCGCGGCAGCCACCCGTTCTTCAGCGCGTACGCCGAAGCCGAAGCGGAAGCCGAAGAAGCTGCTGCCGACGACGCCGGACCGGCCGCCGCCGACACCCCCCAGCTCTGCTCCGCCACGACGTTCCCCATCAGCTCCCGGAGATACGCCTGCGAGGCCGCGTCGAGCAGCGGTGCACCGGTCGCGCCGCCCTCCCCGAACACCTGCCGCAGCAGGAGCAGTTGATCGGCCGCGGTGGTCCGCGTCAGCCCCCACAGCGGCCCGTCCCCGCCCCGCGTGGATGTCAGCCCGAACCGCTCGTTCGCCGAGTCCAGCCCCTGCGCCCGGCCGATCGCGTCCCACAGCGCGGAGGCGGAGTCGTTGTCGCTGCGCTCGATCATCGCGGCGGCGTACGCCCGCTCCCGCGCGGTCGGCGTCCGCCGGGCGTCCCGCGCCCGCAGGAGCAACGCCGCGAGGATGCCGACCTTGACGATGCTCGCCGTGTCGAACGCCGCGTCGCCGTGCTCCGCGTGCGCGCCGGAGTCCACGTCGAGCCCGGCCACCGAGACCCGCACCCCCTCCGGGAGCGTGGCCGCCCCCATCACCGCGGCCAGTGCCCCACCGCGATCGACAGACGGATCCGTCACAGACCCCACGGACGCCTCCCCACTCCCCGACATCGGAACCGACACAAGACGTACCGCACGCCGCCCTCGCCGATGCCGGCAGGACGCACGCCCACCACGACGGGGCGTGTCACCGCCGCGTGGCCGCCCTCCGGGACCCGGGCCCGTACCAGCCGGTCCGTGTCCCCCCGATAGGGTCGGTGACCGTGGCGAACAAGAACATTCCCGACTCCGCCTTCTCCGACGACGACGGCACCGCCGACCCCGCGCTGAGTGCCGCGCTCGCCGCCTGGGCCGAGGACCGCTCCGCGCACGGGCCGGTCCTCACCGCGCTCAAGGGCGCCCGGCTGCTCGTCCCGGTCGTCGCCGTGCTGGGGGAGGTCGAGGAGGACGAGAACGGGCTGCGCCGCGAGAAGACCAGCGACATGGCCGTGCCCACGCTCAAGGCGGGCGACCGCACCGCGCTGCCCGCGTTCACCTCCACCGAGTCGCTGGCCCGCTGGGACCCCTCCGCGCGCCCCGTCGCCGTCCCGCTGCACCAGGCACTGCGGGCCGCGGCGCACGAGAAGGCGGACACGATCGTGCTCGACATGTCCGGTCCGGTGCCGTACGAGCTGACCGGACCGGCGCTGCGCGCGCTCGCCGAGGGGCGCACGACGACGGACCCGCTGGCCGATCCCGCCGTACGGGAGGCCGTGCGCGCCGCCGTCGCCGCGGAGCCCGCGGTGCTCGCCGCGTATCTGGGCCCCGGGCGTGCGGACGGCACGCTCGCGCTCGTCCTGGATCCGGTGGACCCGGGGGGAGACCCCGCCGACGCCGCCCGCGCGGTGGCCGGCCGCCTCGCCGCCGACGAGACGCTGCGCGCCCGCCTGGTGCGCGGACTGGACCTGGCCCTGCTCCCGGCGGGCTCGAACCCGCCGGGCGAGGCGCTGTACGTCAAGCGGTGAGCGGTAGGCAGTAAGGGGGACGGGGCCGAAGAGGGAGGCGCTCAGCCGAAGACCGGGCCCGTGTACTTCTCGCCCGGGCCCTGGCCCGGCTCGTCCGGCACGAGCGACGCCTCGCGGAACGCGAGCTGCAGCGACTTCAGGCCGTCCCGCAGCGGGGCGGCGTGGAAGGAGCTGATCTCGGTCGCACCCGCGTCCAGCAGGCCGGCCAGGGCGGTCACCAGCTTGCGGGCCTCGTCGAGGTCCTTGTACTTGTCGCCCTCCTCGGTCAGCCCGAGCTTCACAGCGGCGGCACTCATCAGATTGACCGCGACGGTCACGATCACCTCGACCGCCGGGACCTCGGCGATGTCGCGGGTCATGTCGTCGAAGCCGGGCGTGCCGGGGGCCTCGGCGCCCTGCGCGGAGGAGTCGGGGTGGTCCGAGGGGGAGGTGTCACTCATGGAGGACACGATAGGGCCCGCCGGCCTCCGCCCCGACACCGGAGGCGGCGGTACCCGACGGCACCCGCCCGCATCCGGCGGGTACGGTGGTCCGGGCACAGGATTGGCGCACGCCTCCGTCGGCTGTTAACCTTGTGTGACGACCGGCCGAACACTTACGTGTCCGGCCCACAAGTGGAGGCTCCGATCTCCCACCTGAACGTCCTCCGGGACGGCGGGTCACCGGTCAGACGGCAGTCATCGGTCCGTACGTCCCCGTACGGGCGGTGCAGTCGTCCGAAAGCGCGCCCCGCGGTCGACCGCGGCGGTGCTCCGGCAGTTCGGAGTCCCGCCTGTGTCCCGTCCGGGGCATTTTTGATGCGCCGCGATGGTTGGTCCCCATGTCACCCAGACAAAACACGGCTGTCCGCCAGACCGCCGTGTGGTGCTAACCGAGGAGGATCCATCAGCGCCGAGCCCCGCATCAACGACCGGATTCGCGTTCCCGAGGTGCGACTTGTCGGTCCCAGCGGCGAGCAGGTCGGGATTGTCCCGCTTGCCAAGGCCCTGGAGCTTGCACAGGAGTACGACCTGGACCTGGTCGAGGTCGCGGCGACCGCCCGTCCGCCCGTGTGCAAGCTCATGGACTACGGGAAGTTCAAGTACGAGTCGGCCATGAAGGCCCGTGAGGCGCGCAAGAACCAGGCGCACACGGTCATCAAGGAGATGAAGCTCCGGCCGAAGATCGACCCGCACGACTACGACACCAAGAAGGGTCACGTCGTCCGGTTCCTCAAGCAGGGCGACAAGGTCAAGATCACGATCATGTTCCGTGGTCGCGAGCAGTCCCGGCCCGAGCTGGGCTACCGGCTGCTGCAGCGGCTCGCGGAGGACGTCCAGGACCTCGGTTTCGTCGAGTCGAACCCGAAGCAGGACGGCCGGAACATGATCATGGTTCTCGGTCCGCACAAGAAGAAGACCGAGGCGATGGCCGAGGCCCGCCAGGCGCAGGAAGCCCGCAAGGCGGAGGCGAAGGCCCACCCGGGCCGTTCCCAGAACGCCGCGGATGCCGACGACACCGACAGCGTCGACGAGGTCGACGGCGCCGACAGTGCCGAGGTACCCGCCGAGGCTTCGGCCGAGGCGTGATCCCGAGGGCGCGAGCCCCCAGGACGTAACCGATACAAGAGCGACGTTCCACCGTGCCCGGTTCCCCGAACCGGGCACCGGAACGCCACCGACGAGGAGAGAACGGCGCTATGCCGAAGAACAAGTCGCACAGCGGTGCCAGCAAGCGCTTCAAGGTCACCGGCTCCGGCAAGGTGCTCCGTGAGCGCGCCGGCAAGCGCCACCTGCTCGAGCACAAGTCGTCCCGTCTGACGCGTCGCCTCACCGGCAACGCCGAGATGGCCCCGGGCGACGCCAAGAAGATCAAGAAGCTTCTCGGCAAGTGACGTACGGGCGCCACTGAGCGCCGTACGTCAGGACCGGGACCCAGTCGTTTCCGGGCCGCGTGAGGACAACCGCGGCCCCGCTACAAGGAGTTAATCAAGTGGCACGCGTCAAGCGGGCAGTCAACGCCCACAAGAAGCGCCGGGCGATCCTCGAGCAGGCCTCCGGCTACCGCGGTCAGCGCTCGCGCCTGTACCGCAAGGCCAAGGAGCAGGTCACCCACTCGCTGGTCTACAACTACAACGACCGCAAGAAGCGCAAGGGCGACTTCCGTCAGCTGTGGATCCAGCGCATCAACGCCGCTGCCCGCGCCAACGGCATCACCTACAACCGCTTCATCCAGGGTCTGAAGGCCGCGAACGTCGAGGTCGACCGGAAGATCCTGGCGGAGCTGGCGGTCAACGACGCGAACGCGTTCGCGGCGCTGGTCGAGGTCGCGCAGAAGGCGCTGCCGTCGGACGTGAACGCGCCGAAGGCCGCGTGACGTCGCGTCGGCGCTGAGGCGCCGTGGGGTCGGACCCGCAGGCCGTTGGCGGTCTGCGGGTCCGACTGCGTCGGGGGCGGGGTGGCCGTCGCCGGCTGTTTTTTCCGCCCCCGCCGCCCTTGCCCTTCCCCTCCCCGAAGGGGCTCCGCCCCTCGGACCGCCGGGGCGCGTCGTCGGCCGACCGCCTGTGGGGGTACGCCGCGCAGTTCCCCGCGCCTCTTACAGGGCACAGCCCCGCGCCCCTTGCGGGGCATGCCCCTGATGTACGCAGATCGAGACTGAAGGTCGTCCATGCTCATCTCGCCCCGTTCTCCTCGTGTCGGTGCTGCCCGGCGGTTGGGGCGGCGGAACTTCCGGGGGAAGGAGCGGCTGTTCCTCGCGGAGGGGCCGCAGACCGTGCGGGAGGCCGCCGGGCACCGGGGCGCGGGCGGTGAGGCCACGCTCGTCGAGCTGTTCGCGACGCCCGACGCCGTCGAGCGGTACCCCGACATCGTCGGTGCGGCGCGCGAGGCCGGTGCCCGTGTGCATCTCGCCGGTGAGGAGGTGATCGCCGACATCTCCACGACCGTCACCCCGCAGGGCCTCGTCGGGGTGTGCCGGTTCCTGGACACACCGTTCGCCGAGATCCTCGCCGCCCGGCCCCGGCTCGTGGCCGTCCTCGCCCACGTCCGTGACCCCGGCAACGCCGGCACGGTACTGCGCTGCGCGGACGCCGCCGGCGCGGACGCGGTCGTCCTCACCGACGCCTCCGTCGACCTGTACAACCCCAAGGCCGTGCGCGCCTCCGTCGGCTCGCTGTTCCATCTGCCGGTCGCCGTCGGCGTCGGCGTCGAGCGGGCCGTCGGGGGGCTCCGGGACGCCGGGGTGCGCATCCTCGCCGCCGACGGCGCCGGGGACGACGACCTCGACGACGAGCTCGACAAGGGCACCATGGGCACCCCCACCGCCTGGGTGTTCGGCAACGAGGCCTGGGGGCTGCCGGAGGAGACCCGGGCCCTCGCCGACGCCGTCGTCCGCGTCCCGATCCACGGAAGGGCCGAAAGTCTGAACCTGGCGACCGCCGCGGCCGTATGTCTCTACGCGTCCGCGCGCGCACAGCGCGCCGCCGGAGGGTGCCGGTCCGTCACCGACGGCCAGTAGGGTGACCAGGGTTCGGAGCCCACGCCGGAAGAGAGGTGGGGTGCGGGGATGAGTGTCGGCACGAGCAGGGAACCGGGGTCCGGAGACACGGGGGCCGAGGGGGCCGGGGACCTGCCGGACGGTCACACAGGTGATCCCGCCGCCGGTCCGGCCCCGGATTCCACCGGTCAGCCCGGCATCGGTCCCGACGACCTCCCCGACGGGCTCGTCGTCGCCGACGCCCGCGGCCGTGTCGTCCGTTTCAACGCCGCCGCCGAACGCATCACCGCCCGCCGCGCCGCCGACGTCCTCGGCCGCGGCCTCACCGAGGCCCTGCCGCTGGAGGATCTCGAGGGCCGTCGCTGGTGGCAGCTCACCGACCCTTACGGCGGCCTCGCCATCCGCACCCGCCAGCCGGAGCGCAACCTGCTGCTGCCCGGCGGCCGCGAGGTCCTCGTCTCCGCGCGCTACGTGCGTGAGCGTCCCACCGGCCCCGTCCGCCACGTCGTCGTCTGCCTGCGCGACACAGAGGCACGCCGCCGCACCGAGCGCAGCCACGCCGAGCTGATCGCCACCGTCGCCCACGAACTGCGCTCCCCGCTCACCAGCGTCAAGGGGTTCACCGCGACCCTGCTCGCCAAGTGGGAGCGGTTCACCGACGACCAGAAACGGCTGATGCTGGAGACCGTCGACGCCGACGCCGACCGGGTCACCCGGCTCATCGCCGAACTCCTCGACATCTCCCGCATAGACTCCGGGCGCCTGGAGGTGCGCCGCCAGCCCGTCGACATCGGCGCCGCCGTCGGCCGGCACATCCAGGCCTACGTCGCCGCGGGACAGCCCGCCGACCGGTTCCTGCTCCGCCTGGAACACCCGCTGCCCGCGCTGTGGGCCGACCCCGACAAGATCGACCAGGTGCTCAGCAACCTGCTGGAAAATGCCGTGCGCCACGGCGAGGGAACCGTCACCATCGAGATCACGCCCTCGGCGTCCCCCCGCGAAGGGGAGGAGGCCGGCACGTCGGTCACGGTGAGCGACGAGGGCCCCGGCATCCCGGAGGAGTCCATGAACCGCGTCTTCACCCGCTTCTGGCGGGGCAGCAAGCGCGGCGGCACAGGCCTCGGGCTGTACATCGTCAAGGGCATCGTCGAAGCGCACGGCGGCGTCATCACGGTCGGCCGCGCCCCCGGCGGCGGCGCCCTGTTCCGATTTACGCTGCCCGTGGCACTCCCGGCCTACCTCGTCTGAGGACGGCCCCGGACCCCACGGGCGCGAGCGCACACCTCACCCCCGTTAGACTCGGCCTTTGGCACCTTTGCGTCCCGAAGTCGGTGACGATCCCAGCTCGGATCGGTGACGGGGACCATCAGCCAGCCAACCGGAAGCACGGGAAGAGATGTCGGCACCCAATAAGTCGTACGACCCTGTCGAGGTCGAGGCGTTGAAACCGGAACAGATCGAGCGCATGCGGGACGAGGCGCTCGCCGCCTTCGCCGCCGCGGACTCCCTCGACGCGCTCCACGAGGCCAAGGTCGCCCACACCGGCCCGGCCTCGCCGCTGGCGCTGGCCAACCGCGAGATCGGCGCCCTGCCCCCGCACGCCAAGGCGGACGCCGGCAAGCGCGTCGGCATGGCCCGCGGCGCGGTGAACAAGGCCCTCGCCGCCCGCCAGACCGAACTGGAGGCCGAGCGGGACGCCCGCGTCCTCGTCGAGGAGGCCGTCGACGTCACCCTGCCGTACGACCGCCTCCCGGCCGGCGCCCGGCATCCGCTGACCACGATGATGGAGCGCGTCGCCGACGTCTTCGTCTCCATGGGCTACGAGATCGCCGAGGGCCCCGAGGTCGAGGCCGAGTGGTTCAACTTCGACGCCCTCAACATCGCGCCGAACCACCCCGCCCGCACCATGCAGGACACCTTCTTCGTCGAGGGCGGCAAGGGCGAGGACAGCGGCGTCGTGCTGCGCACCCACACCTCACCGGTGCAGGCCCGCAGCATGCTCGACCGCGAGCCGCCGCTCTACGTGGTCTGCCCCGGCCGGGTCTACCGCACCGACGAGCTGGACGCCACGCACACCCCGGTCTTCCACCAGATCGAGCTGCTCGCCATCGACGAGGGCCTCACCATGGCCGACCTCAAGGGCACCCTCGACCACATGGTCCAGTCGCTGTTCGGCGCGGAGATGAAGACCCGGCTGCGCCCGAACTACTTCCCCTTCACCGAGCCGAGCGCCGAGATGGACATGCTCTGCTACGTGTGCAAGGGCGCCTCCGTCGGCGACCCCGACCGGCCCTGCCGCACCTGCTCCTCCGAGGGCTGGATCGAGCTCGGCGGCTGCGGCATGGTCAATCCCCGGGTGCTCACCTCCTGCGGCGTCGACCCCGGGAAGTACAGCGGCTTCGCCTTCGGGTTCGGCATCGAGCGGATGCTGATGTTCCGCCACAACGTCGAAGACATGCGAGACATGGTCGAGGGTGACGTCCGGTTCACCCGGCCGTTCGGGATGGAGATCTGATGCGGGTCCCGCTTTCCTGGCTGCGGGAGTACGTCGACCTGCCGGCCACCGAGACCGGCCGCGACGTGCAGGCCAAGCTCATCTCGGCGGGCCTCGAGGTCGAGAGCGTCGAGCAGCTCGGCGACGGCCTCAAGGGCCCGCTCGTCGTCGGGCAGGTGCGCACCATCGAGGAGCTGGAGGGCTTCAAGAAGCCGATCCGCTTCTGCACCGTCGACGTCGGACAGGCCAACGGCACCGGCGAGCCGCAGGAGATCGTCTGCGGCGCCCGCAACTTCTCCGTCGGCGACAAGGTCGTCGTCGTGCTGCCCGGCGCCGTGCTCCCCGGCGGCTTCTCGATCGCCGCGCGCAAGACCTACGGCAAGGTCTCGCACGGCATGATCTGCTCCACCGACGAGCTCGGCATGGGCGACGACGGCACGCACGGCATCATCGTGCTGCCGCCCGAGCACGAGGTCGGCGCCGACGCCATCGAGCTGCTCCAGCTCGTCGACGAGGTCCTCGACATCGCCGTCACCCCCGACCGCGGCTACTGCCTGTCGATGCGTGGCGTCGCCCGCGAGACCGCCATCGCCTACGGCCTCCCGCTGCTCGACCCGGCGCTGCTCGACGTGCCCGCGCCCAACGCCTTCGGCCACCCGGTCAAGGTCGCCGACCCCTTCGGCTGCGACCGCTTCACCGCGCGCACGGTGACCGGTCTCGACCCCGAGGCCCAGTCCCCGATCTGGCTGCGCCGCCGGCTGCAGAAGGCGGGCATGCGTCCCGTCTCCCTCGCCGTCGACATCACCAACTACGTGATGCTGGAGCTCGGCCAGCCGCTGCACGCCTACGACCGCTCCCGCGTCCGGGGCACCATCGGTGTGCGCCGGGCCGAGGCGGGCGAGGAGCTCACCACCCTCGACGGCGTCACCCGCAAGCTGTCCACCGACGACCTGGTCATCACCGACGACCGCGGTCCGATCGGCCTGGCCGGCGTCATGGGCGGCGCGAACACCGAGATCGACGACACCGAGGGCACCACCACCGAGGTCGTCATCGAGGCCGCCCACTTCGACTCCGTGTCTGTGGCGCGCACCGCCCGCCGGCACAAGCTGTCCTCCGAGGCCTCCCGCCGCTTCGAGCGGGGCGTCGACCCGGAGGCCGCCTCCGCCGCCGCCCAGCGCACCGTCGACCTGCTGGTGCTGCTCGCCGGGGGCACCGCGGAAGCCGGCGTCACCGAGATCATCGCGCCCTCCGCGCCGCACACGATCACCATCCCGGCCGACCACCCGGACAAGGTCGCGGGCGTGACGTACGGCCGCGAGACCGTCGTACGGCGGCTGCAGCAGGTCGGGTGCGACGTGTACGGGCAGGACGAACTGCTCGTCACCGTGCCGTCCTGGCGGCCCGACCTCACCGACCCCAACGATCTGGCGGAGGAGGTCATCCGCCTGGAGGGCTACGAGAACCTGCCCTCCACGCTGCCCCGGCCGCTGCCCGGCCACGGGCTGACCGAGCGGCAGCGACTGCACCGCAGGGTCGGCCGCGCGCTCGCCGGCGCCGGCTACGTCGAGGCGCTGAACTACCCGTTCCTCGGCGAGGCCGCCCTCGACCAGCTCGGCCTGGACGCGGACGACCCGCGCCGGACCCTCGTCACCCTCGTCAACCCGTTGTCCGACGAGGAGCCCGCC
The DNA here is from genome assembly GCF_030816915.1 of Streptomyces sp. B3I8. NCBI lineage: Bacteria > Bacillati > Actinomycetota > Actinomycetes > Kitasatosporales > Streptomycetaceae > Streptomyces > Streptomyces sp. B3I8. The sequence goes on along the minus strand of NZ_JAUSYN010000002.1, from coordinate 1,169,693 downwards.
CTCCGTACGACGCTGCTGCCGGGCCTGCTCGGCGCGCTGCGCCGCAACGACGGGCGCGGCAGCCACGACCTGGCGCTGTTCGAGACCGGCCTGGTCTTCCGGCCCACCGGCGAGGAGCGCGTCCCGGCCCGGCTGCCCGTCGACCGCAGGCCCTCCGCGGCCGACCTGGCCGCGCTCGACGCCGCGCTGCCGCGCCAGCCGCGCCGGGCCGCCGTCGTCCTGGCCGGTGCGCGCGAGCAGGCCGGCTGGTGGGGCAGGGGCCGCCCGTCCGACTGGGCCGACGCGGTCCAGGCGGCCCGGGTCGTCGCCGGCGAGTACGGCGTGGAGCTGACGGTGCGTGCCGAGCAGCACGCGCCCTGGCACCCCGGGCGGTGCGCGGCGCTCTACGCGGCGGTGGACGGCGCGGAGACGCTCGTCGGCCACGCCGGTGAGCTGCACCCGAGGGTCGTCAAGGCGATGCACCTGCCGGAGCGGACGTGCGCGGCGGAGGTCGAGCTCGACGTGCTGGAGCGGGCGCGCGAGGGTGCGCTCGGGGCGCCCCGGATCTCGACGTTCCCCGTCGCGACCCAGGACGTCGCGCTCGTCGTCGACCAGGCGGTGCCCGCCGCCGACGTCGAGGCCGCGCTGCGCGAGGGGGCGGGTGAACTCCTGGAGTCCGTCCGGCTGTTCGACGTGTACGAGAACGCGGAGCAGTTGGGGGAGGGGCGCAAGTCGCTGGCGTACGCGTTGCGTTTCCGTGCGGGGGACCGGACGCTCACGGTGGACGAGGCGTCCGCGGCGCGCGACAGGGCGGTCGCCCTGGCGGGCAGCCGTACGGGGGCGGTGTTGCGGGGCTGAGGCCCAGCGGCCCCCGAAGGGGGCCCCACACCCCCGGCGTTTCCCGAGTACCCCGGTGCATCACGGAGGTCGGCCGCAGGCCCCCGGCGTATCGGTGGGAACCGATACGCCGGGGGCGGGCCGCCGTCGGGTACGAGGGGGAGCCGGCGGCCCGGCCGCCTCTTGCGAGGTGTCCCAGTCAACCCACCGGCCACGCCCCGCGACAGCGGGCGCACGCCCCGGACGCGCGTACTCCGTTCACACCCCGTGTGAACCGGGACGCACTACCCTGTGCGCACCGAGGGACCGGGGGCACTCATGCAGCCCAACACTCTGCTCGACGCGATCCTCGACGAGGCGGGCGTCTCGCACGCCGGTCTCGCCGCGCACGTCAACCAGGCCGGCCGCGCCCGCGGCCTGGCCCTGCGGTACGAACACACCGCCGTCGCCCGGTGGTTGAAGGGGCAGCGCCCGCGCGGCCAGGTCCCCGACCTGATCTGCGAGGTGCTCGCCGCCCGGCTGCAGCGCCCGGTGACGCTCGACGACATCGGGCTCGGCCTGCCCGGCGTGCCCGGCGACCGGGCCGCCCCGCACGCCGGCGGCCACTCCACCCTCTCCGGCTTCGTCGAGCGGGCCACCGCGCTGTGGCGCTCCGACGAGCAGCAGCGCGCGCATGTCCTCGGTGCCCCCGCGGTCACCGGGACGCCCGCCGTGATGCCGGTGTGGGAGTGGGAGAACCCGCCCGAGGACACGGACGTCTCGCGCGGCGGCCGGCATCATGTGAGCCTCGCCGACATCGAGTTGCTGCGCACCGCCCGGGGCCACTACGAGCAGATGTACCGCAAGGCGGGCGGCGTCGCGACCCGCGCCCGCGTCGTCGGCTTCCTCAACACCGAGGCGGCCCCGCTGCTGCGTGGTGGCTACACCGACGCCACCGGCCGCCAACTGCACCGCGCCACCGGCGGGTTGGTGGCCATCGCCGGGATCTGCGCGTACGACTCCGACGCCCACGGGCTGGCCCAGCGCTACTTCCACCAGGCCCTGCGGCTGGCCAAGGCGAGCGGGGACCGGGGACTGGGCGCGTACGTGATCGCACTGCTCGTCAACCAGTCGCTGTATCTGCGGGAGTACCGGCAGGCCGTCGCCTTCGCCGAGGCCGCGCTGCGCGCCGCCGGCAAGCAGATCACCCCCGCGCTCGCCTCCGACCTGTACGCGATGCAGGCCAAGGCGTACGCGCACCTCGGCGACGGCAGCGGCGCGCTGTCCTGCATCCGGCGGGCCGAGTCCGCCGCCGAGCACATCCGGCGCGGCCGGGAACCGGACGAGACCGGCTACGTCCAGCCCGGTCTGGTCAACGTCCAGGTGGCGGAAGCCCTGCTGAGCCTCGGCGACCTCACGGCGGCCGGCCGGCACGCGGCCGCGGCCGTCGGCACCCCGGCGCACGACCGGGGCCGGGTGCACCGGCTCGCCATGCTGAGCCACATCGAACTGCGCCGCGGCAACGCCGACAAGGCGGCCGCGACGGCGGTGGAGATGACGGAGGCCGCGCGCGGCATGGAGTCCCAGCGGCTGCGCGACCGGCTCCGCGCGGTCCGCGAGCACCTGGTCTCCAGCGGCTGCGCGGGCACCGCCGAGGCCGCCGCCCTCATCGACGGCGCCCTGCGCGTGCCGCTGTAGGTTCCGCCCAGCCGGAGGAGCCGCTGGGATATTGCCACCTGATCGAACGAAAGGTGGCAGAACCGTGCAGTGGACGAAAGAGAACGAACAGCATGTGTACGAGAACCGCTGGTTCCGCGTCAATCTGGCGGACGTCGTCCTGCCGGACGGCCGGCACCTGGACCACTTCCTCATCCGGCTGCGGCCCGTGGCCGTGGCCACCGTCGTCAACGAGGCGAACGAGGTGCTGCTGCTGTGGCGGCACCGCTTCATCACCGACAGCTGGGGCTGGGAACTCGCGGCGGGCGTGGTCGAGGACGGCGAGGACATCGCCGCGGCCGCCGCCCGGGAGCTGGAGGAGGAGACCGGCTGGCGGCCGGGACCGCTGCGGCACCTGATGAGCGCCGAGCCCTCCAACGGGCTCACGGACGCGCGGCACCACGTCTACTGGACCGACGAGGGCGCCTACACGGGACACCCCGTGGACGACTTCGAGTCCGACCGCAGGGAGTGGGTCCCGCTCAAACTTGTCCCCGACATGGTCGCCCGCGGCGAGGTCCCGGCCGCCACCATGGCGGCCGCGTTACTGCTCCTGCATCACCTCCGGCTCGGTGGGGACACACCACGGCCCTGAGTCCCTGGTTCCCAGGGGCCCTGCGCCGTCGGTCAGTGGCCCAGCGCCTGCCAGACCGCGACGACGAGCGCGCCGAGGGCGGTGAGGACGGCGAGGGAGGGCAGGGGCCAGCGCGCGTGTTCCAGCGCGGCGAGCCGCGCGCTCAGCTCGTCGACGTCCTTGGCGGTCTGCTCGGTGCGGTGCGTGAGCAGGGCCAGTCCGCCCTCGACACGGGCGTGCGCCACGTCCAGCCGGCGGCGCAGTTCCGCCACGTCTGGATGGATGACCGGATGATCGGGGTCGGCGGTCACGGATACCGCTCCTTTCCTGGTCGACCCGTTCGTTGCATGTGCATGAGGAGTGAACTCCTCCGCGCGAGTGCGGGGGAGAGTGTGCGAATGGCATATGCGGACCCGCCCCGCACACTCCGTGCGAATGCCGCGGGCCCGGCGCTCCCCGAGGGGAGTGCCGGGCCCGTGAAGCGGCGAAGCCCGGGTGATCAGGCGTAGGTGTAGAAGCCCGAGCCGGTCTTGCGGCCGAGCCTGCCCGCGTCGACCATCCGCTGCAGCAGCGGGGGAGCGGCGTACAGCGGCTCCTTGTACTCCTGGTACATGCTGTCCGCCACCGAGGCGACCGTGTCCAGGCCGATCAGGTCGGACAGCTTCAGCGGCCCCATCGGGTGGGCGCAGCCCATCTCCATGCCGTTGTCGATGTCCTCGCGGCTGGCGATGCCCGACTCGAACATCCGGATCGCGGACAGCAGATACGGGATCAGCAGCGCGTTCACCACGAACCCGGAGCGGTCCTGCGCCCGGATCGCGTGCTTGCCGAGGACCTTCTCGGCGAAGAGCTGGGCCCGCCCCAGCGTGCCCTCGGAGGTGGTGAGCGCGGGGATCAGCTCGACGAGCCGCTGCACCGGGGCCGGGTTGAAGAAGTGGATGCCGACGACCTGGTCCGGGCGCGCGGTGGCGACCGCCAGCTTCACCAGCGGGATCGAGGAGGTGTTGGAGGCGAGGATCGCGTCCGGGCGGGTCACCACCTGGTCGAGCACCTGGAAGATCTCCGTCTTCACCTGCTCGTTCTCGACGACCGCCTCGATCACCAGATCGCGGTCGGAGAACTCGCCCAGATCGGTGGTGAAGCTCAGCCGGGCCTGCGTCGCCGCCAGCTCCTCCTCGCTGATCTTGCCGCGCTCGGCCGCCTTGGCCAGCGAGTTGAACAGCCGCGTACGGCCGATCTCCAGGGCCTCGCCGGTGGTCTCGGCGACCTTCACCTCCAGGCCGGCCCGGGCGCACACCTCCGCGATGCCCGCACCCATCTGGCCGCAGCCCACCACTCCGACGCGCTCGATGTCGGTCACATCGTCCCTTTCGTATCGCTCCGGTCCACTTCGTTCCGCCGCGGTTCGCGAGTCGGCGGTGCGGTTCGCGAGCCCCCGGTGCGGCGTCCGTGGCCCGGCGTCTGCTCCGATCGTGCACGTTACCCCCAAGTACCGGTGATCGATCTCCCGGGTCGGGCATGCTGGTGCGCCGGACGACCCGCGACCGGGCGGGTCCGCGGAGTGTGGGGTGTGCGATGGGACGGTTGTCACGGCGGGCGTTCGCGATGGCCGCGCTGACATCACTGGTGGCCGCGGGCGACGCGGCGGCCGTCGACAGGGGCGGCGCGGGCCGCCGCCGGCGCGGCGGGAGCAACCGGATGCGCGGCATGTGGCTGGCGACCGTCTCCCACCGCGACTGGCCCACCCGGCCCGGTCTGACCGCGTCCCAGCAGCGGGCCGAACTCCGCGCCCACCTGGACGTCGCCGTCGAACGGAAACTCAACGCCGTCTTCTTCCAGGTCCGGCCCACCGCCGACGCGCTGTGGCCCTCGCCGTACGAACCCTGGTCGGAGTACCTGACCGGCACGCAGGGCCAGGACCCCGGCTGGGACCCGCTGGGCACGGCGGTCGAGGAGGCCCACGCCCGCGGGCTCGAACTGCACGCCTGGTGCAACCCGTACCGCATCGCCAACCACACCGACCCCGGCCGGCTGGTGGCCACCCACCCCGCACGACGCCACCCCGACTGGGTGGTGCCGTACGGCGGGAAGCTCTACTACAACCCCGGGCTGCCCGAGGTCCGGGCCTTCGTCCAGGACGCCATGCTCGACGCGGTGCGCCGCTACCGGGTCGACGGCGTCCACTTCGACGACTACTTCTACCCGTACCCGGTGGCCGGCCAGACCTTCGACGACGACGCGGCGTACGCGGCGCACGGCGACGGCTTCCCCGACCGGGCGGCCTGGCGCCGCGACAACATCGACAGGCTGATCCTGGAGACGGCCGCCCGCATCCGCGAGGTGCGGCCCGCCGCGCGCTTCGGTATCAGCCCGTTCGGCGTCTGGCGCAACGCCGAGACCGACCCACGAGGCTCGGACACGCGGGCGGGCGTGCAGACGTACGACGACCTGTACGCGGACACCCGGAAATGGGTGCGGGAGGGGTGGATCGACTACCTCTGCCCGCAGGTCTACTGGAACATCGGCTTCCCGGCGGCGGACTACGCGGAGCTGGTGCCGTGGTGGTCGGCGGTGGCCAAGGGCACGGGGGTGGACCTGTACATCGGGGAGGCGCTGTACAAGGCGGGCGACCCCGCCCAGCCGGAGGCCTGGCAGGACACGGCGGAACTCTCCCGCCACCTCACGTTCGCGGCGGAATACCCGCAGGTGACGGGGCACGTCTTCTTCTCCGCGAAGGAGGTGGGCGCGGACCCGATCGGCGCGATGACGGAAGTGGTCGAGGACCACTACGACCGGGTGACGCGCCCGGGGCGGCGCCCGGTGCGCTGAGGCCGCGCGGTGCCGGCGGCAGCCCTCCGGTCGCGGAGGACTGCCAGGGGCGGCCCCTCCCGGCGGCTCAGGCGCCGGCGGGCACCTTGTCGAGGAAACCGCGGACGTCGCGGATGCGGCCCTCGCCGTCCAGGACCAGGACGTCGAAGCCGATCACCATCGGCTCGGCACCCTCGGGCCCGAGGCCCCAGCGGAACCGCAGTTGGCCGTGGTGGGCGTCGGGCTCGCCGACGGGCGTGAACACGCAGCCGGGGAACTGCCCGTGTACTCCGTCGATCAGGGCGGCGAGTCCGGCATGGCCGGTGATCTCCGCCAGCGGGTCGGTGTAAGCCACGTCGGGCGCCCAGTGCTCGGCGAGGAGCTTCGCGCGCTGCTCACCCTCGGAGTTCCACGTGGCCAGGTACGCCTCGACGACGCTCTTCGTGTCCATGGTCCGTCCTCCGTCGTTCGGATCGTTCGCTGCTCTGACGGGATCCAGAGTGGACGGGCGCCGCACGACGGACCATGACCCCCGAGGTCATGGCGAGCACGCCCACAGACCTTAGGCTGCCGGCATGACCACGGCCACGGACACCGGAGAAGTGGGCCCGCTGTTGCGCGGCTGGCGGGAACGCCGCCGCTTCAGCCAGCAGGAGTTGTCGAACCGTTCCTCCGTCTCCACCCGGCACCTCAGCCGCGTGGAGACCGGCAGGGCGCGGCCCACGCCGGAGATGATCCTGCACCTGGCGGACCACCTCGACGTCCCGCTGCGCGAGCGGAACCGGCTGCTGCTGGCCGGCGGGTACGCGCCCCGGTACCGGGACCGCGGCCTGGACGACGCCTCGGTCGCCCTGGTCATGGAGGGCCTGCGGGGGCTGCTCGACGCGCACCTGCCCTACCCGGCGCTGCTGCTCGACGACTACTGGGACGTCGTCGACTCCAACGCCGGCGTCGACGTGCTCCTGGCCGGCTGTGCTCCGGAACTGCTCGAACCCCCGGTCAACGTCATCCGGTTGTGCCTGCACCCCGGCGGTCTGGCGCCGCGGATCGGCAACTTCACCGAGTGGGCCTCGCACCTGTACCACCAGCTCGTCCACCGGGCCGAGCGCTCCCACGACCCGCGCCACCTCGCCCTGGCCGAGGAGGCCGGCAGCCATCTCGCCGGTACCTGCCGGACCGCGCCCGTCGGCAGTCCGGTGCTCACCCTGGAACTCGCCACGGACGGGGGTGACCTCCTGCGCTTCTTCAGCACCTCGGCGCGGCTCAGCACGCCCACCGACGCCGCCCTGGAGGGCCTGCACATGGAGACGTTCCTGCCCGCCGACGCGTCGACCCGGCGGCGCTTCGCCCGACCACCACACGGGGCGGGGGAGACAGGTCTCACGTCCGCGCCCGTTGCGTGACCGCGATGCACACCAGCACCGCGAGGGCCGTCACCGGCGCCGCCCACGTCAGACGTTCACCCAGCAGCAGCACCGACCACACCAGCGTCAGAAGGGGCTGCGCCAACTGCAGTTGACTCGCCCGGGGTATCCCGACCGCCGCCATGCCCCGGTACCAGACCACCAGCCCCAGGAACTGCGACCCCACCGCCAGCCACAGCAGACCGACCACCCCGTGCCATCCCGGCACCACCGGCTCGTACGTCAACGCCAGCCAGGCCCCCGGCAGTGACACCGGCAGACACAGCACCAGCGCCCACCCGATCACCTGCCACCCCGGCATCACCCGCGCCAGCCGGCCGCCCTCGGTGTACCCGGCCGCGCACACCACCAGTGCCCCGAACAGATACGCGTCGGCCCCTGTCAGCGCGCCGCCGCTCTGCCCCACCGTGAACGCGATCACGGCCGCCGCCCCGGCGCACGCCGCGACCCAGAAGGAGCGGGACGGCCGGGACCCCACCCGCAGCGCCGAGAACAACGCGGTGGTCAGCGGCAGCAGCCCGACCACCACGGCCGCGTGCGCGGTCGTCGAGGTTTGCAGCGCGAGCGTGGTGAGCAGCGGGAACCCGACCACGACTCCGCAGGCCACCACCGCGAGCCCGCCCCAGTGCCGGCGCGACGGCACCGGTATGCGCAGGACCAGCAGGCACCCGCCCGCGAGCACCGCCGCCAGCACGCCCCGCACCGCCACCAGCGACCAGGGCCCGAACCCCTCCAGCCCCCAGGCGGTGGCGGGGAAGGTGAGGGAGAAGGCGACGACCCCGAGCCCGGCCTGCGCCGCACCCCCGAGTGAGCGGCGCTCCGCCGACCGCCCCGGATCAACCTCCCGGCCACCCTGCGGATCGTGCTCGACCGCTACCGAGGTCCCGTTGATAGCGCTACTCTCTGCTCTCATGCACGAGCGTAACAGCGTCGCTGAGCTGGTGGAAACCCTCCGGGCGGACCTGAAGTGCTACTCACCGGGAGAAAAGCTGCCGTCAAGCAGGGCCCTCGTGGAGCGGTTCCGGGCCGGTCCGGTGACCGTCTCCCGCGCGCTGGCGCAACTCGCCGCCGAGGGCCTGGTGGTCACCCGCCCCGGCTCCGGTGCCTTCCGCGCGGACCCGCGCCCGGACCCGGCCCCCTCCGGAGACACCGCCTGGCAGGAGGTGGCGCTCAGCGCCGACCCGGCCACCGAGCACGTGCCCCGCACCGTGGACGCCTCCGGCGTGCTCGTCTCGCTCGCCGCCCCGCCCGCCGGAGTGATCGAGCTCAACGGCGGCTATCTGCACCCCTCGCTCCAGCCGGAGCGGGCGATGGGCGCCGCCCTGGCCCGCGCCGGCCGCCGCCCGGGCGCCTGGGGCCGGCCGCCCATGGAAGGACTGCCCGAGCTGCGCGAGTGGTTCGCGCGCGGCATCGGCGGCGCCGTGACCGCCGCCGACGTGCTGGTCTCCGCGGGCGGCCAGTCCGCGCTCACCACCGCGCTGCGCGCGCTGGCCCCACCCGGTGCCCCGGTCCTGGTGGAGTCGCCCACCTACCCCGGCATGCTGGCCATCGCCCGCGCCGCCGGACTGCGCCCGGTGCCCGTGCCGGTCGACGCCGACGGCATCAAGCCCGCCCTGCTTGCCGACGCCTTCCGCGCGAGCGGCGCCCGGGTCGTCGTCTGCCAGCCGCTGTTCCAGAACCCCACCGGCGCGGTACTGGCCCCGGAGCGCCGGGCCGAGGTGCTGCGGATCGCGCGCGCGGCCGGGGCGTTCGTCGTCGAGGACGACTTCGTGCGGCGGCTGGTGCACGAGGACGCGGGTCCGCTGCCGCCGCCGCTCGCCGCAGAGGACCCGGACGGGGTGGTGGTGCACGTCGGCTCGCTCACCAAGGTGACCTCGCCGAGCTTCCGGGTGAGCGCACTGGCCGCCCGCGGGCCGGTGTTCGAACGACTGCGGGCCATCCAGGTCGTCGACACCTTCTTCGTGCCGCGCCCGTTGCAGGAGGCCGCCCTGGAACTGGTCGGAGCGCCCGCCTGGCCGCGCCATCTGCGGGCGGTCTCCGCCGAACTGCGCGCCCGCCGGGACACGATGACCACCGCGCTCCGCCGCGAACTGCCCGCCCTCGCCCTGCCCCATGTGCCGTCCGGCGGCTATCACCTCTGGGTACGGCTGCCCGACGGCACCGACGAGTCCGCGCTGGCCGCGGCCGCCCTGCGGGCCGGCGTCGCGCTCACCCCGGGCCGCCCGTACTTCAGCGCCGAACCCCCGGCCGCCCACCTGCGGCTGAGCTTCGCGGCGGTCGCGGGCGCCGCCGAGATCGCCGAGGGGGTACGGCGGCTGCGGGTGGCCTGTGCCGACGTCTTCTCGACCTCCGTTTTCGGGTGAAGAGGCGTATACCCTCGGTAACTGGCCCGTAACGGCCCTTGACCTGCGTACTTGCGCGGCCCACCATCACCGCATGCACGTTCGGGTCACGTTCGTCGCCGCGGCACGCAACACCTCGCTGCCGGCCGAGCGTTTCGAGGACGACCGACCGCTGGACCAGGCGGCCTGGGACCAAGTGCTGCGCGTGGCCCAGCAGTTGCTGCCGCTGGCGGCGTCCGAGCTGCGCTACTGCTCGCCGACCCCGCGCAGCCGCGCCACCGGTGACGCCCTCGGCTACGCCCCACTCGTGCAACTCGCCCTGCGCGACTGTGACATGGGACGCTGGCGCGGATTCACCCTCGGCGAGGCGATGGCCCGGGAGCCGCAGGCGGTGGACGCGTGGCTCGCCGACCCGCGCGCCGCACCGCACGGCGGCGAGTCCCTGCTCACGTTCATCTCGCGGGTCGGCGGCTGGCTGGACACCCGGCCCGCCGAGGAGGGCTGCCGCATCGTGGCCGTAGCCGAGCCCTCGGTCATCCGCGCGGTCCTCGTCTACGCCCTGAAGGCGCCCCCCGCGACCTACTGGAACCTCGACGTCCACCCCTTGTCGACGACCACCCTGACCGGCCGCGCCGGCTACTGGAACCTCCGCTTCGACGGCGTCGCGCCCCTGCCCACCAGGGCGTGAGCGAGGCCACCCAGGAGACCGGCCTCGCCCGCGCCCCGGGGCTCGGCCTCACTCCGCCCCGGGGATCGGCCTCTCCGCCGTCCGGGGACGGCCTCACTCCGCCCGTGCGTAGTCGGTGGTCAGCACCAGGTCCTTCGCCGGGCCGCCCACCCGCCACACCGTCCGCCAGTGGTCCCGGTCCCGCACGGTGAACTCGCCCCGGTAGAAGTCGGCCGCGCAGGGGTGGTCGGCGACATAGCGCCCGGTGGCGAGGTCCAGTTCGTGGAATGGGCGCCCGTCCGCGAACCGCACGTCCGCCGTGCCCGCCCCGCCGCTCCCCGGCAGATACCGCAGCGTCCGCGTGGCCGGCCGTGCCACGCCCTGCCAGACGAACGTCCCGGACTCCTCGTGGAGCAGCCCGCCACCGTCCAGCGGGCCGAACCCGGTGGTCCCGGTGAAACGGCCCTCGTCACCGCCGGACAGGTCCCGCACCGACCGCTCGACCCGCCAGTTCCCGGCCAGATACGCCATTACGTCCGCTACCGGCCAGAGCTCGCCCATCCCGTCCCGCCCTCCGTGCGTCGTCCCGTGCCGCCCGCCCGATCGGCGGGCCCCCTGCCCATTGTGAGCGGTCGCGGCGGTGACCGTCGTCGGGGGTGTCGAACCGTCTCCGCTCCCGACCGGCCCGTGAATTAACCTTTCCGCCATTTGCGCGACGCATTGAGTTTCCCTTGTCGAGGAATTCCGTTCGGTGAACTTCCATTGTGTTCCCGATGCCCGCGTATCCATCGCGAAAATCCCACTGCCGAGTACAACCATGAGGAAAGGAGAGCCGTCTTAACGGGCGAATCGACAAAGGGGAGTCCGCCGGAAATGAATGGGTCAATACTGCCGCGCGACGGGCGGGCCGCCGCGCTGCTCGCCGCGGTGCTCACCGCTACCGGGCTCTGCGGCGGTGACATCCTTGCCCGCGGCTTCCCCTTCGGCTCCCGCACCCGTGCCGTCAACGACCTGGGCAACCAGTACGTGCCCTTCCACGCGCACCTGTGGGACCTCCTGCACGGCCGCGCCGACGGCGGACTGTTCGTCAACTGGCAGTCCGGGTACGGCTCCAGCTTCCTGCCCGACCTCGGCACCTACCTCAGCAGCCCGTTCGCCCCGCTGGTGGCGCTGTTCCCGCGCGACGAGATCGACCTCGCGGTGTATGTGATCACCCTCCTGAAGGCCGCGTGCGCGGCGGCCGCCATGGCCTGGCTGCTGCCGCGGCTGCGCCCCGGCGGCCCCTGGTGGGCGGCGGGCCTGCTGGGGACCTCGTACGCCCTGTGCGGCTGGACCCTGTCCTACGCCTCGTACAACCCGATGTGGCTCGACGGCCTCCTCGCCCTGCCGCTGCTCTGCCTGGTCGGCGAGTGGGCGCGGGAGGAGCGGCACCGGGTGGCGGGCGTGCTGATCGTGGCGCTCGCCTGGATCGCCAACTTCTACACCGCCTACATGGCCACCCTGGGCGCCGGCCTCGTCCTGCTGCTGCGGCTGTGGCTCGGCGGGACACCCCGCCGGACGGCGGCGGCAGCGGCGGGCCGGGCCGCGCTCACCACCGCGCTCGGCGTGGGCCTGGCCGCACCGCTCGTCGTCACCGTCTACATCGGCACCCGCCACGCCTACCCGGGCCGTACCACCACCTTCGAACCGGTGGGGGGCGAGGACCTGCTGGCCCGCCTGCTGCCGACGACGTACTCCTACTCCAGCCCCGGCCTCTACGTCGGCGTCACCGTGCTGGTGCTCGTCCTCGCCCTCCCCTTCCACCGGGCGGTACCGGTGCGGGAGCGCGCCGGCTGGACGGCACTGGTCGTCGCCGTCGCCCTGTCGTTGCAGTGGACGCCGACCCATCTGGCCTGGCACGCCTTCACCACCCCCAACGGCAGCCCGTACCGGCAGGCCTTCGTGCTCTGCGGCCTGATGGTGTTCGCCGCCTGGCACGCGCTCGCCTACGGGCCGCCGGGCCGGCGTGCGCTCGGCGCCGGTGGCGTGCTGTTCGCGGTGATCGCCGCCGTGGCGAGCCGCAGCGGTCTGGAGGCCCCCTCGTACGCCCTGCCGGTGCTGCTCCTCGCCGCCGCGGGCTCGCTCGGCGGCCTCGGGCTGCTCGCCCTGCTCGCCCGGGAACGGAACGCGGAACCCGCGGACGGCATCGCCGGTGGCGGGACGCGTAACGGCACCGGCACCGCTACCGGCATCGGCGCCGGACTCGGCCGGGGCCGCCGCCGCACCGTGCTCGCCGGGCTCGCCGTGGTGCTGCTGACCGGCACGCAGCTCGGCGAGGCAGCGGCGACCGACGCCGTGGCCACCCGGCTGCGGCTCAATCAGATGGACGACTACGCGCCCTGGGGCACGCGCCAGGAGCAGCAGGCCGAGGCGATCGACAAGGCCGACGGCTGGCCCCGGTACCGCACCGAACCCGGCCGGGAGCAGACGGTCGCCAACGACCCGCTGACGGTCGGCGGTCAGGGCGCGCAGTACTACAGCAGCCTCACCGCCGATGTGCTCAGCCGGACGCTCGCCGCGGTCGGCGGCGGGTCGACGTCGCTCGGCCGCAGCCTGCAGAGCCTGGACAACCCCGTCACCGACGCCGTCTTCTCCGTCGGCGCCCGGGTGCACAACCCGCCGGACCAGCACCAGCGCTGGAACCCGCGCGACCGCGGCCCGGTGACCGTCTCCCGGCAGCAGGTGCCGCCCCTGGTCACCGTGCGGCCGGACACGGGCGCCGCGTCCGGGTTCGGGGCCTCGCCCTACCGGAACCAGGAACTGCTGCTCGGCAGCCGCGTCTACACCGTGCCCCGTCTCACCGTCCGCACCGGTGCCGAGGGCCCGGCCGCCGTCACCGCGCGCTGCCGGGCGGGCGACGAGGCCTTCCTGTGGGCCCCGCACTTCTCCGGCACCGCGCGCCTCACCGGTACGAGCACCGGCAAGGGCGCCGGTACGAGCGCCGGAACGAGCACCGACAAGGACACCGGCACCCGCGCCGTCGCCTTCCGGTCCGACACCACCGGCAGCCGGATCGCCGCCATGCAACCCCTCGGCACCGTCCCGGACTCGGGCCGGCTGGAGATCGCGCTGTCCCCGGACCACGCCGGCACCACCGTCCCGGACGGCGCCGTCGGCTGCCTGGACACCGCCCGGCTGCGCGGCGCCGTCGACCGGCTCACGGACACCGGCGCGACCGAGGTCACCGTCTCCGGCGCCACCGTCCACGCCGAACTCCCGGCCGGCAGCACCGGCACCGCCGTCCTCGCCGCACCCCGTATCGCCGGCTGGCGGTGCGCCGCCGGCGACGGAGCCGAACGGCCCGCCCGCACGTACCACGGACTCGTCGCCGTCCCCCTGGGAGGCTCCGCCACCACGTTGACCTGCACCTTCCATACGCCCGGCCTGAAGCTGGGCTCCGCGATCGGGGGTGTCGCGCTGGCCGCCTCGGTGGCGCTCGCCGTCCTCGCCGCCGTCCGCCGCCGACGCACACCGGGCCCCTCGGCCCTGCCGACGGCCGCCGCCCCATCGCGCGAGCGCGTCACCCACGCTCGCTGACCGTGTCACGGGAGAACCAAGCCATGCTGATCTCGATCGTCGCCCCCTGCCACAACGAGGAAGACGTCATCGAACGCTTCCACGAGGAGGTCGCCAAGGCCGCCGACGACCTGCTGCCGCTCGGCCACGACACCGAGTTCGTGTACGTCGACGACGGCAGCCGCGACCGCACCCTCCCCCTGCTGCGCTCCCTCGCGGACCGGGACCGGCGGGTACGGTACGTCTCGTTGAGCCGGAACTTCGGCAAGGAGGCCGCCCTGCTCGCCGGACTGCGAAACGCCACGGGGGACTGTGTCATCGTCATGGACTCCGACCTGCAGCACCCGCCGCGGCTGATCCGCCGCATGGTGGAGCTGCACGAAGAGGGCTACGACCAGGTGATGGCCCGCCGCGACCGGAGCGGCGACCGCTTCACCCGGACCCTCACCGCCCGCCTGTACTACCGGATCGTCAACCGGCTCGTCGACGTCCGGCTCGTCGACGGCGTCGGGGACTTCCGGCTGCTGTCCCGGCGCGTGGTGGACGCGGTGCTGTCCATGAGCGAGTACAACCGCTTCTCCAAGGGCCTGTTCGCCTGGGTGGGCTTTCCCGGCACGACGCTCGCCTACGAGAACGAGGTGCGCACCCACGGGCGCAGCTCCTGGACGCTGAAGTCCCTGCTCAACTACGGCCTCGACGGGCTGCTGTCGTTCAACAACCGGCCCCTGCGCGCCGCCCTCCACCTCGGCCTGGGCCTGCTGACGTGCGCCGCGCTCTACACCGCGTGGATCGTGGGCGCGGCCGCCGTCAACGGCGTCCGCACCCCCGGTTACGTCACGACGATCACCGTCGTCACCGCGCTGGCCGGCGTACAGATGGTGATGCTGGGCGTCGTGGGGGAGTACACCGGCCGCATCTACTACGAGGTCAAGCGGCGCCCGCACTTCCTGGTGCAGGCGAGCAACGTCGAGGGCGCGGCGAACGCGGCAGACATGTCGAAGACGGCTCACACGGCTCACACGGCTCACACGCAGAGTCAGGTCGACACGACGGACGCCGTGAACACGGCGAACACGCCGAGCACTGCGACCTCGGCACACACGGCGAACGCTACGGACACGGCACACACGGGAAGCGGGGCGGACATGGGGAACGGGAACGGCGCGGGAACCACACGGAAGAACCTCATCCCCTGATGTCCCTCACCGGCACGACGACGACCACTTCGACCCGGACCCCCCGGCCGATGGCGCGGCAGATCCTTGTCTTCTCCGCCGTCGGCGTGGTGAACACCGGCACGTACTACGGGTGCTATCTCCTGCTGCTGACCCGGCTGCCCTATCTCGCCGCGCATGTGCTGGGTTTTTTGATCAGCATGATCGGTTCTTTTTTCCTCAACGCGTGGTTCACCTACCGGATCCGGCCGACCTGGCGAAAATTTCTGCTCTTTCCGCTGACCAACGTCACGAATTTCCTCATCACCACCGCCGGCCTCTATGTGATCGTCGACGTGCTGCATTCCGGCAGCAGGTTCGCCCCGCTCCTGGCCTCCGCCGCGGCGATTCCGGTCACGTTCGTGGTCTCCCGCATGATCATGCAGCCGAAGGGGGAGGTCCCGGCGGTGCGGCCGGAGGCCTGAGCCCGTGATTGCATAACTCTGCATCGCTACGTATAGTCATGCCATCACGGATGGAGGGTTCATGGCTGTACGTGCGGCAGTGGCCGGAGCGAGTGGGTACGCGGGCGGGGAAGTCCTGCGTCTGCTCCTCGCGCACCCCGAGGTCGAGATCGGCGCACTCACCGGGAACTCCAACGCGGGACAGCGCCTGGGCGCGCTCCAGCCCCATCTGCTCCCGCTCGCCGGCCGCGTGCTGGAGGAGACCACCCCCGAGGTCCTCGCCGGACACGACGTGGTCTTCCTCGCGCTGCCCCACGGGCAGTCCGCCGCCGTCGCCGAGCGGCTCGGCCCGGACGTCCTCGTCGTCGACATGGGCGCCGACTTCCGGCTGAAGGACCCGGCCGACTGGGAGCGCTTCTACGGCTCCGCGCACGCCGGCACCTGGCCCTACGGCCTCCCCGAACTGCCGGGCGGCCGCGCTGCGCTGGAGGGGTCCAAGCGCATCGCGGTGCCCGGCTGCTACCCCACGGCCGTCTCGCTCGCGCTCTTCCCGGCCTACGCCGCCCAGCTCGCCGAGCCCGAGGCCGTGGTCGTCGCCGCCTCCGGCAGCTCCGGCGCGGGCAAGGCGCCCAAGCCGCACCTGCTCGGCTCCGAGGTCATGGGCTCCATGTCCCCCTACGGTGTCGGCGGCGGCCACCGGCACACCCCCGAGATGATCCAGAACCTCGGCGCGGTGGCCGGCGAGCCGGTCACCGTCTCCTTCACGCCGACCCTCGCGCCGATGCCCCGCGGCATCCTCGCCACATGCAGCGCGAAGGCGCGTCCGGGCGTCACCGCCGAGTCCGTGCGCGCCGCGTACGAGAAGGCCTACGCCGACGAACCCTTCGTCCACCTGCTCCCCGAGGGGCAGTGGCCCGCCACGGCCTCCGTGTACGGCTCCAACGCCGTGCAGGTGCAGGTCGCGTACGACCCCGCCGCGCACCGCGTCCTCGCGATCAGCGCCATCGACAACCTGACCAAGGGCACCGCGGGCGGTGCCGTCCAGAGCATGAACATCGCCCTCGGTCTCGACGAGACCACCGGGCTTTCCACGATCGGAGTCGCACCGTGAGCGTCACGGCCGCCAAGGGTTTCACCGCCTCCGGCATCGCAGCGGGCATCAAGGAGAACGGCAACCCCGACCTGGCCCTCGTGGTCAACACCGGGCCCCGCCTCGCCGCCGCCGGCGTCTTCACCTCCAACCGGGTCAAGGCCGCGCCGGTGCTCTGGTCCGAGCAGGTCCTCAAGGGCGGCCGGGTCTCCGCCGTGATCCTCAACTCCGGTGGCGCCAACGCCTGTACGGGGCCCAAGGGCTTCCAGGACACGCACGCCACCGCCGAGAAGGTCGCCGACACCCTGCACCTCAACGCCGCCGAGGTCGCCGTCTGCTCCACCGGGCTCATCGGCGTCCTGCTCCCCATGGACAAGCTGCTGCCGGGCGTCGAGACGGCGGCCGCCCAACTCTCCGCACACGGCGGCGAGAAGGCCGCCCTCGCGATCAAGACCACCGACACCGTCCACAAGACCTCCGTCGTCACCAAGGACGGCTGGAACGTCGGCGGCATGGCCAAGGGCGCCGGCATGCTCGCCCCCGGCCTCGCCACCATGCTCGTCGTCCTCACCACCGACGCCGACCTCGACAGCGAGACCCTGGACCGCGCCCTGCGCGCGGCCACGAAGGTCACCTTCGACCGCGTCGACTCCGACGGCTGCATGTCCACCAACGACACCGTGCTGCTCCTCGCCTCCGGCGCCTCCGGCATCGCCCCGCAGTACGCCGAGTTCGCCGAGGCCGTCCGCACCGTCTGCGACGACCTCGGACAGCAGCTCATCCGCGATGCCGAGGGCGCCGGCAAGGACATCAGGGTCGAGGTGGTCAACGCCGCCAGCGAGGACGACGCCGTGGAGGTCGGCCGCTCCATCGCCCGCAACAACCTCCTCAAGTGCGCGATCCACGGCGAGGACCCCAACTGGGGGCGCGTCCTCTCCGCGATCGGCACCACGAAGGCCGTCTTCGAGCCGGACGCGCTCAACGTCGCCATCAACGGCGTCTGGGTGTGCAAGAACGGCGGCGTCGGCGAGGACCGCGACAAGGTCGACATGCGCTACCGCGAGGTCCACATCGTGGCCGACCTCGCCGCCGGCGAGGAGACCGCGACCATCTGGACCAACGACCTCACCGCCGACTACGTCCACGAGAACAGCGCCTACTCCTCATGAGCAACCAGACGCGGAAACACACCGCGCTCCCCAAGGCCCGCATCCTCATCGAGGCGCTGCCCTGGCTCACCCGGCACCACGGCAGGACCGTCGTCATCAAGTTCGGCGGCAACGCCATGGTGGACGAGGACCTGAAGGCCGCGTTCGCCCAGGACGTCGTCTTCCTGCGGCACGCCGGCCTCAAGCCGGTCGTCGTGCACGGCGGCGGACCGCAGATCAGCGCCGCCCTCGACCGGCACGGCATCGTCAGCGAGTTCAAGGCCGGCCTGCGCGTCACCACCGAGGACGCCATGGACGTCGTACGGATGGTGCTGGCCGGGCAGGTGCAGCGCGAGCTGGTCGGGCTGCTCAACCGGCACGGCCCGCTCGCCGTCGGCCTCACCGGCGAGGACGCGCACACCCTGACCGCGACCAAGCACACCCCCGAGATCGACGGCGAGTTCATCGACATCGGACGCGTCGGCGAGATCACCGCGATCGACACCGGCGCCATCGAGGCCCTGCTCGCCGACGGCCGCATCCCGGTCGTCTCCTCGATCGCGCGCAGCCAGGACGATCACCACGTCTACAACGTCAATGCCGACACGGCGGCCGCGGCACTCGCTGCCGCGCTGGGCGCCGAGACCCTGATGGTCCTCACCGACGTCGAGGGCCTCTACGAGGACTGGCCGAACAGCGACGAGGTGATCAGCCGCCTCACCGCGAGCCAGCTCGAGAAACTGCTGCCGGAGCTCTCCTCGGGCATGGTGCCCAAGATGGAGGGCTGTCTGCACGCCGTGCGGGGCGGGGTCACCACCGCCCGCGTCATCGACGGCCGGGTCCCGCACTCGATCCTGCTGGAGATCTTCACCGACGAGGGCATCGGCACGATGGTCGTGGCGGACGAGAACGACGCGCTGGACGAAGAGAACGCGCAGGACCGACAGAACGCGCAGGACCGACGGAACACGCAGCACGAGCAGGGGGAGTCGTGAGCAACGAGGAACTGACCGCCCGCTGGCAGGGCGCGCTGATGAACAACTACGGCACCCCCCGGCTGCCGCTGGTGCGCGGCGCGGGCACGAGGGTGTGGGACGCCGACGGCACCGAGTACCTCGACTTCGTCGGCGGAATCGCGGTCAACGCGCTCGGCCACGCCCACCCGGCCGTCGTCGAGGCCGTCAGCCGGCAGATCGCCTCCCTCGGCCATGTCTCCAACCTGTACGTCGCCGAGCCGCCGGTCGCGCTCGCCGAACGGCTGCTCCAGCGCTTCGGCCGGGACGGCAGGGTCTACTTCTGCAACTCCGGCGCCGAGGCCAACGAGGGCGCCTTCAAGATCGGCCGACTGACCGGGCGGCCGCACATGGTGGCCACCGAGGGCGGGTTCCACGGCCGGACCATGGGCGCCCTGGCACTGACCGGCCAGCCCGGCAAGCGCGACCCGTTCCTGCCGCTGCCCGGCGACGTCACCCACGTCCCGTACGGCGACGCGCAGGCGCTGGCCGCCGCGGTGACCGAGGAGACCGCCCTCGTCGTCATCGAGCCGATCCAGGGCGAGAACGGCGTCGTCGTCCCGCCCCCCGGCTACCTCAAGGCGGCCCGGGCGATCACCGCCGCGAGCGGTTCGCTGCTGGTCCTGGACGAGGTGCAGACCGGCGTCGGCCGCACCGGCCACTGGTTCGAGTACCAGGCCCACGAGGGCGTCCTGCCCGACGTCGTCACTCTCGCCAAGGGGCTCGGCGGCGGACTGCCGCTCGGCGCCACCGTCGCCTTCGGCCGGGCCGCCGAACTGCTGCGGCCCGGCCACCACGGCTCCACCTTCGGCGGCAACCCGGTCGCCTGCGCCGCCGGACTCGCCGTCCTCGACACGATCGCCGACGAGGGACTGCTCGACAACGTCAAGCGGCAGAGCGAGAAGCTGCGCCAGGGCATCGAGGGGCTCGGCCACCCGCTGATCGACCATGTCCGGGGCGCCGGACTGCTGCTGGGTATCGTGCTCACCGAGCCGCTCGCCGCGAAGGCGCAACAGGCGGCTCAGGACGCCGGCCTCCTGGTGAACGCGCCCGCCCCCGATGTCGTACGGCTGATGCCGCCGCTGAACCTCGGCGACGACGAGGTGGCGGCGTTCCTCCGGGCGCTCCCCGGTGTCCTGGAGCAGACCCACGGGGACGAATGATCCGGAGATCCGGAGTGAGACGACGGTGAGACGACGATGAGTCAGGCGCAGCACCAGGACCGGGCCCAGGACCGGGGTCAGGACGAGGACCGCGGCCGGGACCGCGAGCAGGACCCGGACCAGGCGGGCGGGCCCGCCGTGCCGCAGACGCGCACCGCGCGCCACCGCCGGATCGTCGACATCCTCAACCGGCAGCCGGTGCGCTCGCAGAGCCAGCTCGCCAAGCTGCTGGCCGACGACGGGCTGAGCGTCACCCAGGCGACGCTCTCCCGGGACCTCGACGAGCTCAACGCGGTGAAGATCCGCAACAACGACGGCGACCTGATCTACGCGGTGCCGAGCGAGGGGGGTTTCCGCACGCCGCGGGCCCCACTGGGGGAGTCGGCGAAGGAGGAGCGGATGCGGCGGCTCTCCGCGGAGCTGCTGATCTCCGCGGAGGCGTCGGCGAACCTGGTGGTGCTGCGGACGCCTCCGGGGGCGGCGCAGTTCCTGGCGTCGGCGATCGATCAGGCGGAGCTGCAGGACATCCTGGGGACGATCGCCGGTGACGACACGTTGCTGCTCATCAGCAGGGATCCCTCCGGGGGGCAGAACCTGGCGGATCATCTGCTGCGGCTGGCTCAGAACGGGCATTGAGGGGTGGGGCGTGGGGTTCGCCCCGAGGGGTTCTCGCCCCCCGCCACCCCTTCCCTTCCCGTCCCCGGGGGCTGCGCCCCCGGACCCCCTGAAAGACGCGCAGTTCCCCGCGCCCCTCGACAGGGCTCAGCCAAGTCGAGAAGCCAGGCCGCTCGTCGCCCGTACCTCGTTGCCCGCTGTGATGAGCAGGGCCTCTGTCTCCGGCAGGTCCTCCAGCCAGGCCAGGGCCTGTCGTGAGCCCATGGCGAATGCCGCCGTGGCCCAGGCGTCGGCCCAGGTGAGGCCGGGGGAGACGACCGTGACCGCCACCAGGTCGGTCACCGCGGAACGGGTCGTGCGGGGGTCCACGATGTGGTCGCCGCGCTCCGCCGTACCGGATGTGGCGACCGCCAGCCGGTCCGTGCCCGCCGCCGAGACCACCGCCGCCAGGGCGCCCGGCCGCAACGGGTCCGAGATGCCGACCCGCCAGGGCCGCTGCTGCCCGGGCACGCCGAACACCTGGACGTCTCCGCCGCCGTTGACACTGACGCCGGTCGTCCCGGCCGCCGCCAGCGCGCGGGCGGCCCGTTCGCAGGCCCAGCCCTTGACGATGCCGGTGGGGTCGAGCCGGCCCTCGTAGCGGACGCTGAACCAGCCCTCGCTGCGGCGCTCTGCCTCGGCGCCCAGCGCCAGGACCTCGGCGACCTCCGGATCGCACTCCTCGACTGCCAGTTCGCCCCGGGCGAGCCGGGAGATCTGGCTGTGCTCGCGGTAGGTGCTGAACACCTCGTCCACACGGTGGAGTTCGGCGACCGCCTCGGCCAGCGTCCGCCGGACGGCGTCCGGGTCACCGCCGCGCACGTCGAAGGAGAAGACGGTGCCCATCACCTCCTCCGCGTGACGCAGCGCGGGCGGCGCCTCGGCGGCCCCGGTGGCGCCGTCGGCCGTGGGGCGTCCGGCCACCCGGTCGTCGCTCACCTGGTCAGCCACCGGCCTTGTCGATCGCGGACTGGAGCGATTTCAGGTAGCCGCCGCTGGTGTACGTCGCCCCCGACACCGCGTCGATGTCGGCGCTCTGCGCGCTGACGGCCTCCTGGTTCAGCTTGGGCACCGCGTCGTCGGTGACCTCGGTGCTGTGGCCGCCGCTCGGCGCCCGCACCGCCTCCGCCTTGGTGATCTTCCCGTCGGCGAGGGTGAGACGGACCTGGACGGTGCCGTACTGGGTCTGCGTGGCGTCGCCGGTGACGGTCGTCGCGCCCGCCTTCTGCCCGGTGCCGCCCTGCGGCGACTCCTGGGCCGCGGCCGTCGCCGGTGGTGCCGCGCCGTCGGCGACCGCGCCGGCCGGGCCGGACGACGGCTTCAGCGACAGCAGCAGCACGATCCCGGACACGGTGGCGGCGGAGGCCAGCACGACCCGGCGTATGGGGTGACTCTTCTTCATCGCTTGCTTCGCTCCGTAACTCGGACTCGCGTGCGTCCCGTCGTCACATCTCGAACGACTCGTGGTGG
The DNA here is from genome assembly GCF_030816915.1 of Streptomyces sp. B3I8. NCBI lineage: Bacteria > Bacillati > Actinomycetota > Actinomycetes > Kitasatosporales > Streptomycetaceae > Streptomyces > Streptomyces sp. B3I8. The sequence continues at coordinate 1,147,656 of NZ_JAUSYN010000002.1, read as the reverse complement.
ATGCGGCGGGCGGGGACGCCGGCGCCGCGCAGTGCTTCGTAGACCTGCTGCGCGAAGCCGGGCGGCCCGCACATGAAGACGTCGTGCCGGTCGATGTCCGGCAACTTGCGGCGCAGGGTGTCGGCGGAGATGTCCGGCCGCTCGCCCTCGGGGCTGTTGACCGCGTACATCAGCCGGGCGCCGCGCTCCTGGGCGATCTGCGCCAGCTCGTCCCACAGCGCCAGGTCCTGCGTGGTGTTGGCCCGGTACAGCAGCGTCAGGTCGCCGGCCGCGCCGGGCAGCGTCTCGAACAGCGCCCGCATCGGCGTGATGCCGACCCCGCCCGCCACCAGCAGCACCTTGCCCCGGCTGCGCCGCTGGGCGGTCAACGCCCCGTACGGGCCCTCGGCCCACACCCGGGTGCCGGGGCGCAGCCCGCGCAGCGCGGAGCTGTGGTCGCCGATCGCCTTGACGGTGATGCGCAGCATGTTCGGGCGGGGCGCCGCCGACAGCGAGTACGGGTGCGAGCTGAACCGCATCCCCGGCGCCAGGAAACGCCAGCGGAAGAACTGTCCGGGCTCGGCGCCGATCCGGTGCAGCCGGCGCCCGGTGATGAGCACCGACACCACTCCGGGCGTCTCCTCGATCACCGCCTCGACCCGCATCCGGTGCCGCAGGTTGAGCCGCAGCGGGGTGAGGACGCGATACCACAGGACCAGCGCGGTCACCGAGCCGTACAGCGCGTACCAGAACGTCTTCGCGGTGGGTTCCACGACGAAGTCGTTGCCGGTGGACAGTTGGTGCCAGAAGGTCAGGAAGACCACGGCGTAGGTGAGCAGATGGACGTGGTACCAGGCGTCGTACGGGATCCGGCGGCGGACCGGGCCCATGGACAGCAGCGCGATCAGCACCAGCAGCCCCGTGCCGACGGCGGCCTTGCCCAGGTCGGGCAGTTGGCCGACGGAGTCGACCGTCTGTCCGACGATGTCGCCGAACCCCTTGCCGGCCTGCAGCGCGTAGCCGTACATCGTCAGCACCACATGGGCGACGACGAGGCTGATGGTGTACCGGCCGCTCATCGCGTGCCAGCGGGCCACCCGGTCCGAGCCCACCCGGCGCTCCAGCGCGGGCACCCGGGCCATCTGGAGCACCACGAGCGCCATCAGATAGCCGGCGAGGAGGCCGGTGATCCGACCCGCGTTGAGGATCTTGGCGTTGTTGTCGGCCAGGGACGGCGTGTTCATCCACCACAGCCACAGCACCCCGGCCGCGCCCGCCCAGACGGCGATCAGCAGCGGGACGGCGGGGGAGCGTCGTGGGCGGATGCGGCGCATCGTCTGGCGCCGCGCGGCGCGGCCACCGGCGATCGTGGACACGGTCTCCTCCGGGGTCCTGCGTGATCGGGCCGGGGCCCGCTTGGCCTGGAGTACGGGCGCCACGTGCCCGGTGTTCAACGGCGGCCGCGGTTCACAGGGTCGCTCCCGCCGGTGCGGGGCGCGCGGACGGTGTTCACAGCCCCGCGGAGTCCAGCGCGGACTGGAGCGACTGCTGGTAGCCGTCGCTGGTGTAGGTGGCCCCGGAGACCGTGTCGATGTCCGCGCTCTGCACGGCCAGCGCCTCCGTGCGCAGCCGGGGCAGGGCGTAGGAGTTGATCTGCTGGTCGCGCGGGTTCTCTGTCGGGTACTCGACGGCGGTGACCTCGGTGACCTTGCCGCCGGCGACCGTCACCTCGACCTGGACGGGGCCCCAGCGGGTCTGCACCTCGCCGCCGGTGACGGTCCGGGCGCCGGTGCCCGGGGAGGCGCTCGCACCGGTGCCGCCCGCCGACGGGGCCGACGGGGCCGACGAGACCGACGGGGCCGGCGCTGTCGCACCCGCCACGCTCTGTGCCCCCTGGGGCTTCAGCGCGAGGAGCAGCACCATCCCGGAGACGGTGGCGGCGCTCGCCAGCACGATCCGGCGCAGCGGCCGGTCCTTCCTCAACGCGTGCACGTGGACGACCTCACAGTTCGAACGACTCGTGGTGGATGCGGCGGTCCGGGACCCCGGCCGCCCGCAGGGACACGTACAGGTCCTCGGCGAAACTCCGGGGACCGCACAGGTACACGTCCCGCTCGGCCAGGTCGGGCACCGCGCGGCGCAGTGACCCGGTGCCCAGGCTCGGCCGCTCGCCGTGCGGTCCGTCGAGCGCGTACAGCACCCGCGCCTCGGGCCCCCGCCACCGCGCGAGGGCCTCCAGCTCGCCGCCGAGCGCCAGATCCTCGGCGGTGCGGGCCCGGTAGACGAGGGTGACGTCACCGGGCAGCGTCTCGAACAGCGCCCGCAGCGGCGTGATGCCGACGCCGCCCGCGAGCAGCAGCGCCTTGCGGCCCTCGCCGCGGTCGGCGGTCAGCGCCCCGTACGGGCCCTCGGCCCACACCCGGGTGCCCGGCCGCAGCAGTGCCACCGCCGCGCTGTGGCCGCCGAGCGCCTTGACCGTGATGCGCATCCGGTCCTGGCGCGGAGCCGCCGACAGGGAGTACGGCGAGGAGGTCCAGCGCAGCCCGGGGGCCAGGAACCGCCAGCGGAAGAACTGCCCCGGCCGCGCCCCCAGCCGCCCGAGCCCCCGGCCCCGGACGACGACCGAGTACACGCCCGGCGCCTCCCGGTGCACGGACTCCACCCGCAGCCGGTGCCGCAGGTTGAGCCGGACCGGCACCAGGACCCGGAACCACAGCACCAGCGCCGCCACGCCCAGGTAGAGCGCGTACCAGGCGGCGCGGGCGGCGGCGTTGCCGACGAAGTCGGCGCCGAGCGCGAGCTGGTGCCAGAAGGTGAGGAAGACCGCCGCGTACGTCCCCAGGTGGACGTAGTACCAGAACTCGTGGGACACCCTGCGGCGCACCGCGCGGGCCGAGACGATCCCGACCGCCAACAGGACGGCCGTACCCAGGCTCGCCTTGAGCATCTCGGGGTAGTCCAGCACCACCGAGAGCGCCTCGTCCACGAGGGAGGCGTGGAACTGGGCGGCGTACCCGGCCACGATCAGCACGACGTGCGCGAGCAGCAGACAGACCGTGTACCGGCCCGCCCGCGCGTGCCAGCGCGCCACCCGGTCCGAGCCGACCCGTTCCTCCAGGAGCGGGACGCGGGCCATCAGCGCGACCAGCACCGCGCAGGAGTACCCGCACAGCAGCCCCGCGATGCGACCGGCCCCGGTCAGCCGCCCGGCCGTGCCCGCCACCGAGCCGGTGCCGAACCACCACAGGGCGAGCACCGCGGCGGCCCCGGCCCACAGCAGGGCCAGGACGGCGCCCGCGGGGGAGCGCCGGGGAGCGGGCGGCAGGGCGGTGGCCGCCCGCGGCTCGGAGATCGTCGTCATGTCCGTGTCCTTTCCGTCGTCGGCCGGCGCCCAGCCTCACCCGGCAACCTCTGGGCCGGCTCTGAGCCGGGCCCCGCGGGCGGCGGGAAACCCGCAGGCCGGAAGGGGCGTCGCGGGAAGACCGGGCGGGGAGGGGTGCCGCGTTCACTCAGAGAAAACTCAGAGGCGATCCGTGGACGCCCCGCACCGGGCAGGCCGCATCCTGGAGGGGAGATGAACACGCCCCGCTCCCGCGGCACCGGCCGCCCCGCGTTCGCCCGTCCCGACGGCACCCCGCTCAGAGTGCTCGTCGTGGACGACGACCCCGACCTCGCCGAGGTGCTCTCCGGCGCCCTGCGCTACGAGGGCTGGCAGGTGCGCGCCGCGGGCGACGGCGCCGAGGCGCTCGCCGCCGCCCGCGCACTGCTGCCGGACGCCGTCGTCCTGGACGTGATGCTCCCGGACACCGACGGCTTCGCCGTCCTGCGCTCCCTGCGCACCGTGCGGCCGGACGTGTGCGTACTCTTCCTGACCGCCCGGGACACGGTCGAGGACCGCATCGCGGGCATCACGGCGGGCGGCGACGACTACGTGACGAAACCGTTCAGCCTGGAGGAGGTCGTCGCCCGGCTGCGCGGACTGCTGCGCCGCGCGGGCATGGCCCGGCAGGTCGCGGACGGCCCCCGGCTCACCGTCGGCGACCTGGTGATGGACGAGGAGGCCCGCGAGGTCACCCGGGGCGGCACGCTCGTCGAACTGTCGCCGACCGAGTTCGAACTGCTCCGCTTCCTGATGCGCAACCCGCGCCGGGTGCTCAGCAAGGCGCAGATCCTGGACCGGGTGTGGTCCTACGACTTCGGCGGCCGGGCGCACGTCGTCGAGCTGTACATCTCCTACCTGCGCAAGAAGGTCGACGCGGGCCGTGCTCCGATGATCCACACGGTGCGGGGGTCCGGCTACGTCCTCAAGCCGGCGGTGACGGCGCCGGCGGGCCCTCGATGACGGGACGGCGCCGGGTGCTGCCCCGGTTCCGCACCCTGCGGGCGCGGCTGACGGCCGGCCTCGTGGTGCTGCTCGCCGTGAGCTGCGCGGCGGTCGGCGTGGCCGCGGTCGTCGGGGTGGACGGGTTCCTCACCGGGCGGCTCGACGAGCAGTTGCGGGAGGCGGGCGTGCGGTTCCCGGCCAGCCTGGAACACGGCGGGGCGTCGGCCCGGGCGGACCGGGTCGTCGACGACCACGACGGGGACGAGCACGGCGACACCCGCCGCCAGCCGGCCGGGACCTTCGGCGCCCGGCTGGTCGGCGGGGACGTCACCCAGGCCGCCGTCGTCCGCTCCGGCAGCGGCCCCGGCGACCTGTCCGTCGCGCTCACCGCCCGCGACGAACGGACCCTCGCCGCCGTGCCCACCGACGGCCGGGGCCACACCGTCGAGCTGTCCGTGCTGGACCACTACCGGGTGACGGCGGCCGCGGGCGAGGACGGCGACGTACTGGTCGTCGGGCTGCCGCTGGAGCCCGTCGAGGCCACCGTGCACCGACTGCTCCTGGTCGCCGGGCTCGTCTTCGGCGCCGCCCTCGCGCTGACCGGAGTCGCGGGCGCGCTGTGGGTGCGCTGGTCGCTGCGGCCGCTCGACCGGGTCGCCGCCACCGCCACCCGGGTCAGCGAACTCCCGCTCGCCGGCGGCGAGGTCGTGCTGCCGCCGCGCACCCCCGGGACCGACACGCACAGCGAGGTGGGCCGGGTCGCCACCGCCTTCGACCGGATGCTCGGCCACGTCGAGGACGCGCTGACCAAACGGCACGCGAGCGAGGAACGGCTGCGCCGGTTCGCCGCCGACGCCAGCCACGAGCTGCGCACCCCGGTCGCCTCGGTCCGCGGCCACGCCGAACTGGCGCTGCTGCACCCGGACCCGGTGCCGGAGAAGGTGACCCGGGCCCTGGAGCGGATCGCCGCCGAGTCGGCCCGGATGGGCGAGATGGTGGACGAGATGCTGCTGCTGGCCCAACTGGACGCGGGCCGCGGCCTGGAGCGGACACCGGTCGACCTGACCCGGCTCGTCCTGGACTCGGTCACCGACGCGCGGGCCGCGGGCCCCGGCCACCGCTGGACGATGGAACTGCCCGAGGAACCGGTGACGGTGACCGGCGACGGCCACCGGCTGCACCAGGTGGTGGCCAACCTGCTGGCCAACGCGCGGGTGCACACCCCCGCGGGCACGGAGGTCACGGTGTCGCTGGAGGCCGTCGGCGGGACGGCCGCCGACGCCGGGACGGCCGTCCTGGCGGTCCACGACAACGGGCCCGGCGTGCCCGAGGACGTGATGCCGGGCGTCTTCGAACGCTTCACCCGTGCCGACCGCCGGCGCACGGACGCCACGGGCGGCGGCGCGGGGCTCGGCCTGTCCATCGTGACGGCGGTGGTGGAGGCGCACGGCGGCGGGGTGACGCTGGAGAGCCGGCCGGGGTCGACGACGTTCACCGTCCGACTGCCGGTGTCCTGACGGCAGGTGGCGTGACGGCAGGTGTCCTGACGGCAGGTGGCGTGACGGCAGGTGTCCTGACGGCAGGTGGCGTGACGGCCAGGGGGCTGACGGCGGGTGCCCCGAACGGTGCCCTCCGGCGTGCGGTGCCCGGCGTCAGTACCGGGTCACGGCCGTCCGGCCGCCCGCCGTCCCGATGGCGAGGTGCGGTTCCCGGGCCGGGTCGGCCCACGCCAGGATCCGGCGCATCGCCCCCTGCGGCACGGACACGCATCCGGCCGTCGCCCCGCGCCCGTCGACGTGCACGAAGATGCCGGCCCCGCGGCCCCGCATCGGACGGCGATAGTTGAAGCCCACGACGAGGGCGTACGCGTACTGCGGGTCGTACGCGGCCAGGTGCTCCGCCCGCCCGGCCCGGCAGTCGGCGGGGCGGGGCTCGGCCCAGCGGTTGTAGGCCGTCGAGGCGGTGTCCTCGCACCACCAGGAGTTCCGGCGGACCCTGCGGTACGGCAGCGTGGTGCCGCGCGGCGCGGCCCGGATCCCGAAGGCGTACGGCAGGTCGTAGAGCCCCGTCGGCGTCGTGTCGGTGCCCTGCCGACGCGCGGCGCCCGCGACGAGGCCGCGGGCGCCGAACCGGGCTCGGGCCGAACCGGTCCTCGTCCAGCGGCCGTCGTTCCGGTCCCACCAGGTGAGGGTGCCGGTGGTGGCACCCGCGGCGGGTGCCACGGCGGTGAGGAGCTGGGTGCCGCCGCCGGTGTCCGCCATCCGCGCGGGCAGCGGGTCCGGCCGCCGGCCGGGGCCGGACGCGGCACCGAGGAGCAGCAGACAGGCAGTGGCGGACAGGGCGGCGACGACACCGGGGCGCATGCCTTCAGACGCTACGGGGAGGCAGCGGCAACGGCAGCCCGGGAAGTCCGTCCAGGCTGGTCGCCACGTGCTCCTTCTTGGCGAAGTACGCGCTCAGCGAGGCGTCGTCCTCGCGCGCGAACCGCTTGCCGTGCAGCTCGCGGTCCTCCTCGTACGCCATGAAGGGCACCGCGTAACCGCAGGTGTCCCGGATCAGCTCGGCCGTCACCACGACGATCGCGCGCACCCCGTGCGTGGTGGCGTCGATGTCCGGGAAGTGCGCGAGGAGGTCCCCGAAGCGCGGGTCGTCACGGAACACGGGCTCGCCGCGGCCGTGCACCCGCACGATGTTCGGCGGGCCCTGGAACGCGCACCACATCAGCGTGATACGGCCGTTCTCCCGCAGATGGGCGATGGTCTCGGCGTTGCTGCCGGCGAAGTCGAGGTAGGCCACGGTGAGTTCGTCCAGCACGGCGAAGGATCCCTGGAGACCCTTGGGGGAGACGTTGACCGTGCCGTCGGCGGAAAGGGGAGCCGTTCCCGTGAAGAAGATCGGCTGCGCCTCGATGAACGTGCGCAGCCTGCCGTCTATACGCGCGTATGTCTTTCCCATACACGCAAGTATCCGGCGCCCGAGGGGCGCGGGGAACAACGCGACCCGTCATGAAGCGCCCGTACCCGTACCCGCGTTCCTCGACCGGCCCCGGCCGATTCACCGGGGTCCGGAGACCGCGAGGGAGAATTGACTATTCATGCAGTGAACTGCATACTCATGCATGCCGGTCCGCGGCCCACCGCGAAAGGGCGGCGCCCCATCGACACCCTCCGAGGAGCACGCAAGTGAGCAGCAACAGCGGTGACGTAAGGCTCTGGGGCGGACGGTTCGCCGACGGACCCGCCGAGGCCCTGGCCAAGCTGTCCGCGTCCGTCCACTTCGACTGGCGGCTCGCCCCCTACGACATCGCCGGCTCCCGCGCCCACGCCCGCGTGCTGCACAAGGCGGGACTGCTCACCGAGGACGAGCTGACCCGCATGATCGCCGGGCTCGACGAGCTGGAGGCGGCCGTCGCCGACGGCTCCTTCACCGGCACCGTCGCCGACGAGGACGTGCACACCGCCCTGGAGCGCGGCCTGCTGGAGCGGCTCGGCCCCGACCTCGGCGGCAAGCTCCGCGCCGGCCGTTCCCGCAACGACCAGGTCGCCACCCTCTTCCGGATGTACCTGCGCGACCACGCCCGCGTCGTCGGCGGGCTGATCGCCGACCTCCAGGACGCGCTGATCGGCCTCGCCGAGGCCCACCCGGACGTGGCGATGCCCGGCCGCACCCACCTCCAGCACGCCCAGCCCGTGCTCTTCGCCCACCACGTCCTCGCCCACGTCCAGGCACTGACCCGGGACGCCGAACGGCTGCGCCAGTGGGACGCCCGCACCGCCGTCTCCCCGTACGGCTCGGGCGCGCTCGCCGGTTCCTCCCTCGGCCTGGACCCGGAGGCGGTCGCCGAGGACCTCGGCTTCGAGCACGGCAGCGCCGCCAACTCCATCGACGGCACCGCCTCCCGGGACTTCGCCGCCGAGTTCGCGTTCATCACCGCGATGATCGGCGTGAACGTCTCCCGGATCGCCGAGGAGATCATCCTGTGGAACACGAAGGAGTTCTCCTTCGTGACCCTGCACGACGCCTTCTCGACCGGCTCGTCGATCATGCCGCAGAAGAAGAACCCCGACATCGCCGAGCTGGCCCGCGGCAAGTCCGGCCGGCTCATCGGCAACCTCACCGGCCTGATGGCCACGCTCAAGGCCCTCCCGCTCGCGTACAACCGCGACCTCCAGGAGGACAAGGAGCCGGTCTTCGACTCCATCGACCAGCTCGAGGTCCTGCTCCCCGCCTTCACCGGCATGATGGCCACGCTCACCGTGCACCGCGAGCGGATGGCGGAGCTGGCCCCGGCCGGGTTCTCCCTCGCCACCGACATCGCCGAGTGGCTGGTCAAGCAGGGCGTCCCGTTCCGCGTCGCGCACGAGGTGGCCGGTGAGTGCGTCAAGGCCGCCGAGGCGGAGGGCAAGGAGCTGGACGAGCTCACCGACGAGCAGTTCGCGAAGATCTCCGCCCACCTCACCCCCGAGGTCCGCTCGGTGCTCAACGTCTCCGGCGCCCTCGCCTCCCGCAACGGCCGCGGCGGCACCGCACCGGAGGCGGTCGCCGTCCAGCTCGTCGAGGTCAAGGAGAACGTGGCCGCGCAGCACGCCTGGGCCGACGCGGGCGGTCCCGGGAAGTAGCAGGTCGCCGGGGGGAGCGACGGCATCGCGGGATACCTTGGTCGGCGACCGGACGGAGCCGACGAAACGGAGCCCGCGGTGCCCTTCGCGCGCCTTGCCGCAGCCACCACGCCCACCAGCCACCTCGGCCTCGGGCTCGCCGCCGTGGGCCGCCCCGGCTACATCAACCTCGGCCGCGACCGGGACCTCCCGGCCGAGCGCACCGTCGACGCGCTGCGCGCCCGCACCCACGAACTCCTCGACGCCGCCTACGCGCAGGGCGTGCGCTACGTCGACGCCGCCCGCTCCTACGGCCGCTCCGAGGAGTTCCTCGCCGACTGGCTGCGGGCCCGCCCGGACGCCGTCGACGTCGTCGTCGGCAGCAAGTGGGGCTACACCTACACCGCCGACTGGACCACCGACGCGGACGAGCACGAGGTCAAGGACCACGGCACGGCCACCTACGAGCGCCAGCGCGCCGAGACCGGCGAACTGCTCGGCGAACGGCTCGACCTCTACCAGATCCACTCGGTGACGCCCGACAGCCCCGCGCTGACCGACCGCGCACTGCACACCCGGCTCGCCGAGGCGGCCGCCCAGGGCCTCACGATCGGCTTCTCGACCAGCGGCCCCGCCCAGGCCGACGCGATCCGCGCCGCCCTCGCCGTGACGGTCGACGGCGCCCCCCTCTTCCGCACCGTCCAGTCCACGTTCAACGTCCTGGAGACCTCGGCCGGGCCCGCCCTCGCCGAGGCGCACGACGCCGGGCTCGCGGTGCTCGTCAAGGAGGGCATGGCCAACGGCCGTCTGGCGGCCCCGGACGCCCCGGCGCCGCTCCGGGCGGTCGCCGAGGAGACGGGCGCGGGCCCCGACGCGGTCGCCCTTGCCTTCGTCCTGCGACAGCCCTGGGCGGACGTGGTCCTCTCGGGCGCGGCCACCACGGCCCAGCTCACGTCGAACCTGAGGGCCACCTCCGTCGACCTCACGGAGGAGCACGCGGCCCGCCTGACCGCGCTGACGGAGGAGCCGGCCGCCTACTGGAGCCACAGGTCGCGGCTGCCCTGGCACTGAGCCCCGGGAACACCGGAGCCCGACCGGGCGCATGTCACGGGCGAAGGCGCGGTGACGAGTGAAGGTCCAGCCACGCACGAAGGCGCCGTCACGGCCGACGGCGCCTTGGTGTGCGGGTGCCCGGTGCCCGGGCTCAGGCCGCCTTCGCCTTGGTCGCGTACACGTCCACGTACTCCTGGCCGGACAGCTCCATGACCTCGGTCATCACGGAGTCCGTCACCGCGCGCAGCACGTACCGGTCGCGGTCCATGCCCTCGTAGCGGGAGAACTCCATCGGCTCGCCGAAGCGGACCGTGACCTTCCCCGGCTTGGGCAGGCCCGAGCCGCCCGGCTGGAGCTTGTCGGTGCCGATCATGGCGAACGGGACGACCGGCGCCCCGGTCATCAGGGTGAGCCGGGCGATGCCCGTGCGCCCCCGGTACAGACGCCCGTCGGGCGAACGCGTGCCCTCCGGGTAGATGCCGAAGACGCGGCCGTCCTCCAGCACCCGGCGGCCGGTCATCAGCGCGGCCACACCGCCCCGCCCGCCGTCGCGGTCGACCGGGATCATGCCGACGCCGGTGAAGAACCAGGCCATCAGGCGGCCCTTGAGGCTCTTGCCGGTGACGTACTCGTCCTTGCCGATGAAGAACACCTGGCGGTCACAGACCAGCGGAAGGATCATCGAGTCGATGAAGGTGAGGTGGTTGCCGGCCAGGATGACCGGGCCGTCGGCCGGGATGCGCTCCGCGCCCTCCACCTGGAGGCGGAACATCAGACGCATGATCGGTCCGAGCACTGCCTTGATGAGTGCGAAGCGGGACAACGGGCCCTCCGGTGTCGGGGAACGTCCATGGATGCGGTATGAAGTTCGTGCAGGTGAGGACGATACTCGCGCCCCACCGCCGTGCGCACCTCGGGTGCGGACAGCACACACCCTATTGACGCACGTTCACCTGCGACAGTGTGTGACGCGCGGCCCGTGCCCGCGCGGAAACGGTGTGAGGTACGCCGCTCCCGTTCGGGCGGCCGTTACGACGACATCCGCATTCCTCGCGGGCACGACGGTCCGTCATCTTCCGTACCCCGTACGACATCCGGTCTCACCCGCCTGTTCCCCCCTGTGTCTCCCCACCGTCACCTCCCGCCACCTACGATCGTCCCGCGTTGGCAGGTGCAGGCCATCACGGCAGGAGGAGTGCTCATGGAGTCTGGACAGACGGGCCGGCCGGTGGATCCGCGGGAGCCGGCAGGTCCGCGGGAGCCGGGCGAGCCGGGGGAGTCGTACGGGCCGGGCCGGGGGACCGGGCGGCGGGCGCTCCTCGGCGCCGCGGTGCTCGGCGCGGGCGGCGCCGTCCTCGGACTGTCCGGCACGGCGTCAGCCGCCGACGCCCGAAGGACCGCCGGGGCCGCCGGGGTGAAGGGCGCCGCACACGGCGGCGGACTCAAGGACCTGCCCGTGCCGACGATCATCGGGCACCGCGGGGCCGCCGGCTACCGGCCGGAGCACACCTTCGGCTCCTACGAACTGGCCCTGGACCTCGGCGCCGACATCGTCGAGGCCGGCGACCTCGTCCCCACCAAGGACGGCCACCTCGTCTGCCGGCACGAGCCGGAGATCGGCGGCACCACCGACGTCGCCGACCACCCCGAGTTCGCCGGCCGCCGCACCACCAAGGTGCTGGACGGGGTCTCCACCACCGGCTGGTTCACCGAGGACTTCACCCTCGCCGAGCTGAAGACCCTGCGCGCGGTGGAGCGGATCCCCGCCAACCGCCCGCACAACACCCTCTACAACGGGCGCTTCGAGATCCCCACCTTCGAAGAGGTCCTCGCCTGGCAGGACGAGCAGACCCGCCGACGCGGCAAGCAGGTCTGGATCTACCCCGAGCTCAAGCACCCCACCTACTTCCGCAAGCTCGGCCTCGGCACCGAGGAACGGCTGGCCCGGCTGCTGCGCCGGCACGGCAAGCACCGGCGGACCTCGCCCGTCCTCATCCAGTCCTTCGAGCCCACCAGCATCCAGCGGATGAACAAGCTCGTCGACAACCCGCTCGCCGTGCTGCTCTCCGGCGCCGACTCCCGCCCCTGGGACTTCGTCGAGACCGGCGACCCGCGCACGGTGGCCGACCTCGTCACCCCTGAGGGCCTCAAGGAGATCGCCGGCTACGCCCAGGGCATCGGCCCCACCCTGGACCTGATCATCCCCAAGGACTCCGCCGGCCGGCTCACCCGCCCCACCACCCTGGTCGCCGACGCGCACCGGGCGGGCCTGATCCTGCACCCGTACACCATGCGTAACGAGAACCCCTTCCTGCCCGCCGAGTTCCGCAAGGGCACCGACGCGGACGGCTACGGCGACGCCTTCGGCGCGTTCAAGGCCTACTTCGCCACCGGCATCGACGGCGTCTTCACCGACAACGCGGACACCGGCGTCCTCGCCCGCGAGGACTTCTGGAACGACTAGAGGACTTCCGGAACGACCAGGGGCATGGGGCGACGACGACTTCTGAAACGACCAGGACCGTCCTGAACCTTCCTGAACCGTCCCCCTCGGCCTGACGGTCCGTCACCGTCGGGCCCTCGATCGGGTGACGTGCGGCCGCTCCGGCAACCACTGCCGGGGCGGCCGCGTCACGCCGCACATGACCCACGACTTGTTGACCTCCCTCCGCCCCCTGCTCGCCGCGGAGGCCTCCGCGGAAGGCCGCGCCTGCGGCGCCGAACCGGGCGATCTGGAGCAGGCGGTCTGGCTGCGCCTCCTGGAACGGCTGGAGTCGGACGCCCCGCCCGCCGACCCGCCCGACTGGCTGCGCCGGGCCGTCCGCTCCGAGGCGCGCCGCAGCCGCCGTACCGCCCGGCGTGAGAGCCCCTACGCGACGGGCGCCGGCGAACCGGCCGACGACCGTCGGCCCGGCCCCGAACAGCGGGCCGTCACCGCCGCCCGCCGCCGCGCGCTGCACGCGGCCGTACGCCGGCTGCCCGGACGCTGCCCCCGGCTGATGGCCGCCCTGCTGTCCCCCGAAGACCTGACCTACCGGGAGATCGCGGGGAAGTTGGGTATCTCACAGGGCAGTCTCGGACCGGAACGTTCCAGATGTCTGGCTTGTCTGCGCCGATTGCTGACGGCGGAGGTTGCGGGCCACGAAGGGCGGGGATAGGAGTGGGGGACTACCGGTGATCAGGTGAGCGGGAGGCGTGCGCACATGGGCATGAGCGTGACCATCTCGGTGGCGTCCGACCAGGATGTCGAGCAGATCTTCAGATTGCAGTACCTCTGCTTCCAGAGCGAAGCGGCGCTGTACGGGAACTACCGACTGCCCCCGCTGGTCCAGCCGCTGGACTCGGTGCGCGAGGAGGTCGGCGCCGACTGCGTCTTCGTCGCGCGCCTCGGCGACGAGGTCGTGGGCTCGGTGCACGGCACGGTGACGGAGGACGGTGCCGCCGCCATCGGCAAGCTGTGCGTCCACCCCCGGCTCCAGGGCCACGGCATCGGCGCCCGGCTGCTGGGCGCGGCCGAGGCGGCGCTGGTCCGGGAGCGGGGAGCGAAGCGGTTCCGCCTCAGCACCGGTCACCGCAGCGAGAACAACCTGCGGCTGTACCGAAAGGTGGGGTACGAGAAGGTCGGCACCGCCGAGGGGCCTGACGGGGTCCGCATGATCGTCCTGGAGAAGCCGGCACCGGAGGCTTCGTACGCGGCGACGGCGTAACCCGCCACCCGCCACCCGCCGCGGCGTCGCGACAGCGGCGGGGGATCGGGCGCGACCGGCACCGGGACCGGGACTACGCCGCGGAGGTGCCGGGGCCGGCGTCGGCCGCGCCCGCACGGCGCAGCCAGCGGATGGCGGACAGCGGGAGCAGTACGGGGATGAAGAGGTAGCCCATCCCGAAGTCCGACCACACCGTCGAGTCCGGGAACGCGGACGGTTCAACGAGCGTCCAGGTGCCCACCGCCAGCACGCCCGCCAGCTCCGCCACGCAGCACGCCAGTGCCGCGCGGCGGGCGGTCTCCCCGCCGCGGACCAGCGAGTACGTGATGAAGCCGTACACCACGCCCGCGACCGCGGACAGCGAGTAGGCGAGCGGGGCGTGGTCGAAGTCGGTGGAGATCTGCACGGCCGAGCGCGACACCGCGCCGACGACCATCACGCCGTACAGCCATACCAGCAGCATGCCGGGCCCACTGATCAGCCGGGTCCGTCGGGGGCCCCGCCCCTGATCGGTGTCCGCTCGCGCTGCCGCCATCTCAGCCTCCCCAGATGTCGTAGAGCCGCACTTCGAGGACGGCGAGGACGACGCCGCCGGCCGCGACGGTCACCGAACCCCAGCGGGTGCGTTCCGCCAGCGACATGAAGCCTGCCACGGGAACGCACGCGAGTGCGCCGAGGAGGTAGGCGACGAAGATCGTGGTGCCCTGTTCCGGCTTCTCACCGCGGACCAGCTGCACGATGCCGACGACGAGCTGCGCGAGGGCTAGCACGGTGACGACCGCCATGCCGACGAAGTGCGGGTCCTTCGTCGGCTGGTCCCGGGAGGCGGACCAGCCGCACCATGCGGCGAGCAGCAGCGCGGCGACCGCGGTCACCCACGTCAGGACATCAAGCATGCGGCGACCCTATTACGAGGCCGAAGCACGAGGCCGAGGGCCCCCGACCCGCCGGGTTCCGTTCCCGCGCCGGTGGCCGGCGACCCTGGGAGGAGGCGGGGCGGCGGGGGTGGCGAACGCCCTCACTGTGGCGTTCGCCACAGCGAAGTCCCCGCCCGTCCCCGGTTGCCGCAGGCCGCACGCGACGCCCCCGTACGTCCCTGTCCGTCCGCGTCCGTCCCTGTCCATCCTTGTCCGGCATACGGACACCCGTGTCCGTCCATGGTCGGCCGTCTGCTTTACTTGCCTTCATGAGCACCACGAGCGACCGCACCCTTGCGACCGAGGCGACGACCACGCCCGGTGCTCGTTGTATGTGTTCCCCCTGCCGCACGGGCCGAATGCGCGCCTTCTAGAGGGCCCCCGCATCACCCCCGCTCGCGCCCCGAAGCGAGCAAGCCCCGGCAGCCCCGTACGCGTTGCTCCGCGGATCAGTACGCCCGCTCCCGCCCCCGCACCGCACACGCCACCCGTGTGCATCCGCACAGGGGCCCCGCGACCGCGCCGCACTCCGCACCGCCTGCGCGACCGCCGACCGCCCCTTCCCGCCACCACACCGGCGGGAATCCACCGCGTGCCGGGCATACCCGCGCCCGCGCACTCGACAGCGACGGAAACCCACGTGATCACCACCTCGGGTCTGACGAAGATCTACCACCCGCACGGAGTCCGCGGCGGCGGCCGAGGCGCCCCCCGCGGCATCGTCGCCCTCGACCGCGTCGACCTCCACGTCCGCGAGGGCGAGGTCCACGGCGTCATCGGACAGTCCGGCGCCGGCAAGTCCTCGCTCATCCGCTGCGTCAACCTGCTGGAACGCCCCACCTCCGGCACGGTCACCGTCGACGGGCAGGACCTCACCGCGCTCGCCGGCCGCGGCAGCCGCGCCGGCCGTGAACTGCGCCGGGCCCGCAGCCGGATCGGCATGGTCTTCCAGCACTTCAACCTGCTGTCCTCGCGCACCGTCCAGGCCAACGTCGAACTGCCGCTGGAGATCCTCGGCGTCTCCGGGAAGGCACGTTCCCGCAAGGCGCTGGAGCTGCTCGACCTGGTCGGTCTGACAGACAAGGCGAAGGCGTACCCCGCACAGCTCTCCGGTGGCCAGAAGCAGCGCGTCGGCATCGCCCGCGCCCTGGCGGGCGACCCCAAGGTGCTCCTCTCCGACGAGGCGACCAGCGCCCTGGACCCCGAGACCACCCGCTCCATCCTCCGACTGCTGCGCGACCTCAACCGGCAACTCGGCCTGACCGTCCTGCTCATCACCCACGAGATGGACGTCGTGAAGTCGATCTGCGACTCGGCCGCGCTCATGGAGCGGGGCCGCATCGTGGAGTCCGGCACCGTGAGCGAACTGCTCGCCACCCCCGGCTCCCGGCTGGCCCCGGCCCTCTTCCCGGTCGGCGGCCGGGCCACCGGCGAGGACCGGACCGTCGTCGACGTCACCTTCCACGGCGACGCCGCCACCCGGCCCGTCATCTCCCAGCTCTCGCGCACCTACAACATCGACATCTCGATCCTGGGCGCCGCGATGGACACCGTCGCCGGCCACCAGGTCGGCCGGATGCGCATCGAACTGCCCGGCCGCTACGAGGACAACGTGGTCCCGGTCGGCTTCCTGCGCGAACAGGGCCTGGGCGTGGACGTGGTCGGAGCCGCCGGTGCCGCTGCCGCCGTAGAAGCCGCCGGTGGCGCCGACGCCGTCGGCCGGACGTCCCCGCTCGCCAAGGAAGGTGCCAAGTGACCTGGTCGGAGATGCGGCCCCTGTTGTCCCAGGCCTGTTGGGACACGCTCTACATGGTCGGCTGGTCCACCGTCGTCGCGGTCGTCGCCGGCCTGCCGCTCGGCGTGCTCCTGGTCCTCACCGACCGCGGCGGACTGCTGCGCAACGTCGTCGCCAACAAGGTCATCGGGCAGGTCGTGAACATCGCCCGCTCGATGCCGTTCATCATCCTCATGGTCGCGCTGATGACCTTCACCCGCTGGGTCACCGGCACCACCATCGGCCGCGAGGCCGCCATCGTGCCGCTCGCCATCGGCGCCATCCCCTTCTACGCGCGCCTGGTGGAGATGTCGGTCCGCGAGGTGGACGGCGGACTCGTCGAGGCGGTGCAGTCGATGGGCGGCAGCACCTGGAGGACCGTCCGCAGCGTCCTGGTGCCCGAGGCGCTCCCGTCGCTCATCTCGGGCGCCACCACCACCGTCGTCGCCCTCATCGGCTACTCGGCCATGGCGGGCACCGTCGGCGCCGGCGGACTCGGCGACATCGCCATCCGCTACGGCTACCAGCGCTTCGAGACCGACATCATGTGGATCACTGTCGCCATTCTGGCCGTCGTCATCTCCCTGCTGCAGTTCGCCGGCGACTTCGCCGCGCGCTCCCTGCACCGCCGGGGCGCCGGTTCCGGGCGGCTGCTCCTCTTCCGGCCACTGGGCGGACCTCGCACGGTCCCGGCCACCGCCGTCGACGCGGCCGAGACCCCGGTCGAGGGCTGACACCGACCCGTCCGCCCCGTCCACAGACCGCCCCGTCCACAGACCGCCCCGTCCACCCGACACGGGGATGCCGCACCACCGCAAGGAAAGGCACTTTTCGTGCGTAACACCGCCAGGATCACCACCGCCGCACTGGCCGTCACCGCCCTCACCCTCGGGCTCGGCGCCTGCGGCTCGGGCTCCGACGACTCCGGCAAGGCCGACCCGAACGCCACCCTCACGGTCGCCGCGACCCCCACCCCCCAGGGCGAGATCCTCACCTACGTCAAGGACCACCTGGCGAAGAAGGCCGGACTGAAGCTGGAGGTGAAGGAGTTCACCGACTACGTCACTCCCAACACGGCCGTCCAGCAGGGCGAGGTCGACGCCAACTACTTCCAGCACAAGCCGTACCTGGACGACTTCAACAAGAAGAACGGCACCGACATCGTCCCGGTCCCCGGCGGCACCGTGCACCTGGAACCGCTGGGCATCTACTCCAAGAGCCTCAAGAAGCTCGACGGGCTGACGCAGGGCGCCACCGTCGCCCTGCCCAACGACACCACCAACGAGGCCCGCGCTCTGAAGCTGCTCGAGGCCAACGGCGTGCTGAAGCTGAAGCAGGACGCCGGCTACGACGCCACCCCCAAGGACGTCACGTCCAACCCCAAGGGCCTGAAGTTCAAGGAGCTGGAGGCGGCGCAGCTCCCGCGCTCCCTCGGTGACGTCGACGCCGCGGTGATCAACGGCAACTACGCCCTGGAGGCCCACCTCAGCCCGGCCAAGGACGCCCTGGCCGCCGAGTCCGCGAAGAACAACCCGTACGCCAACTTCCTCGCCGTGAAGAAGGGCGACGAGACCGACCCCCGGGTGAAGAAGCTGGCCACGCTGCTCACCTCGCCCGAGGTGAAGAAGTACATAGAGGACAAGTACCAGGGCGCCGTCGTCCCGGCCTTCTGATCGCCCGGGGCCCCGGCCCCCCGCCACCGCCCCTCGCGGCACGCCCGCCGCCACGCACGGGGTCCGTTCCCTCACAGCCCGGAGCGGACCCCGTGGTGCGGTGCGGTGGCTTCATGCTGCATGCTGGGCAGTTCAGCAGGTCGCATGACGGCTGATCAGCTTTGACGGTCCACAGGTTACGGAGCGGCGCATGACGAGCACCTTCCCCAACATCTCCATCAGCACGGAGCGGTTGGTCCTGCGCGCCCTCGACGAGGACGACGTCACCGCCCTGTCCGAGATGATGAACGACGAGCAGATCGCCGCCTGGACCGACGTCCCCCAGCCCTTCACCGAGGAGGGCGCGCGGGTCTGGATCGACGAGTACGCGCCCGCCGAGCGCGCCGCCGGCCGCGGCCTCGACCTGGCCGTCACCGAGTTCCTCACCCAGCGCCTGGTCGGCATCATCCAGCTCAGCCGCACCAACTGGCACGTGCGGTCCACCGAACTGTCGTACATCGTCGCCCCCTGGGCGCGCGGCGAGGGCTACGCCTCCGAGGCCGCGCTCGCCACCGCCCGCTGGCTCTTCCGCGAGCAGAAGTTCGAACGCATCGAGCTGCGCACGGCCGCCGACAACACCGCCTCGCAGCAGGTCGCGCAGAAGATCGGCTGCATCAGCGAGGGTGTCCTGCGCAACGCCTGCATAGCCCACGCGCGCGCGGAGGACGGCACCTGGACCGACGTGCGCACCGACTTCATCGTGTGGAGCCTGCTGCCGGAGGATCTGGAGGGCGGCGCCGGAGAACTCGCCGACCGCACCGGGTTCACCTCGTTCTCCGACTGGAACTGACACCGGGAGTGGCACCGGGCCGGCCGCCGCCCGGGCGAACGCGCCGCGTACACGCGGTAGTCTCACATGGTTCCGCCCGGCCCCCGGCGTCCCGCTCGCGGGCACACCCTCCCACCTGCGTGAACACCCGCGTAAACAGCCGCGTGAACACCCGCGCGCAGAAACCCTGGAGAAACACGACGATGGCCGACCGGGTCACGGTGATCGGCTGGGACGGCTCCCCGCTGACCGACGCGGCGCGCTCCGCCCTCGGCGCCGCCACGCTCGTCGCCGGTGCCGCCCACCACCTCGCGCTCCCCGAAGTACCGGCCGGAGCCGAACGCGTCCGCCTCGGCAGCATCGCCCTCGCGGCCCGCCGCATCGCCGGCCATCGCGGCACCGCCGTCGTCCTCGCCGACGGCGACCCGGGCCTCTTCGGCGTCGTACGCACCCTGCGCGCCCCCGAGTTCGGCCTCGAGGTCGAGGTCGTCCCCGCCGTCTCCGCGGTGGCCGCCGCCTTCGCCCGCGCCGGGATGCCCTGGGACGACGCCCAGGTGGTCGTCGCCCACCGGCGCACCCTGCGCCGCGCGGTGAACGTGTGCCGCGCCCACACCAAGGTGGCGGTCCTCACCTCGCCCGGCGCCGGCCCCGCCGAACTCGGCCTGCTCCTGGAGGGGGTGCACCGCACCTTCGTCATCTGCGAGGAACTGGGCACCACCCGCGAACAGGTCACCGTCGTCACCTCCGACAAGGCCGCGGACCACACCTGGCGCGACCCCAACGTCGTGATCGTCCTCGGCGGCCCCGTCGCCGCCGCCGAGGACGGCGGCTGGCTCGCGGGCCGTGCCCCCGCCCCCGGACCGCGCGGCTGGACCCTGCCCGCCGGGGCGTACGAGGGCACCCTCGGCGAGGGCGAGACGCAGCCGCTGCGCGCCGCCCAACTCGCCCGGATCGGCCCGCGCGTGGGCGACCTCGTCTGGGACATCGGCTGCGGCGGCGGCGCCTTCGCCGTCGAGGCCGCCCGCTCCGGCGCCGCCGTCATCGCGGTCGACGAGGACCCCGGCGCCTGCGCCCGCATCGAGGCCGCCGCGCGCCGCCTCGGCGTCCAGCCGCAGATCGTCCTCGGCACCGCCCCGCACATCCTGGAGGACCTCCCCGAACCCGACGTCGTGCGCGTCGGGGGCGGGGGAGCCGCGGTCGTCTCGGCCGTCGCCGACCGCCGTCCGCAGCGCATCGTCACCCATGCCGCCACCCGGGACGCCGCCGAGCTCGTCGGCCGGGACCTCAGCGAACACGGGTACGACGTCGAGTGCGCGCTGCTGCAGTCCGTCGAACTCGACACCCGGGCCTGGACGGAGAAGGAACGGAGCGTCGTCTTCCTCCTCTCCGGGGAACTGGTCAGGCGCGAAAACACCCGCTGAGCGGCCACGGAAGCGCGCGCCGGGCGCGCGGTCGGCCGAACGCGCCCCGTGATCCGGTTGTCGTACCGGCGAGGTAGGCTGGCCGATCGTTGTACCGCTTCCGGGTGATCAGGTCTTTCATCGGCCAATGTCCGGAAAGCACACCTCTTTTGAGGAGTGTGTGGTACGGCAGGACCGGAGGACGCGCAACGTGGCGCAGTCCACAGCGGACCCTCGCGGATCACGCTGTCGCAACGGCGGGACGACCGAGACAATGCCAGTGCATGGCTTTGTCGACTTGATGGCGAGTCGTTCGTGCCGCTCGGCGCGCACGCTCGTTCTTCACACGGGGCGGTCGGTGCGCCGTTCCGGGCCAGTGGGTTGAGGAGCACGAACCGATGGGCGAGGGGTACGCATGACCGACACCGGCCAGATCCCGGGCGAGGGACTGCCGGAGAACGCAGGCATGGTGCAGCAGCCGGGCGTCACCGCGCCGGCCGCGTACACCTACCTCGAACCCTCCGACACCTCCGACGCCTCCGAGACCGCCGTCGAGGACGAGGACCAGCTGCTGATGCCCGGCCAGCAGGGCGCGTGGGGCAACGAGATGGCCCCGCCCGCCCCGGCCCACCACGAGCCGGGGGCGCACGAGACGGGCGGCCGGGACAGCGGTTCCGTCGACCTGAGCGCCGTCCGCACGCCCTCCGCGCCCGGCGCCCACGCCGGACCGGGCCGCCGGCCGCTGCACCTCGGCCCGCCGATCCCCACGCCCACCGCGAGCCCGGTCCGCTCCCTCGCCGACCGGGGCCCCGCCGCCGCGCCCCTGCGGCCCACGGGCGGCCCGGCGACGATCGGCCCCGAGTACCTCGACGTCACCCAGGAACAGGAGTCCGCCCCGCAGGGCGCCGCGCCGTGGGGCGCCACCCCGCAGGCCGGCCCGGGCGCGGTGCCCGCGGAAGCGGCCACCGCTCCGCATGCCGCGGCGACCGGCCTCGGCACGGCCGTGGCGGAACCCGGCACCGGGTACGGGGCTCTTCCGGAGCCCCCGCAGAGCCCGCGGACCCCGGCGACCCCCGAGACCCCGCCGCCCTCGGCGGTCGTCGCCGAGGGCGCGTACGGACAGTTCCCGCAGGCGGCCGGCGCCGACGGATCGCCGCAGCTCCAGGAGCCGGTGGCCGCCACCGGGCAGCCCGCGGGACACGGACCGGAGAGCCCGGCGGCCGCGGTGCCCGAGGCCGCGGCAGCGCAGGCGGGCCCGGCCGCCGAGGTCGTCACGGCACAGGGCGGTCCGGTCGAGGGACCGCAGGTGCCCGCGCCCGAGGGACAGCCCCAGGCCCCGGAGCCCTCGGCACCGGTCGCGGTCCCGGTTCCGGACGCTCCCGGACTTCCGCAGGCGGCGGTTCCCGCTCCCGAGGCCGGCGCTCCGGACGCTCCCGGCTCCCCCGCACCGCAGAGGGCCGTACCGGCGGACGGCACCGCCGGCCCGGTCGCCGACGGCGCCCTGACGCCGCAGGGTGAGGCACACGTCGTACCGGCGGACCCGAACTCGTACGAGCAGCCCGTGACGGCGCCGGGTGCGCCCGAGGCGGGGCAGCCGGCACCCGAGGCCGCGACCGTCGAGCCGCCGGTCGCCGTCGCCGACGACGCGCGGAGGAGCGGTACCGACGCGGCCCCGGCGCCCGAGCCGGTCCCGTACGCCGCCGACCAGCCGCAGCCGGTGCACCCGGGTGTGCCCGACGCCTCCGTCGCCGCACCCGAGCCGCAGGCCCCGGCCGTCGCGCCGGTGGGCCCGCAGACCCCCGTCGCGCCCGAGGAGGCGTACGCCGTCGCCGTGCCGGAAGCCCCGGAGGCCGCCGTCGCCCCCGCGCAGCCCGACCCGGCCGCCCGGTTCGCCGGACCCGGCGACGCGACCGGCCTGCCCGAGAACGCGGACGCCCACGCCGCCGCTGCCCCGCAGACCGCCGTGGACGCCGGGGCGGCGTCGGTGACGGAGGACGTCGTGACCGCGGAGCCGGGCGTGCCCGTCGTCGCCACGGAGGCCCCCACGGCCGACGCGCCGAACGACCCGGAGCCCGGGGCGGCCGACGAGGTGCCCGCTGCCGACGTGCCGGCCACCCCCCCGACGGAGCCCGCCGACGCCGTGGCCGAGCCCGGTACCGCCGCACCGGCGGCACCTCTCGTCGCCGCCCCCCTCGCTCCCGTGGACCCGGCCGCAGGGCCGGAGGCGCCCGGCGTCGCCGACGGGCCGGTCGACCCCCACACGGAAGGGTCCGCCGATCAGCCCGCCGGCGAGGCGCCCGACCGACCGTTCCCCCAGGTGACCGAGCCCCCGGCCGAGCCTTCCGTACCGGCCGAGGACCTCGCCCCCCTCACCCCTCACCCCTCGCCGGTCCCGGCACAGGGGAGCGCCGACCGGACCCCGGACGCCACGCCCGAGCCCCCGACCGCCGCCGGCGCCGTACCCGCGCCGTCCGGTCCGCAGGACCCGCAGGCGGCCGAGGCCCCGGCGCCCGTGACCGTCCCGGCCCCCCGCGAGGGAGGCGCGCCCACCGCGGCCGGTGCTCCGGCGCAGCCGGAGTCCGCCGAGGGCCCGGAGGCGACCGGGACCCCGGAACCCGTCGAGCCCGCCGGCCCCGCGGCCCCCGGTTACGACGAGGCCGAGCGCGAGGCCGTGCTCCGCGTGATGCGCGAACGCCGCGACATCCGCAACGGCTTCCGCAGCGACCCCATCCCGCACGAGGTGCTGCGCCGCGTCCTGGAGGCGGCCCACACCGCCCCCTCCGTGGGCCACTCGCAGCCGTGGGACTTCGTCGTCATCCGCTCCGAGGACACCCGGCGCGCGATGCACGAACTGGCCATGCGCCAGCGCGACGCGTACGCCAAGTCGCTGCCCAAGGGCCGGGCCAAGCAGTTCAAGGAACTGAAGATCGAGGCCATCCTCGAGACCCCGGTCAACATCGTCGTCACCGCCGACCCCACGCGCGGCGGCCGGCACACCCTGGGACGCCACACCCAGCCGCAGATGGCCCCGTACTCCTCCGCGCTCGCCGTCGAGAACCTCTGGCTCGCGGCCCGCGCCGAGGGCCTCGGCGTCGGCTGGGTCAGCTTCTTCGACGAGCGCGAGATGGTCCGCGCCCTCGGCCTCCCCGACCACCTGGAGGTCGTGGCGTACCTGTGCGTCGGCTATGTCGACGAGTTCCCGCCCGAGCCCGAGCTGCTCCAGGCCGGCTGGTCCAAGCGCCGCCCGCTCTCCTGGGTGGTGCACGAGGAGACGTACGGCAGGCGCGCCCTGCCCGGCGAGGAACCGCACGACCTGCTCGCCGAGACGATGGCCGGAATCCGCCCGCTGGACGCCAAGGCGCTCGGCGAGGCGTGGGACCGGCAGAAGCGGATGACCAAGCCGTCGGGCGCGCTCGGCATGCTGGAGATCATCTCCGCCCAGCTCTCCGGACTGTCCCGCAAGTGCCCGCCGCCGATCCCGGAGCCCGCCGCCGTCGCGATCTTCGCCGGGGACCACGGCGTGCACGCCCAGGGCGTGACCCCCTGGCCGCAGGAGGTCACCGCCCAGATGGTGGCCAACTTCCTCGGCGGGGGAGCGGTCTGCAACGCCTTCGCCGCCCAGGTCGGCGCCGAGGTGTGCGTGATCGACGTAGGCGTCGCCTCCGACCTCCCGGCCACGCCGGGGCTGCTGCCGCGCAAGGTCCGCCCCGGCACCGCGGACATGACGGCCGGCCCCGCGCTCACCCGCGAGGAGGTCAAGCAGGCCATCGAGATCGGCATCGAGACCGCCCGCGACCTGGTGGCCGCCGGCAACAAGGCGCTGCTCACCGGCGAGATGGGTATCGCCAACACCACTGCGTCGGCGGCCCTGATCTCCGTGTTCACCGGCGCCGACCCGGCCGAGGTCACCGGCCGCGGCACGGGCATCAACGACGAGACGCTGGCCCGCAAGACCGAGGTCGTCCGGCGGGCCATCGAACTGCACCAGCCCGACCCGGCCGATCCGATCGGCGTCCTCGCCGCGTTCGGCGGTCTGGAGCACGCGGCCATGGTCGGCCTGCTCCTCGGCGGTGCCTCGCTGCGGACGCCGGTGATCCTGGACGGCGTCAGCGCCGGTGCCGCCGCGCTGGTGGCCCGCGCGATCGCCCCCGAGGTCCTCGCCGCCTGCATCGCGGGCCACCGCAGCGCCGAGCCGGGCCACGTCGCCGCCCTGAACAAGCTGGGCCTGCGCCCGCTGGTCGACCTCGACCTCCGCCTCGGCGAGGGCACCGGCGCGTTGCTCGCCCTGCCGCTGGTGCAGAGCGCGGCCCGGGCGATGCATGAGGTCGCCACGTTCGACTCGGCGGGCGTGACCGAGAAATAACGGACCGAAGCGATGGACCGAAGCGCCGGACCGAAGCACTGGTCCGGCGCAGCGGCTCGGAGCGCCGGACCGCTGTACCGGGACCGAAGCAGCGGCCCGCCGCAGCGGCGCGGGACGACGGACCGAAGCGGCAGGCCGCAACAGCGGCCCGAAGCACCGGGCCGCCGCACCGGCCCGGCGTCCTTCTCACAGTTCCCCGGGAGGACGCTCGGCCCGGATTCCCGGGCCGGGAAGGGGCGGCGAGACGCACCGCACTTTGCCCCGGTCCCCACTCCCCGCAGCCCGCCGCATAAAATCGCACGTCAGCCCGCTCCGACGCCGCAGCGCGCGCCCGGTGCCCGGCGCCCGTACCCGTGCGCCCCCGCCGCCCCGCCTCTCCCTCTCCGCCGTACGAGGAGCCGTACCGCCATGGCCGAACACCCCGCCTACCCCGTGGGCCTGCGCCTCACCGGCCGCCGCGTCGTCGTCCTCGGCGGCGGCCAGGTCGCCCAGCGCCGGCTCCCCGCGCTGATCGCGGCCGGCGCCGACGTCCACCTGATCTCGCCCTCCGCCACCCCCTCCGTCGAGGCGATGGCCGACACCGGCGAGATCACCTGGACCCGCCGCCCGTACCGCGACGGCGACCTCGCCGACGCCTGGT
Organism: Streptomyces sp. B3I8; assembly: GCF_030816915.1. Classification (NCBI taxonomy): domain Bacteria; kingdom Bacillati; phylum Actinomycetota; class Actinomycetes; order Kitasatosporales; family Streptomycetaceae; genus Streptomyces; species Streptomyces sp. B3I8. Next base: position 1,122,420 of record NZ_JAUSYN010000002.1, on the reverse strand, counting down.
ACGCGCTGCTCGCCACCGGCGACCACGCCGCCAACACCGCCGCCTCCGCCGAGGCGGAGCGCCGACGCGTGTGGTGCGTGCGCTCCGACGACGCCGACGCCGCCACCGCCTGGACACCGGCCACCGGGCACAGCGAGGGCGTCACCGTCGCCGTGCTCACCACCAGCGCCCGCGGCCGCGACCCCCGCCACACCGCCGCCGTCCGCGACGCGGTCGTCGAGGGGCTGCGCGACGGCACCCTCGTCGCCCCGCACCACCGCACCCGCACCCCCGGCGTCGCCCTGGTCGGCGGCGGCCCGGGCGACCCCGACCTGATCACCGTGCGCGGCCGCCGGCTGCTCGCCGAGGCCGACGTCGTCATCGCCGACCGCCTCGGCCCCCGCGACCTGCTCGCCGAACTCCCGCCGCACGTCGAGGTGATCGACGCGGCGAAGATCCCGTACGGCCGTTTCATGGCACAGGAGGCCATCAACAACGCGCTGATCGAACACGCCAGGCAGGGCAAGTCGGTGGTCCGGCTCAAGGGCGGCGACCCCTACGTCTTCGGCCGGGGCATGGAGGAGGTGCGGGCGCTCGCCGAAGCGGGCATCGCCTGCACCGTCGTCCCCGGCATCTCCAGCTCCATCTCGGTGCCGGGCGCGGCCGGCGTCCCCGTCACCCACCGCGGGGTCGCCCACGAGTTCACCGTCGTCAGCGGCCATGTCGCCCCCGACGACGCGCGCTCCCTGGTCGACTGGCCGGCCCTCGCCCGGCTCACCGGCACGCTCGTGATCCTCATGGGTGTCGACAAGATCGGCCGCATCGCCGAGACACTGGTCGCCCACGGCAAGGCCCCCGAAACCCCGGTGGCCCTGATCCAGGAGGGCACGACGGCCGCCCAGCGCCGGGTGGACGCCACGCTGGCCACGGTCGCCGAGACGGTACGGACCGAGGACGTCAAGCCGCCCGCGGTCATCGTGATCGGCCCCGTCGTGCACGTGGGCCCGGAGAAGGGCGAGTGACGCCGTGGCAGAGATCCTGAACATCGAGGACCCCGAGGATCCTCGTCTGCACGACTACACGGACCTGACCGACGTGGAGCTGCGCCGCCGGCGCGAACCCGCCGAGGGCCTGTTCATCGCCGAGGGCGAGAAGGTCATCACAAGGGCCGGCGAGGCGGGCTACGAGATGCGGTCGATGCTGCTGTCCGCCAAGTGGGTCGAGCCGATGCGCGAGGTGATCGACGCGTCCGCGGTTTCCGTCTACGTGGTGAGCCCCGAACTCGCCGAGCGCGTCACCGGCTACCACGTGCACCGCGGCGCGCTCGCCTCCATGCGGCGCAAGCCGCTGCCGACCGCCGCCGAACTGCTGGGCCCCGCACGCCGGGTCGCGGTGATGGAGGCGGTCAACGACCACACCAACATCGGCGCCATCTTCCGCTCGGCCGCCGCCCTCGGCATGGACGCCGTCCTGCTCTCCCCGGACTGCGCCGACCCGCTCTACCGCCGCAGCGTCAAGGTCTCCATGGGCGCGGTCTTCTCGGTGCCCTACGCCCGCCTCGACCAGTGGCCGGGCAGCCTGGCGGCGGTGCGCGAGGCCGGCTTCGACCTGCTCGCGCTCACCCCCGACCCCGGGGCCCGCAGCCTCGACGAGGCCGCCCCGCACCGGCGGGACCGGGTCGCGCTGATGCTCGGCGCGGAGGGCGACGGACTGTCACGCCGGGCACTGGCCGCCGCGGACGAGAAGGTGCGCATTCCCATGGCCCACGGCGTCGACTCCCTCAACGTCGGCGCCGCCGCGGCGGTCGCCTTCTACGCCGTCACGACAGGCCGCCCGCAGGCCTGACCCGGCAGTCGGTCCCGACCCCGCAGACCCCAGCCCTCTGGCCTGCGGGCGCTTCCTCCCGGTCGTGCCCGCCGGCCGGCCTTGCCCCGTCAGGCTCGCTTCCCGGGCCCGCCACCGTGTCCGGGCCCGGTGTCGTACGACCGGGCGTACGGCTGTCGGTCCGGCTGCCGGTGGAGCTGTTCGTGTCGTACGCCCGTGCCGCCGCGGTCGCCGTCGCGCAGGCCGTTGGCCGGTCCCTGGCAGCCCTGTGCCGCGGCGATGCCGAGCGCGACCAGCAGCGTGACCACCACGAACACGAAGAGCCGCTGGCGCAGCAGCCGCGGATTGGCGGGTCGCCGCCCGGTGCCCGTCGTGCGCGGCGGCGTGCGACGGCCGTCGCGGGACGCGGGCCGACGCCCCGGGCCCCGGCCGGGACGAGCGCCGTTCCGCTGCCCGGACGGCTGCTGCCGCGCGCCGGAGCGCGCACCGCCGGTCGGCCGGGAGCCCCCGGTGGGCCGCGAACCGCCGGTGGGCCGGGCGTCGCCCCCGGTCCGCGGCCCGCCGGCCGGGCGCGCGTCGCCGCCGGAGCGGGGCGGGGGAGTGGTGGACGGGTCCTGCGGGCGCCGCTGGGTGCGCTGTTCCGCGTACAGTTCCGCGAGCCGCCCCGAGGGACGGTCGGGCAGATCGGGGGAGCCGCGCTGGGCCGGCGGCCGGGCGTCCGTCAGGCCCTGTGCCTCACGGGCGGCGATCTCCTTCAGCCGCAGCGACAACTGCAGCGTGCTCGGCCGCTCCTCCGGGTCCTTGGCGAGACAGGCCCGCACCAGCGGGGCCAGCGCGTCCGGCACCCCGCGCAGCTGCGCCTCCTCGTGCACCACGCGGTACAGCATCACCTCGGAACTGCCGTGCCCGAAGGGCGAGTCGCCGGTCGCCGCGTAGGCGAGCGTGGCACCGAGGGAGAACACGTCCGTGGCCGGCGTGACGGCGGCACCGCGCACCTGTTCGGGCGCGAGGAAGCCGGGCGAGCCGACCGCGGTGCCGACGTGCGTGAGCGTCGAGGCGCCGGTGGCCCACGCGATGCCGAAGTCGATGATCCGGGGCCCCTTGGGGGACAGCAGGATGTTCGAGGGCTTCAGATCGCGGTGGACGACCCCCGCCTCGTGCACCGCCACCAGCCCCTCGGAGAGGGCGGCGCCCACGGCGGCCACGTCGGCGGCCGGCAGCGCGCCCTCGTCGGCCACCTTGTCGTGCAGCGAGGGACCGGGCACGTACTGCGTGGCGAACCACGGCCGGTCCGCCTCCAGGTCCGCCGCCACCAGCCGTGCCGTACAGCCGCCCCGGATCCGCCGGGCCGCCGAGACCTCGCGTGCGAATCGCGACCGGAACTCCTGGTCCTCCGCGAGGTCCGGCCGGATCACCTTCAGCGCGACCCGCTGGCCGCGCCGGTCGGAACCCAGGTAGACCACACCCATGCCGCCCGCGCCGAGCCGCCGGTGAAGCCTGAACGAGCCGACGACACGCGGGTCCTCGCGCCTCAGGCGCATCATCGCCATGTTCATCCCCGCTGCCCGCTCCGTCTGACGAGCACAGCTTACGTATCGGGGGCCGGGTGCGCGCAGAGGCCGCGCCCTCTCCTTCCCGTCGATTGTCAGGACCCCGTACGACACTTGAAGGACGGTCAGCACGGACGCGCACGGCCGGACCGCGCCACGTCCAAGATCCCAACCCCCGTCGCGGCACGGTGCATTGGGTACGCGCCGGCCGGCCGCGCGAGCGCCCCGGCCCCACCGGACAGTGCGGCACGAGCCGGGGAGACGGGGCGATTCGAGAGCCGCCCGTGAGCAGCCGGTCGCGGACGGCGAGCCCCCACGGACCCTTTGGGAGTGAGCGAAGTCACCCGGCGGCGCCCCGGAGTCCCGCCCACGAAGGAGGGAACACCCCCAGCGCCCCCGCCCCGCACCGCGGACCGGACAGATCGGACGCCCCCTCGGGGAACACCCTGAGACCCGCGGTCCCGTCTCCACCCAGGGGAGTACACCGCAGGTCGCCGCTCATCCTCCGGGAGGCCCGGCAATCGGTACGAGGGCATGACGCCCACGACGCCCCGCCCGCCTAGATTTGTCGTCAAGCGGCGGGTGCAGCACTCGTCCCCCGAGGTCAGACACCCGCCGCTGTCACTTCATTTCATTCGGTCAGGAGAGGACCATGGCCCACACGGCACCGCGGACAGTGCTCCGCACGCGAGGACGCAAGGTGTACGGCACCACGTTCCGCACCCGCCGTACGGGCCGCCGTCACCCGCTGGTGGCGACGGCGATGGCCCTTCCCCTGGCGGTCCTGCTCCTGCTCGTCTTCGACGGCTGGGAGACAGTGGCCACACAAGCGTCGTCCGTGGGCGTGATGCTGGGGCGCTGAGCGGCGCCCCAGGCCCGGAAGAGCGGTCCGGGCGGGGACATCCGGCCAGAGAAACCCCGTGGGGACGGGGGTGCGGCGGACGGCAAAAAACGCCCGCGCAGCTGGGGAGCTGCGCGGGCGTTGCCTTTTCCCGGCCGCCCTCCGCGTCGCAGGACCCCGTACCCTCACAGCCGCACCCCGCTCCGCCCCTCTCGCCGCACCCCGCTCCGCGCCGCCCCGCTCCGCTCCGCCCCTCTCCGCCGCACCCCGCTCCGCGCCGCCTCGTCCGAGGAACCCGTGACCGTACTCCCCGCCCTCCTCGCCGCCGCCCGCACGGCAGCGCACCCGCGCCCGCACGACCCCTGCGACTGCGCCCCGCGCACCCTCGCCGACCGCCCCGACGGCACCGTCGTCCGCCATGCCGGGACCGTCGCCAAGGCCCACGCCGCCGGCACCGACCCCACCGACCTCACCCTCCGCCTCGCCACCGCCGCCGCCCTCCCCGGCATCCTCCTTGCCCCGCTCCGCCCCGACCCCGTCCCCGTCCACGACCGCCTCGTCACCTTCTGGCCGTACGGCACCCCCGTGGACCCCGACCTCCCGGACGAGGCCCCCTGGGAAGCCGCCGCCGCGCTCCTCGCCCGGCTGCACAACAGCCACGTCCCCGCCCCGGCCCCGCTGCCCCCCATGCGCGGCCCCGCCAAGGCCGCCCGCGCCCTCGCCCGCCTGCGCGCCGCCGGCCCGCACCCGGCCCGTACCCCCGTCGAACGCGCCTGGTCCACCCTCCCGGCCTGGGCCCGCGCGGAGGCCCCCATGCCGCCGTCCACCACCGTGTGCCACGGCGACCTGCACCTGGGCCAGCTCGTACGCCGCCCGACCGGCCCGGCCACCCCGGACGCCGCCCCCGACCCCTGGCGGCTCATCGACGTCGACGACCTCGGCACCGGAGTCCCCGCCTGGGACCTCGCCCGCCCCGCCGCCTGGTACGCCTGCGGCCTGCTGCCGCCGGACGAATGGTCCCGGTTCCTCACCGCCTACCGGACGGTCGGCGGCCCCGCCGTGCCCGCCCACGGCGACCCGTGGCCCGCCCTGGAGACCGCCGCCCGTGCCCTGACCGTGCAGACCGCCGCGCTCACCGTCGTCAAGGCGCTCGCCGCCGACCGCGGCCTGGACGAGGTCGAACAGGCGGTCGTGGACGCCTGTGCCCGCATGGGTCCGCTGGACCCGACAGGTCCGACACCGGCCGGTCCCCTCCGGGAACGAGGGACGTAGGCTGCAACCGACGACCGCCGGGCAGTGTCTCTACCTGGCGAAGCACCACCGACCGGCGAGGAGTTGAGCCGAGCATGCAGTGTCCGAAGTGCCATGCGCCGATGCACACCTACAACCGCAACGGCGTCCAGATCGAGCAGTGCAGCGGCTGCCGGGGGATCTTCCTCGACTACGGCGAGCTGGAGTCGCTGACCCGCCTGGAGTCCCAGTGGACGCAGCCCGCGCCGCCTCCCCCCTCCGCGCCGCAGGCCTACCCCGCCGCCCCGGCCTGGGGCGCGCCGCACGGCGGCGGGCACTACGGGGGCCACGGCGGTCACCACCGCCACAAGAGCTTCGGCCACATGCTGTTCTCCAGCTGAGCGGAGACCTGCTGAGCGGACACGGAGAAGCCCCCGGTCGAGGACCGGGGGCTTCGAGGTGTGGACGATACTGGGATTGAACCAGTGACCTCTTCCGTGTCAGGGAAGCGCTCTCCCGCTGAGCTAATCGTCCTCGGGACCGCGACCGCACGGACTCCAGCGAGCCGTCGTCACGGGTACTGCGCGTACTGCGGTACCACGTGCGCGATACTGGGATTGAACCAGTGACCTCTTCCGTGTCAGGGAAGCGCTCTCCCGCTGAGCTAATCGCGCGGGTCCGAATCCTGCCGAGGCTTCCGGCGGATCCAGTGGACGATACTGGGATTGAACCAGTGACCTCTTCCGTGTCAGGGAAGCGCTCTCCCGCTGAGCTAATCGTCCTTGGAGGTGGAGACGGGATTTGAACCCGTGTAGACGGCTTTGCAGGCCGTTGCCTCGCCTCTCGGCCACTCCACCAGGAACGGGCGGAACCCCTGAGGGTTCCCCCGCTGCCTTCGAGCGGACGACGAGGCTCGAACTCGCGACCTCAACCTTGGCAAGGTTGCGCTCTACCAACTGAGCTACGTCCGCATGTCCTTCCGGCCCGCTCGCGCGGCCCGGCGACGTGTTGAACTCTAGCGGATTCCGGTGCCAGCACAAAAACGCGTTTGCGCAGCGTGGTGCCCCGCGCCTGCTCAGGGGGCACGGCCGGACCGCCCCCGGCGGGCCCGCCTAGACTCGTCCACGTGCTGGACCTGCCCCCGCTCGCCCGCTTCGGTGGTCTCCTCGCCACCGGGCTCCTCGACGTCACCGGCGATCCGGCCGCGCTGGACTCCACCGGTTTCTGGGCCGTGTGCGCCGACTTCGAGGGCCGCGCGGTCTGCGCCCGCTTCCGCGACGTACGCCCCGATCCGGCGCCCGCCCCCGTGCCGGGCGCCTGGCGCGGCCCGGCCCCGGGCGCCTGGACGTCCTCCCTCGACCGGGCCGCGTACACCGCGGGCGTACGGCGGATCCGCGACCACATCGCGGCGGGCGAGGTCTACCAGGCCAACCTCTGCCGCGTGCTGTCCGCTCCGCTGGCGCCGGACGCCGACATCGACGCGCTGACCGCCCTGCTGGCCGCCGGCAACCCGGCGCCGTACGCGGGAACGATCCGGCTGCCCGGGCACGGCGTCGAGATCGCCACCGCCTCGCCCGAGCTGTTCCTGCGCCGCACCGGGAACGCCGTCGAGTCCGGGCCCATCAAGGGCACCGGGCGGACCGAGGCCGACCTCCTGGACAAGGATCACGCCGAGAACGTGATGATCGTGGACCTCGTCCGCAACGATCTCGGACGCGTGTGCGTCCCGGGCAGTGTGACCGTTCCCGACCTGTGCGTCCTCGAGAAGCACCCGGGCCTGGTGCACCTGGTCTCCACGGTCCGCGGCGAACTGCGCGCGGACACCGGCTGGCCCGGGCTGCTCGCCGCCGCGTTCCCGCCCGGCTCGGTCACCGGCGCCCCCAAAGCCAGCGCCCTGCGGATCATCGAGGAACTGGAGACGGCCGTCCGAGGCCCCTACTGCGGCGGCATCGGCTGGGTCGACGCGGACCGCGGGACGGGTGAACTGGCGGTCGGTATCCGTACCTTCTGGGCCGACCGCGACGCCGGAGCCCTGCGCTTCGGCACCGGCGCCGGGATCACCTGGGGTTCGGACCCGGAACGGGAGTGGCGGGAGACCGAACTCAAGGCGTCCCGGCTGCTGGCGATAGCGTCGGGCACGTTCGGCAACTACGGCGCCGCCCCCGGCACGTACGACGACGAGTGTGGAGGAACCGCGTGAAGATCTGGCTGGACGGCGGGCTGCAGGACATCGACTCCGCCCGCGTCTCCGTCCTCGACCACGGACTGACCGTCGGGGACGGCATCTTCGAGACGGTGAAGACGGCCGACGGCAGGCCGTTCGCGCTGACCCGGCACCTGGACCGGCTGACCCGTTCGGCCCGCGGGCTCGGCCTGCCGGACCCCGACCACGACGAGATCCGCCGCGCCTGTGCCGCCGTTCTGGAGGCCAACCCCATGCCGCTGGGCCGGCTGCGCCTCACCTGCACCGGCGGCCAGGGACCCCTCGGTTCGGACCGCGGCGACCGGGGCACCACCCTCGTCGTCGCCCTGGGCGAGACCACCCGGCGGCCCGATTCCACCGCCGTGATCACCGTCCCCTGGACCCGCAACGAGCGCGGCGCGCTCACCGGACTCAAGACGACGTCCTACGCCGAGAACGTCGTCGCCCTGGCCCGCGCCCGCGGGTACGGCGCCTCCGAGGCGCTGTTCGCCAACACGGTGGGGCAGTTGTGCGAGGGCACCGGGTCCAACGTCTTCGTCGTCCTGGACGGCGAGATCCACACCCCGCCCCTCGCCTCAGGCTGCCTCTCGGGCATCACGCGCGCGCTGACCGTGGAGTGGACGGGTGCGAAGGAGACGGAACTGCCGCTGGACGTGCTGGAGCGGGCGGAGGAGGTCTTCCTCACCTCGACGCTGCGCGACGTCCAGGCCGTGCACCGGATCGACGACTGTGAACTGCCGGGCGCCCCGGGGCCGGTGACCTCCAAGGCCATGCGGGTCTTCGCCGAGCGGGCGGCGGACGACCTCGATCCGTGAGCCGGCGGCTGCGGGCCCGTGGTGACAGGCCGGCGGGCGTCCGGCGGCCGCGGGAGGCGGCGGAGGAAACCGCGCTGACGCCGGGCCGGTCACCCGGTAGAAAGGAACCGATGACCACCACCCTGCGGCCGACCGAGCCGCTCCACCGGTCCCCGGACGGCACCCGGCGACGCCACTACCAGGTGTGCGACAACAGCCGTCCGATCGGCGAGATAACCCTGTCGACCGACCCGCGCCACGGCCCCAGCGCCGCCCTCGTCGACGGACTGCGCATCGAGGAGCCGGACCGGAGGCGCGGCCGCGCCACGGTCGCGGTGCTGGCCGCGGAGGAGGTGGCCCGAGGCTGGGGCTGCGAGCGGATCGAGGCGGACGTCCCGGGCGACGCCGAGGCCGCCCTCCGGCTGGCCACCGCACTCGGGTACGAGCCGCGCAGCCGGATCATGAGCAAACGCCTCGGCGACACCCCGCCCGAACTGCCCCCGGGCAGCCGGGTACGGACGATGACCACGCCGGAGTTCGAGGTCTGGCGCGGCCAGGCGGTGCAGCGCTACGTGGAGGCCGGCGCGGCCCGCGGCCTCCCCGCGACGCGGTCCAGGGAACTGGCGGAGCGGGACCAGGCACAGATGTTTCCCCAGGGGCCCGCGACCCCAGGAGTGCGGCTGAGCGTGCTGGAGCACGAGGGCACCGTGGTCGGATACCTGTGGCTGAGCCCCCGGGACGGCACTGCGTACGTCTGGGACGTCGGGGTGGACGCCGCCCACCGGGGCCGGGGGCACGGCCGCTCCCTGATGCTGGCGGCGGAGGCGTACGCCGTCGACTCGGGCAGCCCCGAGATCGGGCTGAACGTCTTCGCGGGCAACACCCCCGCCGAGCGCCTGTACGAGTCGCTCGGCTACCGGACGGTCACGTACCGGGTGCACAAGAGTCTGAGGTGAGCGTGACGGGGCGGCCGGGGGGCGGACGAGGGGCGGGCCAGGTCCCGGCGGGGCGGACGGCTCCGGTGGGAATCCCCGCTCCTCGCGGGGCCGTGCGCCCGCCTCGGTCTCGGCTCAGCTCCCGGACGCGGCGAGCAGCCGGTCGGTGATCTCCTCGACGCGGGCGCGCAGTCCTTCCTGGCTCTGGCCGCCGTCGAGGCGTTCGCCCCCGATGACGTACGTCGGCGTGCCGGTCACGCCGATGGCCTTGCCCTCGGCCTGGTCGGCGTCGACGATCAGGATGTGCCGGCCGTCGATCAGCGCCGTGTCGAACTCCTCGGCGTCCAGGCCCAGTTCCCGTGCCACATCGACGAGGAACGGTTCGCCCGTCCGCTCCAGCTCCTGCACGCGGGCGAGGACGGCCTCGACGTACGGCCAGCCCTGTCCCTGCGCCGCGGCCTCCTCGGCGGCCTGCGCGGCGGCGAAGGCGTGCTTGTGCTTCTCCAGCGGGAAATGCCGCAGCCGCAGCTCCAGCCGGTCGCCGTAGCGGGCGCGCAGCGCGTGCAGGTCCTCCAGGGACCGACGGCAGTCGGGGCACTGGAGTTCGCACCAGACGTCCAGGACGACGGGCGCGGTCGGGGGGACGGGGGAGGAGTCGCTCATGGTCACAGTCTCCCAGGGCCGGCGGACCGGCCCAAACGGAGCCCCGGACTGCGGGGCCCCTGGCCCGCAGGCGGAGCGGGACTGCGGGCCGCCCCGCCCCCCGGGAGGAGCCGACCCCGAGACGACCCTGAGGTTGTCCCTGAGGTTCGGGCCGGACCATGGCACTTCGGACGGTGAACGGTGCAGGATGGAAGGGACGAACCGGCCGACTGCCGACTGCCGACTGCCGACTGCCGACTGCCGACGGCTGACGGCTGACTGCCGGCCGCTGACTTTCGACCGCTCTGCCGTACCGCCCGCCCTGTCGAGCCTCGCCTGGAGGACCGGATGCTTGCCGAGACCGTATGTTCCGCCGTCTCCGCGGCCGGCCTGGGCGTCGCCGCGGTCACCGCCTACCGCAAGCGTTTCCTTTCCGCGTTCCGCCTCGCCGCCTACTCGCTCGTCCCGGTCGGGCTGGTGATGACCGGGGTGGTCGGCTGGGTGGCCGACACGGCCTTCAGCCTCACGGCCTGGGCCGGATTCGGCGTGCTGGGACTCGCCTGGGTGCTGTTCGTGGCGACCCGGGCGGTGGAGCGGCGCGGCGGCGGCACCCGCAAGGAGCGCCGGGCCGCACGGGCCGCGGCACGGCGGGAGGCGGTGGCGCCCGCGGTCTCCGAACCCTCACCGGGCCGCGCTTCCACCCCGGCCGGTCGGCCGCGGTCCACGACGCCGCGCTCCGGCGGTTCGGGGGACGACTTCAGCGACATCGAGGCGATCCTCAAGAAGCACGGGATATGACCGCCCCCGTGGCGACCTGCTGAAACGACACGGGGGATCACCGCTGCGCACCCAAACGATCACGTTCGTTCCGCCGCGCACGGATAATGGCGAACTCACGGTCACTACGGGCGTGTTGATCGCGTAGGGGGGCGGTGCTGCGTCATCATCGCCCCGAGATGCTGGATACACCCCAGAGCGACCCCGTCGTTCCCCCCGAGGAGCGGCGAGGCTGTCTCTTCGCACTCTCCCAGCCACCGCTGATGATCTTCCTTGCGGTGATCGGCTGTCTGTTGCTCATGGCATCACTGCACGACCTGCTGCTGCTCTGAGCCGTACGCGGAGCCCCTGGCGCCACCCGCCGAGGGCTCCGTCGCCCCGACCCGTCGGCGCCCCGACGAGCCTCGGCCGGTCGTTCGCTCGCTGGGACGCGTCAGCCGGCCGCCTCCTTGCGGCGCGCCCGGTACGCCGCCACGTGCAGACGGTTGCCGCAGGTACGGCTGTCGCAGTAGCGGCGCGAACGGTTGCGGGACAGATCGACGAAGGCACGCCGGCAGTCGGGCGCCTCGCAGCGACGCAGCCGCTCCTGCTCCCCGGCGACCACGAAGAAGGCCAGCGCCATCCCGCAGTCGGCCGCCAGGTGGTCGGCGACGGAGGCGCCGGGCGCGAAGTAGTGCACATGCCAGTCGTGGCCGTCGTGGTCGGTCAGCCGGGGCGTCGTCCCGGCGGCGGCGACCAGCTCGTTGATCAGCCCGGCCGCGGCCCGGGCGTCGGGCGCGGCGAAGATCTGCGCGAACCGGCCGCGCACCTTCCGCACGGCGGACAGATCGAACTCCGAGAGCGACTGGACGTCGCTCATCCGGTGGCGTCGCACGAACGCGTCGAGGGAGGTGAGGTCCGCCAGTCCGTCGACCGTGCCGTCGTCCTCCGGCGCGGTGTTCACCAGTTCCACCGCGGCGTCCAGCGACCGCCGGGTGTCGTGGGTGATCAGCACGTCTCGCTCCCTGGCCCCGGGAGACGGGCGGGCGCCCGCCTCGATGCTGGCCGAGCCTAGCGGCTCGGGATCCGGACGGGACCTCCCTGTCGCTCCCGGGGCGTCCATGGCCTTCCGCCCGCGCCGCGGAACGTGCCGTCGTGCTCACGCCACGCACACACGTCGGCGCCGTCCCCGCCCAGCTGGGCGGGGACGGCGCCGGTGCGCCGGACAGGGCTCGTCAAGGCCCGAGCCGTCTCCCCGAGTGGACGGCATCGGGCGGATCAGTGGGGGCTTCGGTCGTCTAGCTCTCCGCCAGGATGTGGGACAGCTCCTGATCGAGGTCGAAGTGCCGGTGTTCCGTGCCCGGGGGCACGGCGGCGTCCGTCCGCTTCAGGAAGGACTCCAGGGCCCGCGCCGGGGCCTCGAGCAGGGCCTCGCCCTCCGGGGAGCTCAGCGCGATGCAGACGACCCCCTGACCGTGGCTCCGGGACGGCCAGACACGGACGTCGCCCGTGCCGGTCGGCCGGTGCAGGCCTTCGGCGAGGAGGTCGCGGGCGAACACCCACTCGACGGTCTCCTCGGCTCCGGTGTGGAAGGTGGCGTGCACGGCGTAGGGGTCGGCCGTGTCATACCGCAGTCCCGCGGGAACAGGCAGTGAGGACTCGCTCGACACAACGAGGCGCAGGTGCAGCTCGCAGCTGACCGTGGTGTTCATAAGCGCCAGGGCCTTTCGCTCAGTGTGCGCTCGGGGATTCGCACGTCGGCGAAATCGACATGCCACCTACGATGCCGTTGTAAACCCCTCTGAGTGTTTTGCCTGCCTTTACGTAACTCTTCCGGCGGAGGGTGTCTTGGCACGGTACGGCCATTCCGGTGACCGGATTCCCTCGGGTAAGGTTTGGTTGTATGAATACGGGGAGTGACGAGCCGGCCGAGAGCACCGTGGCCACCGGCGAGGCGGACGGCGGACAGGGGCTGGGGTCCCGCGCGCCGGAATTCATCAAGCGCCGCCGGGTGCTGCATCTGAGCTGGCAGGTGGGCGTCTTCGTGGTGGGGCTGGCCGTGGTCGCGGCCGGCGTGGTGATGCTGCCCTTGCCCGGCCCCGGCTGGCTGGTGATCTTCGCGGGCATGGCGATCTGGGCGACCGAGTTCGTCTGGGCCCAGCTCGTGCTGCGCTGGACGAAGCGCAAGGTGACCGAGGCGACGCAGGCCGCGCTCGATCCCAGGGTGCGCCGCCGCAACATCGTCCTGACCTCGATCGGTCTGGTGCTGATCGCCGCGTTGGTGAGCGTGTACGTGTGGAAGTTCGGCTTCGAGATGCCCTGGAACATCAAGCAGTGAGGCGCCCGGCGACTCCCGGCCGCCGGCCCGTGGGCGTCCGTCGGCCGGCCGTCGGGGGCACCCCCTGACATGGGGTAATGTTCTCCGTGCGCCCGGGCGATTAGCTCAGCGGGAGAGCGCTTCGTTCACACCGAAGAGGTCACTGGTTCGATCCCAGTATCGCCCACAGCACACGAGCGGCCCCGGCACGGACACCGTGCCGGGGCCGCTTTCGTCTGCCCGGAATCCGTCCGGTGACGATCTGTCACTCGCGTGGCGGGGCGCCCGAGAGCGGTCGAAGAAGCCCACGTGTCGTCGAGTTCTTCGAGAAGAAGTTTCCGGGGGTGAGGGACGACCGACTTCGAGGGCCGCGGGATTTCTCGGGGGAGTGGCGGACACGGGCGCTCGACGAAAATGCGGCGGACGTTTTCCGAAAGGCCGTCATATTCCCTCGGAAGTACGACAAGCGGAGCGTTCCACTCTGTCGGCCGAGCCGATCCCCGACGTAGCGCTTTGCCCTTCTGGTGGAGGTGGAGGCGGAGACCGCCACGCGGACATCTCACGGCGAATGCCCGGTGCCCCGTCGCGGGCAGGCTTCCCTCATGGACATGGACTGGAACCGATACCGCTTCCGCAGCCTGTGGACCCTGCCCTTGCCGCCGGACGCCGTGTACGAGGCGTTGGAGCGCGTCGAGGACTACCCCCGTTGGTGGCCCCAGGTCCGCCAGGTCGTCCGCCGCGACGACACCTCCGGCGTCCTGCGCGTCCGCTCCCTGCTGCCCTACGACCTCACCTTCACCGTGCACGCCGTGCGCCGCGATCACGCGGCCGGCGTGCTGCGGAGCCGCGTCGACGGTGACATCGACGGCTGGGCCGGCTGGACGGTGACCGCCGTCGGCCCGGGCACCCAGGCCCGCTACGACCAGGTCGTCGAGGTGCGCAAGGCGCTGCTCAGGCGGTTCGCCGTGCCCGGGCGCCCACTGTTCGTCGCCAACCACCGGCTGATGATGCGGGCCGGCCGGCGCGGCCTTCTGGCACACCTGGGCGGCGGCCGGCCCGGCGACCGCCCAGCGGTTTGAAGGAACCGCGCGGGGCCCTGTATTGTTCAGTGCGTTCCCGGGCGATTAGCTCAGTGGGAGAGCGCTTCGTTCACACCGAAGAGGTCACTGGTTCGAACCCAGTATCGCCCACCCGGGAGAGGCCGGTCCGCCAGCGCGGACCGGCCTTTCGCATGCCGGGGGGACGTTGCGCACGTCCCGCCCCGAGGGAGGACGACGCCGCTTTCGCGCGGCGCGCTAAGCGGCCGTCGGCAGCTCCCGTCGCACCGGCCACTCCGGGTCCACCCACTCCTCGGATCCCGTCCGGGTGAACCACGCCTGCGGCCCCCGCGCCTGGGCCGCGTGCCAGCCGCCCTGCAGGGTGTGCAGCTCCGCCGGGGTGAGTCGCTCCAGCCGCGTGGAAAACCGGCGGCCCAGCGCCCGGACCACCTCCAGGGCGGCGAGTGCGTCGGCCGCCGCGTCGTGCGCCCCCTCCAACGCCACCCCGTAGTGGGCGCACAGATCCGTCAGCGTGCGGCGGCCCTTGCGGTAGCGGTCCAGATGCCTGTCCAGGACCCGCGGATCGAGGACGCGCAGCGGTGCCGAGGCGGCGAGCCACCGGTCCAGCGACGAGGCGCGGTGCCGGCGCAGTTCCCGGTCCAGCAGCGTCAGGTCGAACGGCGCGTTCATCACCACCAGTGGCCGCCCGGCCACTGCCAGGTACTGAAGCTCGTCGGCTATCTCCTGGATCACGGGCGCGGGCCACCGCCCGTTGTGCCGCAGATGTTCCTCGGCCAGCCCGTGCACCGCCGTGGCCGCCGCGGGTACCGGTACGCCCGGGTTCACCAGCCAGCGCCGCAGCCGTGGGCGGGCGCCCGAGGCCTCCTGCACCACGACGGCGGCCGACACGATCCGGTCGCTCTCGACGTCCACGCCCGTCGTCTCCGTGTCGAAGGCCGCCAGCGGCCCCTCGTACCAGCTCGCCATCCGCACCAACTCCTCGCTCACCCACGGCAGCTGATGTCCCGTTCACTGCCGGTTCGGTGATACCCGGGCTGTTTGCGGCGTACGCCCGAAGAGGGCAAGACGGGGGAAGACCCTGGCACTTCGGTGAACGGTGACGGGAAGTCGTCCGCTCCGCACGGCCGTCGGCCGAGGCCCGCCCGCATCAGCTCTTCGTCGTCCTCCTCCTGGAGCACACGTTGGGCGCGGACGCGAGGAAGAGGGGGCTGCGGGCCGTGGTCGACCAGTCGTCGGGACCGTACGGGCGTCGGACGGAGCGCTGTGGACGGGGTGGGGGGACCGCATGCGGCGGAAGATCGGCAAAGACCAGAAGCAGAAGCCCGTTCGACGAGGCCATTGCCGAGATCGCCGAGATCGCGCCGAACCTGTCGAGGACCGCGTACAGGTTTGCTCCAGTCATCCCCCGAGAGTTCGGCTCGGCCCTCCGAAGGGTCCTCGTGGGTGAACGCCGCGACGAGCCACGAAGAGAACGACCCGGTCACCGCCCCCAGCAGGGCGAGCCCGCACCCCATCGCAGGGACGCGACACCGAGCGGCACCTCGCTGCGTCCCTCCCACACCCTCGTACGACCGTCGTCCCGCACGGCCCCGGCTTCGCCCGGGACCGGCTTCCCGTCGCCCCGGGGACACGCCGCCGACGGGTGACGCCATATGCTGCTCGGCATGACGAGTGAGCCGGAGCAGCAGATCGGAGTGGGTACCCCGGACGCCTTCCAGCGGCTGTGGACACCCCACCGGATGGCCTACATCCAGGGCGAGAACAAGCCGACCGGTCCCGGGTCCGGCGACGGCTGTCCCTTCTGCTCGATCCCGGCGCAGTCCGACGAGGACGGTCTCGTCGTCAGGCGCGGCGAGCAGGTCTACGCGGTGCTCAACCTGTACCCGTACAACGGTGGTCACCTGATGGCCGTCCCGTACCGCCACGTGGCCGACTACACCGACCTCAGCTCCGCCGAGACGGCCGAACTGGGGGAGCTCACCAAACAGGCGATGACGGCCCTGCGTACCGCCTCCGGCGCCCAGGGCTTCAACATCGGCATGAACCAGGGCAGTGTCGCCGGCGCGGGCATTGCCGCCCATCTGCACCAGCACATCGTCCCGCGCTGGGGCGGCGACACCAATTTCATGCCGGTGGTCGGCCACACCATGGTCCTGCCCCAACTCCTGGCGGACACCCGCAAGATGCTGGCGGACGCCTGGCCGACGGCGTAGCGACGCCGCGCGGGGCCCGGGGCGGTGCGCCGGAAGGGAGGGGGCGGGCGGTCCAGGACCGCCCTGGGACGGGCGTCCGGGACGCACGCCCCCTCCGGCTCAGAACTACGCGTCGTACAGGTCCGCCTTCCGCGGCGACGCATCCTGCACCTGCCCGCTGAGGGCCGACGACCGTGCCCCGAACCGCTCCGTGTCCACGCCGTTCTCCGCGAGGACCTTCAGCGCGGCCGAGTGCACCACCCGCAGCACCGGCGTAGCCGCCCGCAACGCGTCGTCGGCCATGAAACGGTGCCGCCACGGCTGATCGGCCCACGCGTGCCGCAGTCCGAACGGCTCCGGCAGCGTCAGCGTGCCGCCCAGCCAGTTCAGCAGCGGCGGGTACCAGGTCAGCGGCGCCCGCGCCGCCAGCCGTACCACCTCGTCCGCGTCGACCAGCGGCAGCTTCACCGAACGCGTCTCCCAGAACTTGACGGATTTCTGCACCGTCTTCGTCTTGGCCGCCGGCTTGCTGGTGAACAGCGAGTGCACCGGCCCGAGCGCGTGCCCGGTCACCTCGATCCGCAGCGTCTCGTGCAGCACCGTCACCGTGATCATCATGGTGAGCACCAGCTGCCCGTCCCACAGCGTCCACTGCACGCCGAGGTAGTGCCGGTCGCCCGCCCCGAACTGCTGCTTGTTGCAGATGTCCTGTATCGCGTGCGACTTGACCTGGTACGCGTCCACGTCCGTACCGCTGGGCCGGGACACCGCCCCCGCGTTCTCCCCGACCGGTGTGACGATCCAGTGCTTCACCGAGGGCGCCGGGAAACCGCCCGTGTTCAGCGGCCCGCGCTCCAGCAGCTTCAGCTGGTCGTGGATCGCGCGCACCACGTCCCAGCTGCGGAACGGGTTGATCTCCTTGCCCGGTTCGCGCGAGACCAGATCCTCCGCGAGCTGCCAGCTTCCCCACCGGGTCCCCATCCCGAGGATGCCCTTCGGGCCGGCGTAGAAGACGGAGTTGGAACGCTGCTCGGCGCTGAGCCGGACCAGTTCCTTGCGCAACTGCTCCGCGGCGGACTCCCCGGGGCTGCCGGGTACCGCCTCGGGGATCTTCGCCCCGAGACCGCCACCGGCCAGCAGGCTGGACCACCGCTCCCGCAGGTCCACCGCCGTCCGTTCGCAGATGCGCTTGGCCCACAGCCAGCCGACGACCGGCATGACGACCGTCGCCCGCGCGTACCATCCCCAGAAGCCGGCGAACGGCATCATGATCAGGAACAGCACGGCAAGTGCCCCGAAGGCGAACAGCAGACCCGTGCCGAGCGCGGAGGCCCGCTTGTCCGTGGCCTTGGCGACATTGGCCCGCAGGATGAAGATCAGCAGCCAGACCAGGAACCCCGGCAGGAAGAGCAGCCCGCACAGCACCGTCACCGCGGTGAGCCAGTTGTCCCGCTCACGGCGTATGCGGTGCGCGGCCAGACAGTGCTCCACGACGACCTGGGGCTCGGTGCCGAAGGACTGGATGAGCGGTGCCCGGCCGGCACCCAGCATGCGGTCGATCACGGCGCGGGAGAACGCCTCGCCGAGCCGGGGCCGCAGCATCTTGATGCGCGGTTCCGAGACCTTCGACTTGTGCCATTCGTTGTCGGCCTCGAGGATCTTGGTGACCTCGTCGTCGCGGTACGCCGCGGACGCCAGCGCATAGGTCGCCGCCGTCTGGCCCGCGGCACCCGCGAGGGGCACCTGTGCCCCCGGGGTGAAATCGAATCCGTCGTCCGCCACTGCCGCCCCCACTCGCCGCCGTACCCCGCTGCTTGCGGCCTTTCCCGACTTCCTTGCTCCGCACACCTGTTGAACGGGCCGTGCGTCCCGATCACGCCATCAAGCGATCACGTGATCAGCGTAACGGCCCGCACCGACATCGTGGGAGGAAAGCCCGGCCGCGACCCTCAGGACGCCTCCCGCTCCTGTGCCCGCAACCGGTCCGCCACCTGCGCGGGCATCGGTTCGTGGCGCGCGTACACCCGGTCGAAGCGGGCCGTGCCGTGCGAGAGGGACCGCAGGTCGACGGCGTACCGCCTGATCTCGATCTCGGGCACCTCCGCCCGCACGACCGTCCGCCCGCCCGGCGTCTGTTCGGTGCCCAGCACCCGTCCCCGCCGCCCGGACAGGTCGCTCATCACGGCGCCCACGAAGTCGTCGCCGACCAGCACCGACACCTCCGCCACCGGCTCCAGCAGATGGATCCTCGCCCCGGCCGCCGCCTCGCGCAGCGCGAGGGCGCCCGCGGTCTGGAACGCGGCGTCGGAGGAGTCCACCGAGTGCGCCTTGCCGTCGAGCAGGGTCACCCGCACGTCGACCAGCGGATACCCGGCGACGATCCCCCGGGCGGCCTGCGCGCGCACCCCCTTCTCGACCGACGGGACGAACTGCCGCGGCACCGCGCCGCCGACGACCTTGTCGACGAACTCGATGCCGGAACCCGCCGGCAACGGATCGACCTCGATCTCGCAGATCGCGAACTGCCCGTGCCCGCCGGACTGCTTGACGTGCCGGCCGCGCCCCGCCGCCCGCTCCGCGAACGTCTCCCTGAGGGAGACCCGGTGCGGCTCGGTGTCGACCTGCACGCCGTACCGGCTGCGCAGCCGTTCCAGGGCCACGTCCGCGTGCGCCTCGCCGAGGCACCACAGGACGACCTGATGGGTGTGCTGGTTCTGCTCCAGCCGCATCGTGGGATCCTCGGCGACCAGCCGGGCCAGTCCCTGGGAGAGCTTGTCCTCGTCCGCCTTGCTGTGGGCCCGGATGGCCAGAGGGAGCAGCGGCTCCGGCATCCGCCAGGCCTCCATGAGCAGCGGATCGTCCTTCGCGGACAAGGTGTCGCCGGTCTCGGCCCGGTTCAGCTTCGCCACACAGGCGAGGTCGCCGGCGACGCAGTGCGCGACCGGGCGCTGCTGCTTGCCGAACGGCGTGGACAGCGCGCCGATCCGCTCGTCGACATCGTGATCCTCGTGGCCGCGGTCGGTCAGTCCGTGCCCGGACACGTGGACGGTCTCGTCGGGTCGCAGCGTCCCGGAGAATACCCGTACGAGCGAGACGCGCCCCACATAGGGGTCGGAGGCCGTCTTGACGACCTCCGCGACCAGCGGCCCCTCCGGATCGCACGTCTTGATCGCCCGCTCCCGCCCGTCCGGGGTGGTGACCGCCGGTGCCACGCGCTCGGGCGGGGTGGGAAAGCCGCCGGTGATCAGTTCCAGGAGTTCCACCGTGCCCAGCCCGTGCCGCGCCCCGTCGGCCGCCGGGGCGGCGGCCAGCACGGGGAAGAAGGAACCGCGCGCCACGGCCCGCTCCAGGTCCCCGATCAGTGTCTTGACGTCGATCCGCTCGCCGCCCAGATAGCGGTCCATGAGCGTCTCGTCCTCGCTCTCGGCGATGATCCCCTCGATCAGCCGGTCGCGGGCCTCCTCGATCAGCGGCAACCGCTCGGGGCCCGGCTCGGACTCCTCGCGCCGCCCGGAGGCATAGTCGAACAGGCGTTGGGTGAGGAGCCCGATCAGCCCGGTGACGGGCGCGTGCCCGTCGGGCCCCTGCGGGCCGCGCAGCGGCAGGTACAGGGGGAGCACGGCGTCGGGGTCGTCGGCGCCGAAGGCCTCGGCGCACAGCCGGGTCGTCTCCTCGAAGTCGGCGCGCGCCGCCTCCAGGTGCGTGATGACGAGGGCGCGCGGCATGCCGACCGCCGCACACTCCTCCCACACCATCCGGGTCGAGCCGTCCACGCCGTCGGCGGCGGAGACGACGAAGAGGGCCGCGTCCGCGGCGCGCAGACCGGCCCTGAGCTCCCCGACGAAGTCGGCGTATCCGGGGGTGTCCAGCAGATTGATCTTGAACCCGTCCCATTCGACGGGGACGAGGGAGAGCTGTACGGAGCGTTGCTGGCGGTGCTCGATGTCGTCGTAGTCGGAGACGGTGCCGCCGTCCTGCACGCGGCCCGCCCGGTTCACCGCTCCCGCCGTCAGCGCGAGCGCCTCCACCAGCGTCGTCTTGCCCGATCCGCTGTGGCCGACCAGCACCACGTTCCGCACGGACGCGGGACGGTCGGCCGTCGGCGCCCTGCCGGCGGCCCCGGGGTGGGTGTGCGTCTTGTCGCCCATGGTCCTGCCTCCCGTACACGGTGAGGTCACTGGTCGCTGTGGGCGCGGACACGCGGCACCGCGTGCACTGGCGGCTGCGGCGACGCCCGCGGTCCTTCGAGCTTGGCACTGGTGTCACGGTGCGTCCATACGAACGACATCCTCGTCCCGGAACGTCGTCCGCCGTTCCCGCCTCTGCCGTCCCCACCGCTCGCGCCCCCGCCCTCCCCGCCACCCTGCTCCCGCCGTCCCCGCCGTCCCACCTCAGCCGTCACCGCTGTCCGCGACCGGGCCGTGACCGGGGCGCCGCCAGGCCGTGACCACGGGCCGCGGGTGCCCGGCCGTCGCCGCCGCGCCCGCGTGGCTACGATGGGCCAGCCGGCGGCCAGCAGGGGCCGCGGCCACACCGACCGTCGGGAAGGCCATGCTGAACAAGTACGCGCGTGCATTCTTCACGCGTGTTCTCACACCGTTCGCCTCGTTCCTCATCCGCCGCGGGGTCAGCCCCGACACGGTCACGCTCCTGGGTACCGCCGGTGTGGTCGCCGGGGCATTGGTGTTCTACCCCCGGGGTGAGCTGTTCTGGGGCACGGTCGTCATCACCCTGTTCGTCTTCTCGGACCTCGTCGACGGCAACATGGCCCGCCAGCTCGGCCGCTCCAGCCGCTGGGGCGCCTTCCTGGACTCCACCCTCGACCGGGTGGCCGACGGCGCGATCTTCGGCGGCCTCGCCCTGTGGTACGCGGGCCGGGGCGACGACAACCTGCTCTGCGCGGTGGCAATCTTCTGCCTGGCCAGCGGCCAGGTGGTGTCGTACACCAAGGCGCGCGGCGAGTCGATCGGCCTGCCGGTCGCCGTCAACGGCCTGGTGGAGCGCGCCGAGCGGCTGGTGATCTCGCTGGTCGCCGCCGGGTTCGCCGGACTGCACAAGTTCGGGGTGCCGGGCATCCAGTACCTCCTGCCCGTGGCCCTGTGGATCGTCGCCGTGGGCAGCCTCGTCACGCTGGTCCAGCGCGTCGTCACGGTCCGCCGCGAATCCGCCGAGGCCGAGGCCGAGGCCGCGGCCGCCGGCGGGAGCGGCGCCGAGCACGGCAGCGGAGCCCGGCAGTGAGCGGTGCCCGCGAGCGGCTGACGGACGCCCTCTACGGGCTCGGCTGGAGCACGGTCAAGAAGCTCCCCGAGCCCGCCGCCGTCCGCCTCGGCCGGACCGTCGCCGACCTCGCCTGGAGGCAACGCGGCAACGGCGTGCTGCGCCTGGAGGCCAACTACGCGCGCGTGGTGCCCGACGCGGGCCCCGAGCGGCTCGCCGCGCTCTCCCGCGCCGGGATGCGCTCGTACCTGCGCTACTGGATGGAGTCCTTCCGGCTGCCCGCGTGGAGCGCCGACCGGGTACGCGGCGGATTCGCCCCCCAGGACGTGCACCACCTCACCGACGGGCTCGCCGCGGGCAACGGCGTCATCCTCGCCCTGCCGCACCTGGCCAACTGGGACCTCGCCGGCGCCTGGGTCACCACCGCGCTCGAGACCCCGTTCACCACCGTCGCCGAACGCCTCAAGCCCGAGACGCTGTACGACCGCTTCGTCGCCTACCGCGAGGGCCTCGGCATGGAGGTGCTCCCGCACAGCGGCGGCGCCGCCTTCGGCACCCTCGCCCGGCGGCTGCGGGCCGGTGGCCTGGTCTGCCTGGTCGCCGACCGTGACCTGTCGTCCTCCGGCGTGGCCGTCGACTTCTTCGGCGAGACCGCCCGGATGCCGGCCGGCCCCGCGCTGCTCGCCCAGCAGACCGGCGCCCTGCTGCTCCCGGTCACCCTCTGGTACGACGATTCGCCCGTCATGCGGGGTCGGGTCCACCCCCCGGTCGAGGTACCCGCGTCAGGTACGCGCACCGAGAAGACGTCTGTCATGACACAGGCGCTGGCCGATGCCTTCGCCTCGGGGATCGCCGACCACCCGGAGGACTGGCACATGCTGCAGCGACTGTGGCTCGCCGACCTGGAACCGCGCCGCGCACCGGCCGACGGGGAAGGAGCCGGCGCCGACGGGACCGCGCCCACCGGTCCGCGCCGACCGGTGCCGAACGGTACCGACGGGGGTGCCGGGACCGGAACCGATGGAGGTGCCGCGGGCGCCGCACCGACCGGCACCGACGGGGCCGTTCCGGCCGCCGGGGAGCCGTCGTGAGGATCGGCATCGTCTGCCCGTACTCCTGGGACGTGCCGGGCGGCGTCCAGTTCCACATCCGCGACCTCGCCGACTACTTCCTCCGCCAGGGCCACGAGGTCTCCGTCCTCGCCCCCGCCGACGACGACACCCCCCTGCCCCCGTACGTCGTCTCCGCGGGCCGCGCGGTCCCGGTGCCGTACAACGGCTCGGTGGCCCGCCTGAACTTCGGCTTCCTCTCCGCGGCCCGGGTCCGGCGCTGGCTGCACGACGGCGCGTTCGACGTCATCCACATCCACGAGCCGACCTCGCCCTCACTCGGCCTCCTGGCCTGCTGGGCGGCGCAGGGCCCGATCGTCGCCACCTTCCACACCTCCAACCCGCGCTCGAGGGCGATGATCGCCGCGTACGCCATCCTCCAGGCGGCGCTGGAGAAGATCAGCGCACGGATCGCGGTGAGCGAGTACGCCCGCCGCACCCTCGTCGAACACCTGGGCGGGGACGCGGTGGTCATCCCCAACGGCGTCGACGTCGGCTTCTTCGCGCGGGCCGAGCCGAAGCCGGAGTGGCAGGGCGGCACGCTCGGCTTCATGGGCCGCATCGACGAGCCCCGCAAGGGCCTGCCCGTGCTCATGAAGGCGCTGCCGAGGATCCTCGCCGCCCACCCGGAGGCCCGGCTCCTGGTCGCCGGGCGCGGCGACGAGAGAGAGGCCGTCGCCGGCCTGCCGAAGGAACTGCGCGCCCGCGTGGAGTTCCTCGGCATGATCAGCGACGAGGACAAGGCACGCTTCCTGCGCAGCGTCGACCTGTACGTGGCGCCCAACACCGGCGGCGAGAGCTTCGGCATCATCCTGGTCGAGGCGATGTCGGCGGGCGCCCCGGTGCTCGCCTCCGACCTCGACGCCTTCGCCCAGGTGCTCGACCACGGCTCCGCGGGCGAGCTCTTCGCCAACGAGGACGCCGACGCCCTCGCCGACTCGGCGATACGGCTGCTCGGCGACCCCGGGCGCCGCGCCGGACTGCGGGAGCGGGGGAGCGCCCATGTCCGGCGCTTCGACTGGTCGACGGTCGGCGCGGACATCATGTCGGTCTACGAGACGGTGACGGCCGGCGCGGCGGCGGTGGCCGCGGCCGACGACGACCGTTCGCCGGGGCTGCGGGCCCGCCTGGGACTGGCCCGGGACTGACCGGCGCCCGGGACCGGGCCACGCCCGGGACCGACCGGTGCCGGACCGACCGGCGCCCGGGACCGGCCCGCGGGGCGTGCCGGTAGCCTTGCCGCCCGTGACCGCAACGCTGATCTGGATCCTCGTCGCCCTCGTCGCCGTCGGCCTCTACCTGAGCTGGACGGCCGGGCGGCTGGACCGGCTGCACGCCCGGATCGACGCGGCCCGTGCCGCCCTGGACGCGACCCTGCTGCGCCGCGCCTCGGTCGCCCAGGAACTGGCCACCTCGGGGGTGCTGGACCCCGCCGCCTCCATCGTGCTGTACGAGGCGGCGCACGCCGCCCGGCAGGCCGAGGAGGAGCAGCGGGAGGTCGCGGAGAGCGAGCTGAGCCAGGCGCTGCGGGCCGTCTTCGCCGAGGCCCAGCAGGTCGAGGAGGTCCGCAGGGTGCCCGGCGGCCAGGACGCGGCCCGGGAACTCACCGAGGCGGTCCGCAGGGTGCCGATGGCCCGTCGCTTCCACAACGACGCGGTACGCGCGGCCAGGGCACTGCGCCTGCACCGCAAGGTCCGCTGGTTCCGCCTGGCGGGCCACGCCCCGTTCCCGATGGCGTTCGAGATGGACGACGAGGCGCCCCCGGCCCTGACGGACAGGTGAACGAGCGCCCCGCAAGGCGCGGGGAACCGCGCGAGGGCGTCGGGGGCGACGCCCCGGGTCGGGAGGGGAAGGGGCGGCGGGGGCGAAAACGATCCACCGCCCGCTCATTGGCCCTTGCCGTGGACCGCCTGGCTGCCGTTTTCTCGAACCGGCAGAAAGCCGAGCGAACCCCTTCCCCCGAGCGAGGTCACCTCATGTCCGTCACGTCCTCCGCCCCCACCCCCGAAACCGGCACCGCCCGCGTCAAGCGCGGCATGGCGGAGCAGCTCAAGGGCGGCGTGATCATGGACGTCGTCACCCCCGAGCAGGCCAAGATCGCCGAGGACGCGGGTGCCGTCGCCGTCATGGCACTGGAGCGCGTCCCGGCCGACATCCGCAAGGACGGCGGCGTGGCCCGGATGTCCGACCCGGACATGATCGAGGGCATCATCGGCGCGGTCTCCATCCCCGTGATGGCCAAGTCCCGCATCGGCCACTTCGTCGAGGCCCAGGTCCTGCAGTCGCTCGGCGTCGACTACATCGACGAGTCCGAGGTCCTCACCCCGGCCGACGAGGTCAACCACTCCGACAAGTGGGCCTTCACCACCCCCTTCGTGTGCGGTGCCACCAACCTCGGCGAGGCCCTTCGCCGCATCGCCGAGGGCGCGGCCATGATCCGCTCCAAGGGCGAGGCCGGCACCGGCAACGTCGTCGAGGCGGTCCGCCACCTGCGCCAGATCAAGGGCGAGATCGCGAAGCTGCGCGGCTGCGACAACAACGAGCTGTACGCCGCCGCCAAGGAGCTGCGCGCCCCCTACGAGCTGGTCAAGGAGGTCGCCGAGCTGGGGAAGCTCCCGGTGGTGCTGTTCTCCGCGGGCGGCGTGGCCACCCCGGCCGACGCCGCGCTGATGCGGCAGCTCGGTGCCGAGGGCGTCTTCGTCGGCTCCGGCATCTTCAAGTCCGGCGACCCGGCCAAGCGCGCCGCCGCCATCGTCAAGGCGACCACCTTCTACGACGACCCGAAGATCATCGCGGACGCGTCCCGCGACCTCGGCGAGGCCATGGTCGGCATCAACTGCGACACCCTCCCCGAGACCGAGCGCTACGCCAACCGCGGCTGGTAAGGCACCCCTTCCATGAGCGACACCCCCGTCATAGGCGTCCTGGCCCTCCAGGGCGACGTACGGGAGCACCTCACCGCCCTGGCCACGGCCGACGCCGTGGCCAGGCCGGTTCGGCGCCCCGACGAACTCGCCGAGGTGGACGGCCTGGTCATCCCCGGCGGCGAGTCCACCACCATCTCCAAGCTCGCCGTCCTCTTCGACGTGATGGAACCCCTGCGCGCGCGCGTGCGCGACGGCATGCCTGTCTACGGCACCTGCGCGGGCATGATCATGCTCGCCGACAAGATCCTCGACCCCCGCTCGGGCCAGGAGACCGTCGGCGGCATCGACATGATCGTGCGTCGCAACGCCTTCGGCCGGCAGAACGAGTCCTTCGAGGCCGCCCGTCGACGTCAAGGGCGTGGACGGCCCCCCTGTGGAGGGCGTCTTCATCCGCGCCCCCTGGGTGGAGTCCGTCGGCGCCGGCACCGAGGTGCTCGCCGAGCACGCCGGTCACATCGTCGCCGTGCGCCAGGGCAACGCGCTGGCGACCTCGTTCCACCCGGAGCTGACCGGCGACCACCGCATGCACGCGCTCTTCGTCGACATGGTGCGCGCCGAGCGGTCGGCCGAGTCCTTGTAGGATTCCTGCGTTCGTTGCAGTGATGGGGTTACGCGAAGGAGACAGGCAGATGTCCGGCCACTCTAAATGGGCTACGACGAAGCACAAGAAGGCCGTGATCGACGCCAAGCGCGGCAAGCTCTTCGCGAAGCTGATCAAGAACATCGAGGTCGCGGCGCGCATGGGCGGCGTCGACCTCGAGGGCAACCCGACGCTCTACGACGCCGTGCAGAAGGCCAAGAAGCAGTCGGTGCCGAACAAGAACATCGACTCCGCCGTCAAGCGCGGCGGCGGTCTCGAGGCCGGCGGCGCCGACTACGAGACGATCATGTACGAGGGCTACGGTCCGAACGGCGTCGCGGTGCTCATCGAGTGCCTCACCGACAACCGCAACCGTGCCGCCTCCGACGTCCGGGTCGCCATGACCCGCAACGGCGGCTCCATGGCCGACCCGGGCTCGGTGTCGTACCTGTTCAACCGCAAGGGCGTCGTCATCGTCCCCAAGGGCGACCTCGGTGAGGACGACGTCCTGGCCGCCGTTCTGGACGCGGGCGCGGAGGAGGTCAACGACCTCGGCGAGAACTTCGAGGTGCTCAGCGAGGCCACCGACCTGGTCGCGGTGCGCACCGCTCTCCAGGAGGCGGGCATCGACTACGACTCCGCCGAGGCCAACTTCGTCCCGACCATGCAGGTCGAGCTGGACGAGGAGGGCGCCAGGAAGATCTTCAAGCTGATCGACGCGCTGGAGGACAGCGACGACGTGCAGAACGTCTTCGCCAACTTCGACGTCAGCGACGAGGTCATGGAGAAGGTCGACGCGTAACGCGTCAACTTCCAGTTCCATTTCCAGTTCCGGCGGGCCGGCGGGAGACACCCCGTCGGCCCGTCGCTCTGTCAGTGGTACCCGATAGCCTGCACAAACAGGTGACCGGGAGTCCGCACGGACGGGTGATCGGGGAAGCCCGCACGGGCAGGCGATCGAGGTGGTCGGCGAAAGGGGCGGCAGGTGCGCGTACTGGGGGTGGACCCGGGGCTGACCCGCTGCGGCGTCGGCGTCGTGGAGGGGGTCCCGGGGCGGCCGCTCACCATGCTCGGCGTCGGCGTCGTCCGCACACCCGCCGACGCGGAGCTGGGCCACCGCCTCGTCGCCGTCGAACAGGGCATCGAGCAGTGGCTCGACGAGCACCGGCCCGAGTACGTGGCGGTGGAGCGCGTCTTCAGCCAGCACAACGTCCGCACGGTCATGGGCACCGCCCAGGCCAGCGCCGTCGCCATGCTGTGCGCCGCCCGCCGCGGCATCCCGGTCGCCCTGCACACCCCCAGCGAGGTCAAGGCCGCCGTCACCGGTTCGGGGCGCGCCGACAAGGCCCAGGTCGGCGCCATGGTCACCCGGCTGCTCCGGCTCGCCGCACCGCCGAAACCCGCCGACGCGGCCGACGCGCTCGCCCTCGCCATCTGCCACATCTGGCGCGCCCCCGCCCAGAACCGGCTCCAGCGCGCCGTCGCCCAGCACGCCGCGGCCCCGCACACCGCCCGGGCGCCCCTCGCGCCGAACTCCGCATCGAAAGGCCGTACGGCATGATCGCCTTCGTCAGCGGCACGGTCGCCGCCCTCGCCCCGGACACCGCGGTGGTCGAGGTGGGCGGCGTCGGCATGGCCGTCCACTGCACCCCGAACACCCTGTCGACACTCCGGCCCGGCCGTCCGGCCAAGCTCGCCACCTCGCTCGTCGTCCGCGAGGACTCGCTGACCCTGTACGGCTTCGCCGACGACGACGAGCGCCAGGTCTTCGAACTGCTCCAGACCGCCAGCGGCGTCGGCCCCCGTCTGGCCCAGGCGATGCTCGCCGTGCACTCCCCGGACGCCCTGCGCCGAGCCGTCTCCACCGGCGACGAGAAGGCCCTCACCGCCGTCCCCGGCATCGGCAGGAAGGGCGCCCAGAAGCTCCTCCTGGAGCTGAAGGACCGGCTCGGCGAACCCCTCGGCGCCCCCGCGGTCGGCGCCCCCGCCGCCCAGGGCTGGCGCGACCAGCTCCACGCGGCCCTGATCGGCCTCGGCTACGCCACGCGGGAGGCCGACGAGGCGGTCGCCGCCGTCACCCCCCAGGCCGAGGCCGCCGAGGGCACCCCCCAGGTGGGCCCGTTGCTCAGGGCCGCCCTGCAGACCCTCAACAGAGCTCGCTGAACCACCGGACAGCGCCCCTGTCCCACACCACCGCGCCGTGGCCCCGCACCCCGGACAGCCTGCCGCAGCCCCGACGAGACCCCGAGGCACACTCCATGAACTGGGACGACACCACCGACGCCGCCTCCGCCGAGGAGCGGCTGGTG
This sequence comes from Streptomyces sp. B3I8, assembly GCF_030816915.1. NCBI lineage: Bacteria > Bacillati > Actinomycetota > Actinomycetes > Kitasatosporales > Streptomycetaceae > Streptomyces > Streptomyces sp. B3I8. The sequence continues at coordinate 1,093,957 of NZ_JAUSYN010000002.1, read as the reverse complement.
GGCTCCGTCGCCGACCGCGAGGACCAGGCAGTCGAAGCCGCCCTGCGCCCCAAGGACCTGGGCGAGTTCATCGGCCAGGAGAAGGTCCGCGAACAGCTCGACCTCGTGCTGCGGGCCGCCCGCGCCCGTGGCGCCACCGCCGACCACGTGCTGCTCTCCGGCGCCCCCGGCCTCGGCAAGACCACCCTCTCCATGATCATCGCCGCCGAGATGGGCGCCCCGATCCGCATCACCTCCGGACCCGCCATCCAGCACGCGGGTGACCTCGCCGCGATCCTGTCCTCCCTCCAGGAGGGCGAGGTCCTCTTCCTCGACGAGATCCACCGCATGTCCCGGCCCGCCGAGGAGATGCTCTACATGGCGATGGAGGACTTCCGTGTCGACGTCATCGTCGGCAAGGGCCCCGGCGCCACCGCCATCCCGCTCGAACTGCCGCCGTTCACCCTGGTGGGCGCCACCACCCGGGCCGGACTGCTGCCGCCCCCGCTGCGCGACCGGTTCGGGTTCACCGCCCACATGGAGTTCTACGAACCCACCGAACTGGAGCGGGTCGTGCACCGTTCGGCGTCCCTGCTCGACGTCGAGATCGACACCGACGGCGCCGCCGAGATCGCCGGCCGCTCCCGCGGCACCCCCCGCATCGCCAACCGCCTGCTGCGCCGCGTACGGGACTACGCGCAGGTCAAGGCCGACGGCAGTATCGACCGGGACATCGCCGCCGCGGCCCTGAAGGTCTACGAGGTGGACGCGCGCGGCCTGGACCGGCTGGACCGAGCGGTGCTCCAGGCGCTGCTGAAACTGTTCGGCGGCGGCCCGGTCGGCCTGTCCACGCTGGCCGTCGCGGTGGGGGAGGAGCGCGAGACCGTCGAGGAGGTCGCCGAACCGTTCCTGGTCAGGGAGGGGCTGCTGGCCCGCACCCCGCGCGGCCGCGTCGCCACCCCCGCCGCCTGGGCCCACCTGGGTCTCACCCCGCCCCGGTCCACCGCCGCGGGCGGCGGCCAGCAGGACCTGTTCGGCGCCTGAAGACCCCGCCGGCCCTGCTGCCGGAGCCCCGCCACACTCCCGCCCGACCCGCTGCCGGACCCGGTCGGACCCTCCTCGGGCGGCTCCGGAGCGGAGTGTGACCAACCGGTGCTCGCCCCGACAGGAACCCCGGTGCCATGCTGGGCGTTGTTCCTGGCGTGCGGACTCCCTTAGACTCCGCCGATGCCGCCCTTGCGGGCAGCGCCGACCACCCCCATCCGACAGGCCGCCCTTCCGAGCGGTCGTGCGAAGGAAACTCCGTCCCGTGAATATCCTGACCCTTCTCCCGTTCATCGTGCTCATCGGAGCCATGCTCCTGATGACCCGATCGGCCAAGCGCAAGCAGCAGCAGGCCGCGCAGATGCGGAACGACATGCAGCCCGGCTCCGGCGTCCGCACGATCGGGGGCATGTACGCGACGGTCAAGGAGGTCAACGATGAGACGGTCCTCCTCGACGCGGGCCCGGGCGTGGACCTCGTCTTCGCGAGGAACGCGATCGGCGCCGTCCTCAGCGACGACGAGTACAACCGCATCGTGCACGGCATCGAGCACGACCTGAAGGCCGACAGCAGCATCGTGCCGGACGACGCCTCCTCCCTCACCGAGACCGACGAGCCCGCCGCCGACGGCGTGACCGACGCCTCCGACGACCGGCCCGTGGACCTCGGCAAGAAGGACGCCGAGCCCGCCGCGGACGCCGAGGAGATCCCGGCGGACGCCGGTGCCACCAAGGCCGACGATGCGGAGCCGAAGAAGACCGACGGCGAGGCCGACGCGAAGTAGCCGCCCCGGAGCGCGGCGCGACCGGCTCGGACCGCGCGGCGACCGGGGTGTGCGGCGACGCACGGAATCCCGACACCATGGCAGGCCGTCCTGCGCCGACCCCGCGCGCGGACGGCCCGAGAGGGAGTAACAGAAGGTGGCAGCACCGAAAAAGGGCCGGAGCGCGAGTGCCCAGAGCAAGCCGTGGCGCGCCCTGGCCCTGATCCTGATCGCCATCGTGGCGCTCACCGGGGGAATGTTCGCCTCGGGACACACGACTCCGCGTCTCGGCATCGACCTCGCCGGCGGCACCAGCATCACGCTGAAGGCGAAGGCCGACCAAGGGTCCGCGATCAACAAGGCCAACATGGACACCGCGGTCGACATCATGAACCGCCGTGTCAACGGTCTCGGCGTCTCCGAGGCGGAGGTGCAGACCCAGGGGAACGACAACATCATCGTCAACATCCCCAAGGGCACCAACTCCAAGGAGGCCCGCGAGCAGGTCGGTACCACCGCGAAGCTGTACTTCCGCCCGGTCCTCGCCACCGAGGCCAGCGGCCCCGCCGCCAACGCCTCGCCGAGCACGTCGTCGAGCAATTCCCCGGGCGCCTCGCCCAGCGGCTCCTCCTCGGCCAAGGCCGGGTCGTCGGACTCCTCCAAGGACTCGACGGGCTCGAAGGACAAGACCTCCTCCTCCCCGTCGTCCACCGCCACGTCGCAGGGCCGCGCGGTCACCGGCGCGCTGAAGGCGGACGCCACCCCGTCCTCCTCCTCCAGCCCCAAGGCCTCCTCCAGCTCCGGCGCCTCCGACGACACGAGCAAGCTGCAGGCGCAGTACGCGGCGCTCGACTGCACCAAGGCGGCCGACCGCGCCTCCGCCGGTGACAACGCCAAGCCCGGCGACACCACCGTCGGCTGCGGCAAGAACCAGGGCGCCTGGTTCAAGTACCTGCTCGGCCCGGCGGCCGTGGACGGCACCGAGGTCAAGAAGGCCCAGGCCGTCTTCGACACCCAGGGCGCCTCCGGCTGGCAGGTCCAGATGACCTTCACCGGCAGCGGCTCCAAGAAGTTCGCCGACATCACCGGTCAGCTGGCCCAGAAGCAGTCGCCGCAGAACGAGTTCGGCATCGTGCTCGACGGCGAGGTCGTCTCCAGCCCGTTCGTGCAGCAGTCCATCACCGGCGGCAACGCGGAGATCTCCGGCAGCTTCTCGCAGGAGGAGGCCCAGAGCCTCTCCAACATGCTGTCCTACGGTGCCCTGCCCCTGTCCTTCGAGGAGCAGAGCGTCACCACCGTCACCGCCGCGCTCGGCGGCGAGCAGCTGCACGCCGGCCTCATCGCCGGCGCGATCGGCCTGGCGCTGGTCATCATCTACCTGGTCGCGTACTACCGGGGTCTGTCGCTCATCGCCATCGCCTCACTGCTGGTCTCGGCGACCCTCACCTACGTGATCATGTCGCTGCTCGGCCCGACCATCGGCTTCGCGCTCAACCTGCCGGCGGTCTGCGGCGCCATCGTCGCCATCGGCATCACGGCGGACTCGTTCATCGTGTTCTTCGAACGCATCCGGGACGAGATCCGTGAGGGCCGCACGCTGCGCCCCGCCGTCGAGCGGGCCTGGCCCCGCGCCCGGCGCACCATCCTGGTCTCGGACTTCGTGTCGTTCCTCGCCGCCGCGGTGCTGTTCATCGTCACCGTCGGCAAGGTCCAGGGCTTCGCCTTCACCCTTGGCCTGACCACCCTGCTCGACGTGGTGGTCGTCTTCCTCTTCACCAAGCCGCTGATGACGCTCCTCGCCCGCCGCCGCTTCTTCCACGACGGCCACAGCTGGTCCGGCCTCGACCCCAAACGCCTCGGCGCCAAGCCGCCCCTGCGGCGCACCCGTCGTCCCTCCGGCCCTGCCGCGGGCCCCGTCGACCCGAAGGAGGCGTGAGACATGTCGAAGCTCGGCAACATCGGCGCCCGACTGCACCGTGGCGAGGTCGGTTACGACTTCATCGGCCACCGCAAGATCTGGTACAGCGTCTCGATCCTGATCACGATCACCGCCATCGTCGGTCTCGCGGTCCGCGGTCTGAACATGGGCATCGACTTCCAGGGCGGCGCGGTCTTCACCACCCCCAAGACCAGCGTCTCGGTCGCCCAGGCCGAGACGTACGCGGAGGACGCGGCCGGTCACGACGCCGTCGTGCAGAAGCTCGGCACGGGTGGCCTGCGCATCCAGGTCGCCGGCCTGGACACGTCGAAGTCCGACGAGATCAAGGCCGCCCTGTCCAAGGACATGAAGATCGGCGCGGAGGACATCAACGCCGATCTCGTCGGTCCCAGCTGGGGTGAGCAGATCGCCAACAAGGCCTGGGAGGGCCTGGCGATCTTCATGGTGCTGGTCGTGATCTACCTCGCGATCGCCTTCGAGTGGCGCATGGCCCTGGCCGCCCTCGTCGCCCTGATCCACGACATCACCATCACCACCGGCATCTACGCCCTCGTCGGCTTCGAGGTCACGCCCGGTACGGTCATCGGTCTGCTGACGATCCTCGGTTACTCGCTCTACGACACGGTCGTCGTCTTCGACAGCCTCAAGGAGCAGACGAAGGACCTCACCAAGCAGTCCCGCTGGACCTACAGCGATGTCGCCAACCGCTCGATCAACGGCACCCTGGTCCGCTCCATCAACACCACGGTGGTCGCGCTGCTCCCGGTGGCCGGCCTGCTCTTCATCGGCGGCGGCTTCCTCGGCGCGGGCACGCTCAACGACATCTCGCTGTCGCTGTTCGTGGGCCTCGCGGCCGGCGCGTACTCCTCGATCTTCATCGCCACCCCGCTCGTCGCCGACCTCAAGGAGCGCGAGCCGGGGATGAAGGCGCTCAGAAGGCGGGTCGGCGCCAAGCGGGCGCAGGCCGCGGACGACGGGCACGCGGAGAACCGCTCCGGCGACCACGAGCAGGAGCCCGAGGACGCCGCACCGGCCGTCGTCGGCCCGCGCCCGCGTACCGGCACCGGCGACACGTCCGGCACGCGCACCCAGCCCTCCTCGCGCAACCGCGGTCGCGGCCGGCCCTCGGGGAAGCGCCGATGACGGAGCCGACCGACATCCAAGCACTGCTGCTGAGCCGCATCCGGGACGTCGCGGACTACCCGGAGCCCGGCGTGATGTTCAAGGACATCACCCCGCTGCTCGCCGACCCGGCCGCGTTCGGCGCGCTCACCGACGCCCTCGCGGACGTGACCGTGCGGCACGGCGCCACGAAGATCGTCGGCCTGGAGGCCCGCGGCTTCATCCTGGGCGCCCCCGTCGCGGTCCGCGCCGGCATCGGCTTCATCCCCGTACGCAAGGCGGGCAAGCTCCCCGGGGCGACCCTGCGCCAGGCCTACGACCTGGAGTACGGCTCCGCCGAGATCGAGGTGCACGCCGAGGACCTGAGCGCCGGCGACCGTGTCATGGTCATCGACGACGTGCTCGCCACCGGCGGCACCGCCGAGGCCTCGCTGGCGCTGGTCCGGCGCGCGGGCGCCGAGATCGCCGGGGTAGCGGTGCTGATGGAGCTCGGTTTCCTGGGCGGCCGCGCCCGCCTGGAACCGGCCCTGGCCGGTGCCCCGCTGGAGGCCCTGCTGCAGGTCTGACCCGGCAGGACGCAGTCCGTGACACAACGGGGCGGGCCCGGAGGAATCCGGCGCCCGCCCCGTGTGTTCCGCTGGTAGCGTCCCGTCTCCGCCGCCTGACCGGGAGACCACGGCCCGGGATCGCTACCATGGGGTTTCCGGAGCCTGCCGGGGGACCCGGATCGCGCACGAGGAGTCCTCTTGCCAGACGAGGCCCAGCCACTGACCGCCGCCAAGCCCGGGGCGACCCCCAAGCCCGCGGCCACTCCCGCCGCGTCGGACGCGAGGAACGACACCCACGGGCCGGTGGACCGCGCCCCCGCGCCGGTCGACAAGCCCGCGTCCCAGACGCGCCCCAAGCCGCCCCCGCCCGAGCGCCCCACCGCCCCCGCGGCCCGCGCCAACACCGGCCAGACCTCGCGCTCCGGCTCCTCCAACCGCGTCCGCGCCCGCCTGGCCCGCCTGGGCGTCCAGCGCACCAACCCGTACAACCCGGTCCTGGAACCGCTGCTGCGCATAGTGCGCGGCAACGACCCCAAGATCGAGACGTCGACACTGCGCCAGATCGAGCGCGCCTACCAGGTCGCCGAGCGCTGGCACCGCGGCCAGAAGCGCAAGAGCGGCGACCCCTACATCACGCACCCGCTCGCGGTCACCACCATCCTCGCCGAGCTCGGCATGGACCCCGCCACGCTCATGGCCGGTCTGCTGCACGACACCGTCGAGGACACCGATTACGGCCTGGAGGACCTGCGCCGCGACTTCGGCGACGTGGTCACCCTGCTCGTCGACGGCGTCACCAAGCTGGACCGCGTCAAGTTCGGCGAGGCCGCCCAGGCCGAGACCGTGCGCAAGATGGTCGTCGCCATGGCCAAGGACCCCCGCGTTCTGGTGATCAAGCTCGCCGACCGGCTGCACAACATGCGCACCATGCGCTACCTCAAGCGTGAGAAGCAGGAGAAGAAGGCCCGCGAGACCCTCGAGATCTACGCGCCGCTCGCCCACCGGCTGGGTATGAACACCATCAAATGGGAGCTGGAGGACCTCGCCTTCGCGATCCTCTACCCCAAGATGTACGACGAGATCGTGCGTCTGGTCGCCGAACGGGCGCCCAAGCGGGACGAGTACCTCGCGATAGTGACCGACGAGGTCCAGCAGGACCTGCGCGCCGCCCGCATCAAGGCGACCGTCACCGGCCGCCCCAAGCACTACTACAGCGTCTACCAGAAGATGATCGTCCGCGGCCGGGACTTCGCGGAGATCTACGACCTGGTCGGCATCCGCGTCCTGGTGGACACCGTCCGCGACTGCTACGCGGCCCTGGGCACCGTCCACGCCCGCTGGAACCCGGTTCCGGGGCGGTTCAAGGACTACATCGCGATGCCCAAGTTCAACATGTACCAGTCGCTGCACACGACGGTCATCGGACCCAACGGCAAGCCCGTCGAGCTCCAGATCCGCACCTTCGACATGCACCGCCGCGCCGAGTACGGCATCGCCGCGCACTGGAAGTACAAGCAGGAGGCCGTGGCCGGCGCCTCCAAGGTCCGCACCGACGCCCCCAAGGCGGGCGGAAAGGCCGGCAAGGAAGCGGCCGCCATCAACGACATGGCGTGGCTGCGGCAGCTCCTGGACTGGCAGAAGGAGACCGAGGACCCCAGCGAGTTCCTGGAGTCGCTGCGCTTCGACCTCTCCCGCAACGAGGTCTTCGTCTTCACCCCCAAGGGCGACGTCATCGCGCTGCCGGCCGGTTCGACCCCGGTCGACTTCTCCTACGCCGTCCACACCGAGGTCGGCCACCGCACCATAGGGGCACGCGTCAACGGTCGTCTGGTCCCGCTGGAGTCCACGCTGGACAACGGCGACCTGGTGGAGGTCTTCACCTCCAAGGCGCCCGGCGCGGGCCCCTCCCGGGACTGGCTCGGCTTCGTCAAGTCACCGCGCGCCCGCAACAAGATCCGCGCCTGGTTCTCCAAGGAGCGCCGTGACGAGGCGATCGAACAGGGCAAGGACGCGATCGTCCGCGCGATGCGCAAGCAGAACCTGCCGATCCAGCGCATCCTCACCGGCGACTCCCTGGTCACCCTGGCGCACGAGATGCGCTACTCGGACATCTCCGCGCTGTACGCGGCGATCGGCGAGGGCCATGTCTCCGCGCAGAACATCGTGCAGAAGCTCGTCCAGGCGCTCGGCGGCGAGGAGGCCGCGACCGAGGAGATCGACGAGAGCGTCCCGCCGTCGCGCGGCCGGGGCCGCAAGCGGCGCTCCAGCGCCGACCCGGGCGTCGTCGTCAAGGGCGTCGAGGACGTGTGGGTCAAGCTGGCCCGCTGCTGCACACCCGTGCCGGGCGACCCGATCATCGGCTTCGTCACCCGCGGCAGCGGAGTCTCGGTCCACCGCAGCGACTGCGTCAACGTCGACTCGCTCTCGCGTGAGCCCGAGCGGATCCTGGAGGTCGAGTGGGCGCCGACCCAGTCCTCGGTCTTCCTGGTCGCCATCCAGGTCGAGGCCCTCGACCGCTCCCGCCTCCTGTCGGACGTGACCCGGGTCCTCTCGGACCAGCACGTCAACATCCTCTCGGCCGCCGTCCAGACCTCCCGCGACCGTGTGGCCACCTCCCGCTTCACCTTCGAGATGGGCGACCCGAAACACCTGGGCCACGTCCTGAAGGCGGTACGGGGCGTGGAGGGCGTCTACGACGTCTACCGGGTGACGTCGGCACGCCGGCCCTGAAGAGCAGGGCCGCCCCCGGCGCACCAGGCACCGGGGGCGGCACAGTCACCGCGGACGCCTCAGCCGCCGAACTCCTGCAGCCCCTTCAACGCCTGGTCCAGCAACGCCTGCCGCCCCTCGAGCTCACGCTCCAGCTTGGCAGCCTTCGCCGTGTTCCCCTGCGCCCGCGCCTGCTCGATCTGCCCGTTCAGCTTGTCGACCGCGGCCTGGAGCTGACCCGTCAGCCCCTCCGCCCGCGCCCGCGCCTCGGGGTTCGTCCGACGCCACTCGGTCTCCTCGGCCTCCTGCAGCGCCCGGTCGACCGCGTGCATCCGCCCCTCGATCCGCGGCCGGGCGTCCCTCGGCACGTGACCGAGGGCCTCCCACCGCTCGTTGATGGACCGGAAGGCCGCCCGCGCCGCCTTGAGGTCATCGATCGGCAGCAGCTTCTCCGCCTCCTCGGCCAGCTCCTCCTTGAGCTTGAGGTTCTCGGCCTGCTCGGCGTCCCGCTCGGCGAAGACCGAGCCGCGGGCGGCGAAGAAGACGTCCTGCGCCCCGCGGAAACGGTTCCACAGGTCGTCCTCGTGCTCGCGCTGCGCGCGGCCCGCCGCCTTCCACTCCGTCATCAGGTCGCGGTAGCGCGCGGCCGTCGGTCCCCAGTCCGTCGAGCCCGACAGCGCCTCGGCCTCCGCGACCAGCCGCTCCTTGACCCGGCGGGCCTCCTCGCGCTGGGCGTCCAGGTGCGCGAAGTGCGCCTTGCGGCGCTTGGAGAACGCCGAACGGGCGTGCGAGAAGCGGTGCCACAGTTCGTCGTCCGACTTGCGGTCGAGCCGCGGCAGCCCCTTCCAGGTGTCCACCAGCGCCCGCAGCCGCTCACCGGCCGACCGCCACTGGTCCGACCCGGCGAGCTCCTCGGCCTCGACGACCAGCGCCTCCTTGGCGTGCCGTGCCTCGCCGGACTGCTTCGCCCGCTGCGCCTTGCGCTCCTCGCGGCGCGACTCGACGGTCGCGACGAGCTTGTCCAGGCGCTCCCGGAGGGCCTGGAGGTCACCGACCGCGTGATGGGCGTCCACCTGCTCGCGCAGATGGCCGATCGCGGCCTGCGCGTCCTTCGCGGACAGGTCGGTCGTCCGCACCCGCCGTTCGAGGAGGCCGATCTCGACAACCAGGCCCTCGTACTTGCGCTCGAAATAGGCCAGCGCCTCCTCGGGGGAGCCGGCCTGCCAGGAACCGACGACCTGCTCACCGTCGGCCGTACGCACGTACACGGTCCCCGTCTCGTCGACGCGGCCCCACGGGTCGCTGCTCACAGCGCCTCCTCCACATGATGCGCGCGGGGGAGCGGTACACCCCCGGGCATCGTCCACAGTTTCGTCACGGCCAATCTAGGCGACCGGCGGGGCGGCTGTCCGCATCCCGCACGACCGAAGTTACGCAGTTGACGGTCAGGATTTCGTCACAGTGGCCTTGTTGATCACCACGGTCGCGTTCGGTGCGCCGTCACCCGCTCCGGTGTTCTCACCCGCACCGGCGATCTTCTTCAGCACCTTCATGCCGGCGGTGGAGATCGTGCCGAACGGGGTGTAACTGGGCGGCAGCGGGCTGTCCTTGTAGACGAGGAAGAACTGGCTCCCGCCGGTGTGCTTCTGGCCGGTGTTCGCCATCGCGACCGTGCCCGCCGGGTAGGTGCTCTTCTTGAGGCTCTTGTCCTTCAGGTTCTCGTCCGGGATCGTGTAGCCGGGACCGCCGCTGCCGCTGCCCGTCGGGTCGCCGCACTGCAGCACGTAGATGCTGTTGGTGGTGAGCCGGTGGCACTTGGTGTGGTCGAAGAACCCCTTGCCCGCGAGGAAGTCGAACGAGTTCACCGTGTGCGGGGCGGCCGCCGTCTTCAGCGCGATGTCTATGTCACCGCACGTCGTCGCCAGCTTCATGGTGTAGTCCGCCGACTTGTCGATGGTGAGCGTCGGCTCCTTCTTCCAGCTCTGCTGCTTCACCTTGCCCTCGGAGGCCTTCTCGCACGGATCCGGCGCCTTGGTGGTGGGGGAGGCGCTCGGCGTCACCTGCGCGCCCGCGTTCTCCTTCTTGTCGTCGTCCTTCATCACTCCGGTCGTGTACAGCGCCACGCTGCCCACCAGGACGACGCCGAGTACCGAGGCGATCACAGAGTTGCGCACCCTCGCGCGGCGGCGCGCGTCGGTGCGCCGCTGCTGCTGCCGCAAGAACTTCTCCCGGGCGAGCTGACGCCGCCGCTGTTCCTGGCTGACCACGGTGTTGTCTCCTCAAGCGTCTGGTATCAAGCGTCTCGTGCGTCGACCGGTACGCGTGCGTGATGTGGCCGACCGTCTGCGTGTAGCCCCGTACCGTATATGGGTTCGCTGAGGAAACGGCAGCGCCGGTAGGCTCTGACCGGTGCCCGCCCGTCCGAGTACGACGCCCATGTCCGGCCGTACGACGACAAGAGGCGGCAGAAGACGACACGAAGGACGAACGTGCTCATTGCCGGATTTCCCGCCGGTGCCTGGGGGACGAACTGCTACCTCGTCGCCCCCGCCGCCGGAGAGGAGTGCGTGATCATCGACCCGGGCCACGAGGCCGCCCAGGGAGTCGAGGACGCGCTGCGCAAGCATCGGCTCAAGCCCGTCGCCGTCGTCCTCACCCACGGCCACATCGACCACGTGGCCTCGGTCGTGCCCGTCTGCGGCGCCCACGACGTACCGGCGTGGATCCACCCGGACGACCGCTACATGATGAGTGATCCCGAGAAGGCGCTCGGCCGTTCCATCGGCGCGCAACTGATGGGCGAACTCGCCGTGGGCGAGCCGGACGACGTCAAGGAACTGGCCGACGGGACCACGCTGCCACTGGCCGGCCTGGAGTTCTCCGTCGCCCACGCGCCCGGCCATACCAAGGGGTCGGTGACCTTCGGGCTGCCCGAGGCGGCGGACATCCCGCCGGTCCTCTTCTCGGGCGACCTGCTGTTCGCCGGCTCCGTCGGACGCACCGACCTGCCCGGCGGTGACACGGAAGAGCTGCTCGCGTCGCTGGCCCGCGTGTGCCTGCCGCTCGAGGACCCGACCGTGGTGCTGTCCGGTCACGGCCCCCAGACGACCATCGGCCAGGAGCGCGCCACCAACCCGTATCTGCGGCAGGTGGCCGCGGGCAGCCGCGAGAGCGGCGCACCCGGCGCTCCCCGACGAGGAATGTGACGAGAAACCCTCCGTGAGCACTTTCAACGCCCCCAAGGGCACGTACGACCTGCTGCCGCCCGACTCCGCCACGTTCCTGGCGGTGCGCGAGGCGATCGCCCGGCCGCTGCGCAACTCCGGCTACGGCTACATCGAGACGCCCGGCTTCGAGAACGTCGAACTCTTCGCGCGCGGCGTCGGCGAATCGACCGACATCGTGACCAAGGAGATGTACGCGTTCGAGACCAAGGGCGGCGACCGGCTCGCCCTGCGCCCCGAAGGCACCGCCTCCGTGCTGCGCGCCGCCCTGGAGGCCAACCTCCACAAGGCGGGCAACCTCCCCGTCAAGCTCTGGTACTCGGGCTCCTACTACCGCTACGAGCGCCCCCAGAAGGGCCGCTACCGCCACTTCTCCCAGGTCGGCGCCGAGGCCATCGGCGCGGAGGACCCGGCGCTCGACGCCGAGCTGATCATCCTCGCCGACCAGGCGTACCGCTCGCTGGGACTGCGCGACTTCCGCATCCTGCTCAACAGCCTCGGCGACAAGGAGTGCCGCCCGGTCTACCGTGCCGCCCTCCAGGACTTCCTGCGCGGCCTCGACCTCGACGAGGAGACGCTGCGCCGCGCGGAGATCAACCCGCTGCGCGTCCTCGACGACAAGCGTCCCGACGTCCAGAAGCAGCTCACCGACGCCCCGATCCTGCGCGACTACCTGTGCGACGCGTGCAAGGCGTACCACGAGGAGGTCCGCGAGCTGATCGGTGCGGCGGGCGTCGTCTTCGAGGACGACGCGCGGCTCGTGCGCGGCCTGGACTACTACACCCGAACGACCTTCGAGTTCGTCCACGACGGTCTGGGCGCCCAGTCCGCGGTGGGCGGCGGCGGCCGCTACGACGGCCTCTCCGAGATGATCGGCGGGCCCGCGCTGCCCTCGGTCGGCTGGGCGCTGGGCGTGGACCGCACGGTGCTGGCGCTGCGGGCGGAGGGCGTCGAACTGCCGCTGCCGACCGTGACGAGCGTGTACGCGGTGCCACTGGGCGAGGAGGCCCGGCGGGTGCTGTTCGCCAAGGTGACGGAGCTGCGCAAGCTCGGCATCGCGACGGACTTCGCGTACGGGGGGAAGGGGCTCAAGGGAGCGATGAAGAACGCGAACCGGAGCGGAGCGCGGTACGCGATCGTCGCCGGGGAACGGGATCTCGCGGAGGGCGTGGTCCAGCTCAAGGACATGGAGTCCGGCGACCAGGCCCCGGTCGGCCTCAACGAGATCGTCGCCGAACTGGAAACCCGCCTGGGCTGAGCCGGCCCGGGGTTTTCCCGCCCCCGCCGCCCCTTCCCAGTTCCGTCCCCGGACTCAGAAGATCGCGCGGTTCCCCGCGCCCCTGACAGGGGCGCGGGGAACCGCGCGAGAAGCCCCGCCCACCCGCACGTCCGGGGTCGAAGGGGCAGCGCCCCCGAAGGGACGGGAAGGGTAAGGACGGTGAGGGCGGGAGAAAAACGAACACCCACCCCCGCGCTCGCTCACCCGTACCCCCACCCCGTCCATCGATGGCGTGAACCCGGCGGCCCCCACCCCCCAACCACCACCCCTTATCCGCAGCGAACGGTGAACACCCCTCCTCGTACGGCACAATGGCCCTGCCCACCCACCTCACCTCAAGCGACGGAATCGGCGTGATGAGCAAGACGACAGTCAGGGACGTCTCGACAGAGGACACCGAGCCGGAGCCGGAGCGCACCGCCGCGCCCCGCACGGTCGGCGCCGGCCGCGCCTTCTCCGTGATGCTGTTGATCACCGGTGCCCTCGGCCTGCTCGCCTCCTGGGTCATCACCCTGGACAAGATCAAGATCGCTGAGGCCAAGGCCGAGGGCAGGACGTTCACGCCCAACTGCAGCATCAACCCGATCGTCTCCTGCGGCAGCGTGATGGAGAGCAAGCAGGCCGCGGTGTTCGGGTTCCCCAACCCGTTCCTCGGCCTGGTCTGCTACGGCATCGTGATCTGCGTCGGCATGAGCCTGCTCACCCGGGCCCGCTTCCCCCGCTGGTACTGGCTGACCTTCAACTTCGGCACACTCTTCGGGGTGGGCTTCTGCACCTGGCTCCAGTTCCAGACGCTGTACGAGATCAACGCCCTGTGCCTGTGGTGCTCCCTGGCCTGGGTGATCACGATCACCATGTTCTGGTACGTGACCTCGCACAACGTGCGCAACGACTTCCTGCCCGCACCCCGCCCGGTGAAGAACTTCCTGAACGAGTTCACCTGGGTCCTGCCGGTCACCCACGTGGGCATCATCGCCATGCTCGTGCTGACCCGCTGGGGCAGCCAGCTCTGGGCCTCCTGAGCCCGTGAACCCCGCCCGGGTCCTCATGGGGCCCGCCCCGGCGGCCGGCCGGCCGCGGACTGTCAGTGGCGTGACTTAGGGTTTTCTCCGTGGAACCCGACCTGTTCACCGCCGCCGCCGAGGCCCGCCAGGAGAAGGACCCGGCCGCCAGCCCCCTGGCCGTCCGCATGCGCCCGCGCAGCCTCGACGAGGTGGTGGGCCAGCAGCACCTGCTCAAGCCCGGCTCCCCGCTGCGCAGACTGGTCGGCGAGGGCACCACCGCCGGCAGCCCGGCCGGCCCCTCCTCGGTCATCCTCTGGGGTCCGCCCGGCACCGGGAAGACGACCCTGGCGTACGTCGTCTCCAAGGCCACCAACAAGCGCTTCGTGGAACTGTCCGCGATCACCGCCGGCGTCAAGGAGGTCCGTGCCGTCATCGACGGCGCCCGCCGCGCCACCGGCGGCTACGGCACGGAGACCGTCCTCTTCCTCGACGAGATCCACCGCTTCAGCAAGGCCCAGCAGGACTCCCTGCTGCCCGCCGTCGAGAACCGCTGGGTCACTCTGATCGCCGCGACCACCGAGAACCCGTACTTCTCGGTCATCTCCCCGCTGCTCTCCCGCTCGCTCCTGCTCACCCTCGAACCCCTCACCGACGAGGATCTGCGCGGGCTGCTCCACCGGGCGCTGGCCGACGAACGCGGGCTGAAGGGCGCCGTCACCCTCCCAGAGGAGACCGAGGCGCACCTGCTGCGGATAGCCGGTGGTGACGCCCGGCGGGCGCTGACCGCCCTGGAGGCGGCGGCCGGCGCCGCGCTGGACAAGGGCGAACCGGAGATCGCCCTGACCACCCTGGAGGAGACGGTCGACCGGGCAGCAGTGAAGTACGACCGCGACGGCGACCAGCACTACGACGTGGCCAGCGCCCTCATCAAGTCCATCCGCGGTTCCGACGTGGACGCCGCGCTGCACTACCTCGCCCGCATGATCGAGGCCGGCGAGGACCCCCGGTTCATCGCCCGCCGATTGATGATCTCCGCCAGCGAGGACATCGGCCTCGCCGACCCCAGCGCACTGCCCACGGCCGTCGCCGCCGCCCAGGCCGTCGCCATGATCGGCTTCCCGGAGGCCGCGCTCACCCTCAGCCACGCCACGATCGCCCTCGCCCTGGCCCCCAAGTCCAACTCCGCGACGACCGCGATAGGCGCCGCCCTGGAGGACGTGCGCAAGGGCCTTGCGGGCCCCGTCCCGCCGCATCTGCGCGACGGGCACTACAAGGGCGCCGCCAAGCTCGGCCATGCCCAGGGATACGTCTTCCCGCACGACCTCCCCGAGGGCATCGCCGCCCAGCAGTATGCCCCGGACGCGCTCAAGGACCGCTCCTACTACCAGCCCACCCGGCACGGCGGGGAGGCCCGGTACGCGGACGCCGTGGAGTGGACCCGCAAACACCTCGGCCGCAAGCAGCCGTAGCCGGCGAATGCGGCGAGGAGCTCGCGGACGAGGAAGGGAGCCCGCGGCCGCCCCGGTCGAGAGCAGTGGCGGCCGCCCTGTAGAATTGCCGGGAGTGCTGCGTCCCGTGTCGGCTCCGGCCGACGCCACCAGAGCGGGACACCCAGCCGGAACCCCCTCGCCTCGCGGCAGGAGGATCCAGGAGCGTCGCGCACCGTCGAAGGTGTCGCGGGCAGCCCACCACCACCCCCGAAGTTTTCACGGACCCCGGGGTCCCGGTCGGTGGGCCACTCGCGTGCTGCACGTATGTGCCCAGAACAGGGGAGCGGCTGCCCGGCAGGCCCGGTTTCACCGGCCCGGCGGGTTTCCCCGGCTGCGGATGCGACCTCCCGTAACCCTGGTGAAGCCGTAAGCGAGAGAAGAGAAGAAGAAGTGGCGAACCAGCCCCGCCCCAAGGTCAAGAAGTCGCGTGCCCTCGGCATCGCGCTGACCCCGAAGGCCGTCAAGTACTTCGAGGCCCGCCCCTACCCGCCGGGTGAGCACGGCCGCGGCCGCAAGCAGAACTCGGACTACAAGGTCCGTCTGCTCGAGAAGCAGCGTCTGCGCGCGCAGTACGACGTGTCCGAGCGCCAGCTCGTCCGCGCCTACGAGCGTGCCGCCAAGACGCAGGGCAAGACCGGTGAGGCCCTGGTCATCGAGCTCGAGCGCCGTCTCGACGCGCTGGTCCTGCGGTCGGGCATCGCCCGCACGATCTACCAGGCCCGCCAGATGGTCGTCCACGGACACATCGAGGTCAACGGCCAGAAGGTC
The DNA here is from genome assembly GCF_030816915.1 of Streptomyces sp. B3I8. Lineage (NCBI taxonomy): Bacteria > Bacillati > Actinomycetota > Actinomycetes > Kitasatosporales > Streptomycetaceae > Streptomyces > Streptomyces sp. B3I8. The sequence continues at coordinate 1,078,088 of NZ_JAUSYN010000002.1, read as the reverse complement.
GACAAGCCGTCCTTCCGCGTGAAGCCGGACGACGTCGTCATGGTCCGTGAGCGCAGCCGGGAGAAGACCCTCTTCTCCATCGCCCGTGAAGGCGGCTTCGCCCCCGAGGGCGAGACCCCGCGCTACCTCCAGGTGAACCTCAAGGCCCTGGCGTTCCGCCTGGACCGCGAGCCGAACCGCAAGGAGATCCCGGTGATCTGCGACGAGCAGCTCGTCGTCGAGTACTACGCCCGCTGATCACCCCTCAGCGGACGCGGCGCACACCGTGTGCCCGGGCCCGTCGCCCCGCCCTCGTGGCCGGGACGGCGGGCCCCGGCGTTTGCGGGCGCCGTCGCCGGTAATGCGGTACGGACCGGCACTCCGGGCGCGATAGTCTCGGGGGTACTGCTCGTCGCCGGGTTCGACACGTTCGACGAGTTCAGCGGATTCGACGAGTTGAGCGAATTCGACGGATACGACGGTCAGACACGTTTCAGGGAGCGGGTGCGCACAGGTGTCCGGTGGAGAGGTGGCCGGAATCCTGGTGGCCGTGTTCTGGGCGATCCTGGTCTCCTTCCTCGCCGTGGCACTGGCGAGGCTGGCCCAGACGCTCCGGGCGACCACCAGACTCGTCGCGGACGTGACCGAACAGGCCGTCCCGCTGCTGAACGACGCCTCCGCGGCGGTGCGCTCGGCGCAGACCCAGATCGACCGGGTCGACGCCATCGCCACCGACGTCCAGGAAGTCACGTCGAACGCCTCCGCGCTGTCCACCACCGTCGCCTCCACCTTCGGCGGCCCCCTGGTCAAGGTCGCCGCGTTCGGCTACGGCGTGCGCCGCGCCCTCACCGGCCGCCGCGACGACCGGCCGTCCGCCGCCGAGTCCCGCCGCGAGGTGATCGTCGGCCGCACCGTCCCGGCCGCCCGCCGGGCCAGGCGCGCACAGCGGGCAGCCGACCGCGCCCACCGCGAAAAGGGGAACTGACCCAGCATGTTCCGCCGTACGTTCTGGTTCGGCACCGGCGTCGCCGCCGGGGTCTGGGCCACCACCAAGGTCAACCGCACGCTGAGGCGGCTCACCCCGGAGAGCCTCGCCGCCACCGCCGCCGACAAGGCGCTGGAGACCGGCCACCGGATCAAGGACCGGGCGGTCGGCTTCGCGCTCGACGTCCGCGACAACATGGCCCGCCGGGAGGCGGAACTGGGCGACGCGCTGGGCATCAACGCCCCCGTCCCCGGCCACGAACTCCCCGAGCCCCGGCGGTTCGCCGCCATCGAGAACCACGACACACCGCGGTACGTCGAGAGGCCGACGTACCACTCGTACAACCGGAATGAGGACCACTGATGGAGTCGGCCGAGATCCGCCGCCGCTGGCTGAGCTTCTTCGAGGAGCGCGGGCACACCGTCGTCCCTTCGGCGTCGCTCATCGCGGACGACCCGACTCTGCTCCTCGTCCCCGCCGGCATGGTGCCCTTCAAGCCCTACTTCCTCGGCGAGGTCAAGCCGCCCTTCGACCGCGCCACCAGCGTCCAGAAGTGCGTGCGTACACCGGACATCGAAGAGGTCGGCAAGACCACCCGGCACGGCACGTTCTTCCAGATGTGCGGCAACTTCTCCTTCGGCGACTACTTCAAGGAAGGCGCCGCCAAGCTCGCCTGGGAACTGCTCACCACCCCCCAGGACAAGGGCGGTTACGGCCTGGAGCCCGAGAAGCTCTGGATCACCGTCTACCAGGAGGACGACGAGGCCGAGCGGATCTGGCGCGATGTCGTCGGCGTCCCCGCCGAGCGGATCCAGCGCCTGGGCAAGAAGGACAACTTCTGGTCCATGGGCGTCCCCGGCCCCTGCGGCCCCTGCTCCGAGATCAACTACGACCGCGGCCCCGAGTTCGGCGTCGAGGGCGGCCCCGCCGTCAACGACGAGCGGTACGTGGAGATCTGGAACCTCGTCTTCATGCAGTACGAGCGGGGCCAGGGCATCGGCAAGGAGGACTTCGAGATCCTCGGGGACCTGCCGAGCAAGAACATCGACACCGGACTCGGTCTCGAGCGGCTCGCCATGATCCTCCAGGGCGTGCAGAACCTGTACGAGATCGACACCTCCATGGCCGTCATCGACAAGGCCACCGAGCTGACCGGTGTCGCCTACGGCGACGACCGGGACTCCGACGTCTCGCTGCGCGTGGTCACCGACCACATGCGCACCTCCGTGATGCTCATCGGCGACGGCGTCACCCCGGGCAACGAGGGCCGCGGCTACGTACTGCGCCGCATCATGCGCCGCGCCATCCGTAACATGCGTCTCCTCGGCGCCACCGGCCCGGTCGTCAAGGACCTCGTCGATACCGTGATCGCGACGATGGGGCAGCAGTACCCGGAGCTGGTGTCCGACCGCGAGCGCATCGAGAAGGTCGCCCTCGCCGAGGAGGCCCGCTTCCTCAAGACCCTCAACGCCGGCACCAACGTGCTGGACACCGCCGTGAGTGAGACCAAGGCCGCCGGCTCCACGGTGCTCGCCGGCGACAAGGCGTTCCTGCTCCACGACACCTGGGGCTTCCCCATCGACCTCACCCTGGAGATGGCCGCCGAGCAGGGGCTGTCCGTGGACGAGGACGGCTTCCGCCGCCTGATGAGGGAACAGCGGGAGCGTGCCAAGGCCGACGCCCTGGCCAAGAAGACCGGCCACGCCGACCTGGGCGCCTACCGCGAGATCGCCGACAGCGCCGGCGCCACCGACTTCATCGGCTACACCGACACCGAGGGCGAGTCCACCGTCGTCGGCATCCTCGTCGACGGCGTCTCCTCACCGGCCGCCACCGAGGGCGACGAGGTCGAGATCGTCCTCGACCGCACCCCGTTCTACGCCGAGGGCGGCGGCCAGATCGGCGACACCGGCCGCATCCGGGTCGACTCCGGCGCCGTCATCGAGATCCGCGACTGCCAGAAGCCGGTCCCGGGCGTCTACGTCCACAAGGGCGTCGTCCAGGTCGGCGAGGTCACGGTCGGCGCCAAGGCCCAGGCCTCGATCGACGACCGCCGCCGCAAGGCCATCGCCCGCGCCCACTCGGCCACCCACCTCACCCACCAGGCCCTGCGCGACGCCCTCGGCCCGACGGCCGCCCAGGCCGGCTCCGAGAACCAGCCCGGCCGCTTCCGTTTCGACTTCGGCTCCCCGGCCGCCGTCCCGACGGCCGTGATGACCGACGTCGAGCAGAAGATCAACGAGGTGCTCGCCCGCGACCTGGACGTCCGCGCCGACGTCATGGGGATCGACGAGGCCAAGAAGCAGGGCGCCATCGCCGAGTTCGGCGAGAAGTACGGCGAGCGCGTGCGCGTGGTCACCATCGGCGACTTCTCCAAGGAGCTGTGCGGCGGCACCCACGTCCACAACACCGCCCAGCTCGGCCTGGTCAAGCTGCTCGGCGAGTCGTCCATCGGCTCCGGTGTGCGCCGGATCGAGGCCCTGGTCGGCGTCGACGCGTACAACTTCCTGGCCCGCGAGCACACGGTCGTCAACCAGCTCACCGAGCTGGTCAAGGGCCGCTCCGAGGAGCTGCCCGAGAAGATCGCCGGCATGCTCGCCCGACTCAAGGACGCCGAGAAGGAGATCGAGAAGTTCCGCGCGGAGAAGGTGCTCCAGGCCGCCGGCGGACTCGCCGAGTCCGCCAAGGACGTGCGCGGCGTCGCCGTGGTCACCGGGCAGGTCCCGGACGGCACCTCCGCCGACGACCTGCGCAGGCTGGTCCTCGACGTACGCGGCCGCATCCAGGGCGGCCGGGCCGCCGTGGTCGCCCTGTTCGCCGTGAACAACGGCAAGCCGCTCACCGTGATCGCCACCAACGAGGCCGCCCGCGAGCGCGGTCTCAAGGCCGGTGACCTGGTGCGCACCGCCGCCAAGACCCTCGGCGGCGGCGGAGGCGGCAAGCCGGACGTGGCCCAGGGCGGCGGCCAGAACCCGGCCGCCGTCGGCGAGGCCGTGGAGGCGGTCGAACGCCTCGTCACCGAGACGGCCAAGTAGTGCGCCGGGGCCGCCGCCTCGCGATCGACGTCGGGGACGCCCGCATCGGGGTCGCCTCCTGCGACCCCGACGGGATCCTCGCCACCCCGGTGGAGACGGTCCCGGGGCGCGACGTCCCCGCCGCGCACCGCAGGCTGAGGCAGCTCGTCGAGGAGTACGAGCCGATCGAGGTCGTCGTCGGGCTGCCGCGTTCCCTCAAGGGGGGCGAGGGCCCGGCCGCGGTCAAGGTGCGCGGCTTCGCCCAGGAACTGGCGCGGCTGATCGCACCGGTGCCGGTGCGCCTGCTGGACGAGCGGATGACGACCGTCACGGCGAGCCAGGGACTGCGCGCCTCCGGCGTGAAGTCCAAGAAGGGGCGCTCCGTGATCGACCAGGCCGCCGCTGTGATCATCCTCCAGCAGGCACTGGAATCCGAACGGGTGTCAGGTACGTCTCCCGGCGAGGGCGTCGAAGTGGTCATCTGATCGCGATACGGTAACGTTCCGCGCCATGCGGACGGGGTTCGAACAGCCACCGCACAGCAAGAGGCAGAACCAAAGCCGGGCACGGGCGCGGCACTAGGGAGGCCTCGCGGCTCTAGGGGATCGATGACTGAGTATGGCCGGGGCCCGGGCTCCGAACCGTGGCATCCCGAGGACCCGTTGTACGGGGACGGCGGATGGGGAGGACAGCAGGCGCCCGCCGACCAGTCCCCCTACGGCGGCCATCAGCAGCCGCAGCAGCAGGGTCACGGCGACTGGAGCCAGGCGCAGCAGCAGCCCGGCTACGACCAGGGACAGCAGCAGTACCCGCAGCAGTACCCGGTGCAGCAGGGGCAGCAGTACCAGGGGCACGACCAGTACGGGCAGCCGTACCAGCAGGTGCAGGGCGGCTACCCCCAGCAGGGCGAGCAGAGCTACGCCGGTCATGTCCAACAGCAGTACGGGCAGGGACAGGGGCAAGGACAGGGCGACGGCGGCTGGCACGGAGCGGGACAGCAGCCGCAGACGCCCGGTGCCGGTCAGGGACAGCAGCCGCAGACGCCCGGTGCCGGTCAGGGACAGCAGCCGCAGATGCCCGCCCCGGGACAGCAGCAGGTCCCGGCCGGGGCACAGCAGCACGTTCCGTACGCCGCCGACCAGGGCGACGTCTACGCCGCGCAGCCCGCCACCGGGACCGAGCCGCGTCCGGACTGGGACCCGGGCCCGCCCGAGGAGGAGGAACACCCCTTCTTCGCGGGTGATCCGGACGGTCCCCGGGACGACGATCCGGCCGAGGACTTCGACGATCCGGACGAGCGGGACGCCCCCGACGGCCGCCGCGGCAAGGGGCGTGCCTCCACGAAGGGGGCCAAGGGCGGCAAGGACAAGGGCAGGAAGCGCCGCAACGGCTGTGCCTGCCTCGTGGTCGTCCTCGTCTTCGGTGGCGGCCTCGGCGGTGTCGGATATGTCGGCTACCACTTCTACCAGAACCGTTACGGCACGGCCCCCGACTACGCGGGCGACGGCACCGGCGAGAGCGTGACGGTCACCGTCCCGAAGGGCACCAACGGCGCCGCCATCGGGCAGCTCCTGAAGAAGGCCGGCGTGGTCAAGAGCGTGGACGCGTTCGTCGCCGCCCAGGCCGACAACGCCCAGGGCAACACCATTCAGGCGGGTGCCTACACGCTGCACAAGCAGATGTCCGCCGCCAGCGCCGTCGCCCTGATGCTCGATCCCAAGAGCCGCAACAACCTGGTCGTCTTCGAAGGCGAGCGCAACGCGGCGGTCTACGCGGACCTCGACAAGAAGCTCGACCTGGACAAGGGCACCACCAAGGGCGTCGCGGAGAAGAAGTGGTCGAAATTCGGCCTGCCGAGCTGGGCCGACACCGACGACGACATCAAGGACCCGCTGGAAGGATTCCTCTTCCCCTCCAGCTACGCCGTCTCCAAGGGCATGAAGCCCGAGGACGTGCTCGCGGACATGGTCAACCAGGCCAAGAAGCGGTACGCGGAGCTGGGCCTGGACGCGAAGGCCCAGAGCCTCGGCCTCGACAGTCCGCTGCAGGTCCTCACCGTCGCGAGCCTCGTGCAGGCCGAGGGCAAGAACAAGTCCGACTTCGAGAAGGTCGCCCGGGTCGTCTACAACCGGCTCAAGAAGGACAACACCGAGACCTACGGACTGCTCGACTTCGACTCCACGGTCAACTACCTGCGCGGCGAGTCCAAGCTGGCCACCGGTTCCGTCAACCAGCTGCGCCAGCTCGACGATCCGTACAACACGTACAAGATCAAGGGTCTGCCGCCCGGGCCGATCGACAACCCCGGCGAGGTCGCGATCGACGCCGCCCTCCACCCGGCCGAGGGCAACTGGTACTACTTCGTCTCGGTCAGCGAGGACAAGACACTGTTCGCCGAGACCAACGAGGAGCAGAACCGGAACCGCGAGAAGTACCTGGAAAGCCAGGAGAACGGACAATGACGGACCGATGACCGGCACCGACCCCACCCGCCGGGCCGCCGTGCTCGGCTCCCCGATCGCCCACTCCCTCTCCCCGGTGCTGCACCGCGCCGCCTACGCGGAACTGGGGCTCACCGACTGGTCCTACGACCGGTTCGAGGTGGACGAGGCGGCGCTGCCGGGGTTCCTCGAAGGGCTCGGGGGCGAGTGGGTGGGGCTGTCGCTCACCATGCCGCTCAAGCGGGCCGTCATCCCGCTGGTCGACGAGATCAGCGAGACGGCGGCCTCGGTCGAGGCCGTCAACACCGTCGTGTTCACCGCGGACGGCCGCCGACGCGGCGACAACACCGACATCCCCGGGATGGTCGCCGCGCTGCGCGAGCGGGGCATCGAACAGGTGGACTCCGCGGCGATCCTCGGCGCGGGGGCCACCGCCTCCTCCGCGCTCGCCGCCCTCGCCCGCGTCTGCACCGGCGAGGTCGTCGCCTATGTGCGCGGCGAGGTCCGCGCCGCCGAGATGCGGGAGTGGGGCGCGCGCCTGGAGGTGCCGGTCCGTACCCGGGACTGGGCGCACGCCGCGGAGGCGCTCGGCGCCCCCCTGGTGATCGCCACCACCCCCGCCGGGGCGACCGACGCGCTCGCCGGTGCCGTACCCGAACGGCCCGCCACCCTCTTCGACGTCCTCTACGACCCCTGGCCGACCGCCCTGGCGGCGCGCTGGTCGGCGTACGGCGGTGCCGTCGTCGGCGGGCTCGACCTGCTGGTGCACCAGGCCGTCCTTCAGGTCGAACAGATGACCGGTGTGCCTGTCGCGCCCCTGGAGGCCATGCGCAAGGCGGGGGAGCACGCGCTGGCGGCGCGCTGAGCGTCGCCGACACCGGGTCCGCGCGTCCGCTGTATGGACCGACGGCCGGTTCCTCCCGGGGGACGTGGGAGGATTCAGGCGGCGGGCCGGCACCGCGCACCCCGGTCACGCCGTCGCCGTACGCGAGGACGCGCGTACGGGGGGCAGTTCGGGGCGCGAGCACTGAGGAGCTTCGTTGAGCAGGCTGCGTTGGCTGACCGCGGGTGAGTCCCACGGTCCCGCACTTGTCGCGACGCTGGAGGGCCTTCCCGCCGGCGTACCGATCACCACCGACATGGTGGCCGACCACCTGGCGAGGCGACGGCTCGGCTATGGGCGCGGCGCCCGGATGAAATTCGAACGTGACGAGGTCACGTTCCTCGGCGGGGTGCGGCACGGTCTCACGCTGGGCTCCCCGGTCGCGGTCATGGTGGGCAACACCGAGTGGCCGAAGTGGGAGCAGGTCATGGCGGCCGACCCGGTCGACGCGGAGATCCTCGCGGGCCTGGCCCGCAACGCCCCGCTGACCCGCCCGCGTCCGGGCCACGCGGACCTGGCCGGCATGCAGAAGTACGGCTTCGACGAGGCCCGGCCGATCCTGGAGCGCGCCTCCGCCCGCGAGACCGCCGCCAGGGTGGCGCTGGGCGCGGTGGCCCGGTCGTACCTGAAGGAGACGGCCGGCATCGAGATCGTCTCCCATGTGGTGGAGCTGGCCGAGGCGAAGGCGCCGTACGGCGTGTATCCGACGCCTGCGGACGTGGAGCGGCTGGACGCGGACCCGGTGCGCTGCCTGGACGCGGACGCCTCCGCGGCGATGGTCGACCGGATCGACCAGGCCCACAAGGACGGCGACACGCTCGGCGGCGTGGTCGAGGTGCTGGCGTACGGCGTGCCGGTGGGTCTCGGCTCGCACGTGCACTGGGACCGACGGCTGGACGCCCGGCTCGCCGCCGCGCTGATGGGTATCCAGGCCATCAAGGGCGTCGAGGTCGGCGACGGCTTCGAACTGGCGCGCGTGCCGGGTTCGCAGGCGCACGACGAGATCCTGGCCACCGACGAGGGCATCAGGCGCTCCTCCGGGCGCTCCGGCGGCACCGAGGGCGGACTCACCACGGGTGAGCTGCTGCGGGTGCGGGCCGCGATGAAGCCCATCGCGACCGTGCCGCGGGCGCTGCGGACGGTGGACGTGGTCACCGGCGAGCAGGCGCAGGCCCACCACCAGCGCTCGGACGTGTGTGCGGTACCGGCGGCCGGGATCGTCGCGGAGGCCATGGTCGCGCTGGTCCTGGCCGACGCGGTCGCGGAGAAGTTCGGCGGCGACAGCGTCGCCGAGACCCACCGCAACGTGACGTCCTTCCTCGAGAACCTGGCGATCCGGTGAGCGCCGCGCCGGTCGTCGTCCTGGTCGGCCCGATGGGCGTGGGCAAGTCCACCGTGGGCGAGCTGCTCGCCGAGAGGCTCGGCGTCACGTACCGGGACACGGACGCCGACATCGTCGCCGCGCGGGGCCGCACCATCTCGGAGATCTTCGTCGACGAGGGCGAGCCGGTCTTCCGCGCCCTGGAGAAGGACGCCGTACGACGGGCGCTGGCCGAGCACGACGGCGTCCTCGCGCTCGGCGGCGGCGCGGTCCTGGACGCGGACACCCGCGCGCTGCTCACCGGGCACAAGGTCGCCTACCTCACGATGGACGTCGAGGAGGCCGTCCGGCGCACGGGCCTGAACGTCGCCCGGCCGCTGCTCACCATCAACCCGCGCAAGCAGTGGCGCGAGCTGATGGAGGCCCGGCGGCACCTGTACGAAGAGGTCGCCACCGCGGTGGTGGCCACCGACGGACGCGACCCGGAAGAGGTCGCGCAAGCCGTCCTGGACGCTATGGGATGGAAGAAGTCATGAGCGAGTCGGTCACACGCATCGAGATCGGCGGCACCGCCGGAACCGAGCCCTACGAGGTCCTGGTGGGCCGGCAGCTCCTCGGTGAGCTGGGCACACTCATCGGGCCCAAGGCGAAGCGGGTCGCGGTCGTGCACCCCGAGGCGCTCGCCGAGACCGGCGAGGCGCTCCGCGCCGACCTCGCCGACCAGGGGTACGAGGCGATCGCCGTCCAGGTGCCGAACGCGGAGGAGGCCAAGACCGCCGAGGTCGCCGCCTACTGCTGGAAGGCGCTCGGGCAGTCCGGATTCACCCGCACCGACGTGATCGTCGGCGTCGGCGGCGGGGCCACCACCGACCTGGCCGGCTTCGTCGCCGCGACCTGGCTGCGCGGGGTGCGTTGGATCGCCGTCCCCACCACCGTGCTCGCCATGGTGGACGCGGCGGTCGGCGGCAAGACCGGCATCAACACCGCCGAGGGCAAGAACCTGGTGGGTGCGTTCCACCCGCCTTCGGGCGTGCTGTGCGACCTCGCGGCGCTGGGGTCCCTGTCGGTCAACGACTACGTCTCCGGGCTCGCCGAGGTCATCAAGGCCGGGTTCATCGCCGACCCGGTGATCCTCGACCTCATCGAGGAGGACCCGCAGGCCGCCCGCACGCCGGACGGTCCGCACACCGCCGAGCTCATCGAGCGCTCCATCCGGGTCAAGGCCGCGGTCGTCTCCGCGGACCTCAAGGAGTCCGGGCTGCGCGAGATCCTCAACTACGGGCACACGCTCGGGCACGCCATCGAGAAGAACGAGCGCTACAAGTGGCGGCACGGCGCGGCCGTCGCCGTCGGCATGCACTTCGCCGCGGAACTCGGCCGCGTGGCGGGCCGCCTGGACGACGCCACGGCCGACCGGCACCGCACCGTCCTGGAGTCCGTCGGGCTGCCCCTGCACTACCGGCACGACCAGTGGCCCCGGCTCCTGGAGAACATGAGGGTCGACAAGAAGTCCCGCGGCGACCTCCTCCGCTTCATCGTCCTGGACGGCCTCGCCAGGCCGACGGTCCTGGAGGGCCCGGACCCGGCGGTACTGCTGGCCGCGTACGGAGAGGTCGCCGAGTAACGCACGCCTCCCCGTGGTCAGTTCTGGGGCCGGGGGTTCGCCCCGGCATCCTCCGGGGGGTTCAGGGGGGCAGCCCCCTCGGGGCTGGGGCGGCAGCCCCGGGGGCGGAGCCCCGTACCCCCGGCCGTTCACACAGACACGGCCAAGGACGGTACCGTTCGGTAGGCGGCGGGCGGTCGGGCCCCGCGGACAGCGCCGACAGCCTGTACGAGACGGAGTGGCACCGGATGCAGCACGCAGTGGGAGCTCCGCTGCCGCCGCCCCTTCAGCAGGGGCAGCCGCCGGCGGCCGTGTGGTCATCGGCCGCGCACCACCCCCAGGGCCACCCGGGCCCCGCGCCGGCGACACCGCCGGGCTTCGGCACCGGGCCGGTGCCGCCCCCGGGCGGGCCCTCCACGCACATGCCCGCGCCGCCGGCCCACGCCCCTGTCCCGCCCCACGCCCCCGCCCCCGTTCCGGCCGGCGTGCCCGCACCGCCCGCTCCGCAGGCACCTCCCGCTCCGGCGGGCCCGCCCGCGCACCACGGGCCGCCGCCCGCACCCTCCGCTCCGCCCGCGCAGGTCCGGCCGGAGACCACCGGTCATGTGACGCTCCCGCCGGGCGGCCCCGTCGGCATCCCGCACGTCCCGCCCGCCGCGGGCGCGCCCGATCCGACGACCACCACGCTCGCCGTTCTGCTGATCGGCCCCGCCGGGGCCGGCAAGACCAGTGTCGCCAAGTACTGGGCGGACCGCCGCCGGGTCCCCACCGCGCACATCAGCCTCGACGACGTGCGCGAATGGGTTCGCTCCGGCTTCGCCGACCCGCAGTCCGGATGGAACGACAACTCCGAGGCGCAGTATCGTCTCGCCCGCCGCACCTGCGGCTTCGCCGCCCGCAACTTCCTGGCCAACGGCATCTCCTGCATCCTGGACGACGCCGTCTTCCCGGACCGCCCCGTCGTCGGCCTCGGCGGCTGGAAGCGGCACGTGGGCCCCGGCCTGCTGCCGGTCGTCCTGCTGCCCGGCCTGGAGATCGTCCTGGAGCGCAACGCCGAGCGCTCGGGCAACCGCCGCCTCACCGACGAGGAGGTCGCCCGCATCCACGGGCGCATGGCCGGCTGGTACGGCTCGGGTCTGCCGATCATCGACAACTCCCACCTGGACGTCCCGTCCACCGCCCGGCTCCTGGACGACGTCCTGGCCCGGGCGATAGCGAGCCCGCCCACCTGGTGACGGCCGGCCGGACGGACGGACCGCGGGAACGGTTCTGCCACCCCCGCCCGGCGGCCCCCAACCGGCACAAATCGCCCGCAGCTCATACGCTCGGGACATGTCCGAGGTGTACGCGATCCGCCGCAACCGCCTGAGGGACCGCTGCAGCGCGAGCGGCAGCGCGACGGCACTGATCTCCCGCCCCGTCAACGTCCGCTATCTCGCTGGCGCCGCGCCCCGCGGTTCGGTCCTGCTGCTCGGCCGTGACGAGGACCTGCTGCTCAGTCCCGGTCCGCCCGATCCGCAGCCCGGGGCCGACCGCCTCGACGAATCGCTGCGCGTCCAGACCCTGCCGGGCCGTGCCGCGGGCCAGGGCGCCCGCGTCGGTGACGCGGCGGTCGCCGCCGCCGACCTGGCCGCCGGTCAGGGCGCCGAGTCCCTCGCGGTGGAGGAGCACCACCTCACGGTCTCCCGTCACCGTGCCCTGCGCTCCGTGGCGCCCCGGCTGCGGCTGGACGACGTCGGCGGCGTCGTCGAACAACTGCGCCTCGTCAAGGACGAGGAGGAGATCGCCCTGCTGCGCGTCGGCGCGGAGATCGCCGACCAGGCCCTCGGCGAACTCCTGGAGTCGATCCTGGTCGGCCGCACCGAGCGGCACCTCGCCCTCGAACTGGAGCGCCGCCTCGTGGACCACGGCGCCGACGGCCCCGCCTTCACCACCTCCGTCGCCACCGGCCCGCACTCCGGCCGCCGCGGTCACCGCCCCACCGACCGCCGGGTGGAGGAGGGCGACTTCCTCACCGTGTGCCTCGGCGCCGCCTACCACGGCTACCGCTGCGAGATCGGCCGTACGTTCGTCATCGGAACCTCGCCCGCCGACTGGCAGATCGAGCTGTACGACCTGGTCTTCGCCGCCCAGCGGGCCGGACGCGAGTCCCTGGCACCCGGTGTGGCGTGCCGCGACGTGGACCGGGTGGCGCGGCAGGTGATCGACTCCGGGGGCCACGGGGACGAGCAGCCGCAGATGACGGGACACGGTGTCGGACTGGAAATCGAAGAGGACCCTCAATTGGCCCCCACGGCCATGGGTAAACTGGACGCTTGCGTGCCGGTCACCGTCGAACCGGGGGTCCACCTTCCGGGCCGGGGCGGTGTCCGGATCGATGACACGCTCGTCGTACGCCCCGAGGCGGACGGCGGACCCGAGCTACTCACCATCACGACCAAGGAGCTGCTCGCGCTGTAGCGCTTGCCTTCTTGTCGTCCACTCGTCAGTCCAGGAGATTCCGCAACCGTGGCTTCCACGAACGACCTCAAGAACGGCCTGGTGCTCAAGCTCGAAGGCGGCCAGCTCTGGTCCGTCGTCGAGTTCCAGCACGTCAAGCCCGGCAAGGGCCCGGCCTTCGTGCGCACCAAGCTCAAGAACGTGCTCTCCGGCAAGGTCGTCGACAAGACGTTCAACGCCGGCGTCAAGGTCGAAACGGCCACCGTCGACAAGCGCGACATGCAGTTCTCCTACATGGACGGCGACTACTTCGTCTTCATGGACATGGAGACCTACGACCAGCTCCACGTCGACCGCAAGGCCGTCGGGGACGCCGCGAACTTCCTGATCGAGGGCTTCACGGCCACCGTCGCGCAGCACGAGGGCGAGGTGCTCTTCGTGGAGCTGCCCGCCGCCGTCGAGCTGACCATCCAGGAGACCGAGCCGGGTGTCCAGGGCGACCGCTCCACCGGCGGTACCAAGCCCGCCACCCTGGAGACCGGTCACCAGATCCAGGTCCCGCTCTTCATCACCACCGGTGAGAAGATCAAGGTCGACACCCGTTCGAGTGACTACCTCGGCCGGGTGAACAGCTAACCGTGGCTGCCCGTAACACGGCCCGCAAGCGCGCCTTCCAGATCCTCTTCGAAGGCGACCAGCGAGGCGCCGACGTCCTGACCGTGCTCGCGGACTGGGTCTCCCTGTCCCGGAGCGACACCCGGCAGCCGCCGGTCAGCGAGTACACGATGCAGCTCGTCGAGGGCTACGCGGAGCATGTGACGCGGATCGACGAGCTCCTCGCGCAGTACGCGGTGGGCTGGACGCTGGACCGGATGCCGGTCGTCGACCGCAACATCCTGCGGCTCGGCGCCTACGAGCTGATCTGGGTCGACGAGACGCCGGACGCGGTCGTGCTCGACGAGATGGTCCAGCTCGCCAAGGAGTTCTCCACGGACGAGTCACCGGCGTTCGTGAACGGCCTCCTCGGCCGTCTGAAGGAGCTGAAGCCGTCGTTGCGGCGCGGATAGCGCCGCGGCGCCTCACACGGCCGCCGGGGTGGCGGGAACCTCCTGGGTTCCCGCCACCCCGGCGGCACGTTTCTGCGTGAGGCCGCCGGTCAGGCGTCCTCGTGGGCGACGGCGCGGCGCGCGTCCGCGTCGAGGACACCCCAGGTGATCAGCTGCTCGGTGAGCACCGAGGGCGACTGGTCGTAGATGACGGCGAGTGTCCGCAGGTCGTCCTGGCGGATGGAGAGGACCTTGCCGTTGTAGTCACCACGCTGCGACTGGATCGTCGCCGCGTAGCGCTGCAGGGGGCCGGCTTTCTCCACCGGCACAGTGGCCAGCCGCTCCAGGTCGAGGACGAGCTTCGGCGGCGGCTCGGCGGCCCCGCCCGGCGTGGTGCCCGGCAGCAGCTCCTGCACCGGTACCCCGTAGAAGTCCGCCAGCTCGGCGAGGCGCTGCACGGTCACGGCACGGTCGCCGCGCTCGTACGAACCGACGACGACGGCCTTCCAGCGTCCCTGGGACTTCTCCTCGACACCGTGGAGGGACAGCCCCTGCTGGGTGCGGATCGCCCGGAGCTTGGCCCCGAGCTGTTTGGCGTATTCGCTGGACATATGGCTCCCGGACACTGTGTCGACGTGCGGCGCGGCCGCGCGGCTTGGTGACTCACTGTGAGGTTACGCAGCGTGACTCTCCCCCGTCAAGCGGAATCGGTCGGCCCGCCCCTTCCACGTGCCGGCGGCGGGTGGTGGCGCCGAACGGGTGGCATCCGTCGGCCGAAGGGGTGACCGGGCGGCGGGTCGGAGGGGGAAACCGGTGCAGAACGGGGGGAGGAACCGGGGGATCCCGGTGGCAAACCGGCGCCGCGGAGGGGGCGCGGGCAGGAGCCCAAGCCGGACCTGGTAGCGTGGATGGCGCAAATCCGACGTCCTTTAAGGTCCGTCCCGTGAGGCGGAGAAGGAGGTCCGTTTCCCATGGACAACAAGGTCGGCAGGCCTGTCGACACGCAGGCTTCCGATGCCCGGCCCGTGCTCGAGGGGCCCGACATCGCGCGGGTACTGACCCGCATCGCCCACGAGATCGTCGAACGCGCCAAGGGCGCCGACGACGTGGTGCTCCTCGGCATTCCGACCCGGGGCGTCTTCCTCGCCCGCCGGCTCGCCGTCAAGCTCGAACAGATCACCGGCCGTACCGTCCCGGTCGGCTCCCTCGACATCACCATGTACCGCGACGACCTGCGCATGCAGCCCCCGCGTGCGCTCGCCCGCACCGACATCCCCGGTGACGGCGTCGACGGCCGCCTCGTCGTCCTCGTCGACGACGTGCTCTTCTCCGGCCGCACCATCCGCGCCGCCCTGGACGCGCTGGGCGACATCGGCCGGCCACGCGCCGTGCAGCTCGCCGTCCTCGTCGACCGCGGCCACCGCGAACTCCCGATCCGCGCCGACTACGTCGGCAAGAACCTCCCCACGTCGCTCCGGGAGACGGTCAAGGTCCTGCTCTCCGAGGAGGACGGCCGCGACACCGTGCTGCTCGGGGTGAAGCCGGCCGCCCAGCCGTAGCTCCCGGCGTACGGCACCGCCGTACGCCTGCCGCGAGCGAGCCCCCGCCGGGCACCCGTGCGCCCGCGCGTGTGCCGTACCGCCACACCGGAAGCCCCTGCCGGCGAAAGGCCCTGCCGCCGGAAGGCGCCCGGCCTCCCCGCACCCCGGCCCCCTGCCCCGAACCGCCCTACGGAGCCTGAAAAAGATGCAGCGTCATCTCATCTCGGCCGCCGACCTCACCCGCGACGACGCCGTCCTGATCCTCGACACCGCCGAGGAGATGGCCCGGGTCGCCGACCGGCCGATCAAGAAACTGCCCACCCTGCGCGGCCGTACCGTCGTCAACCTCTTCTTCGAGGACTCGACCCGCACCCGGATCTCCTTCGAGGCCGCCGAGAAGCGCCTGTCCGCGGACGTCATCAACTTCACCGCCAAGGGCTCCAGCGTGTCCAAGGGCGAGTCCCTCAAGGACACGGCGCAGACCCTGGAGGCGATGGGCGTCGACGCCGTCGTCATCCGGCACGGCGCCTCCGGCGCCCCCTACCGGCTGGCCAACTCCGGCTGGATCGACGCCGCCGTGATCAACGCGGGCGACGGCACCCATCAGCACCCCACCCAGGCCCTCCTGGACGCCTTCACCATGCGCCGCCGCCTGGTCGGCCGGGACGCCGGGCTCGGCCGGGACCTCACCGGCAAGCGCATCACGCTCGTCGGCGACATCCTGCACAGCCGGGTCGCCCGCTCCAATGTCGACCTGCTGCACACCCTGGGCGCCGAGGTGACCCTGGTCGCCCCGCCCACCCTGCTCCCGGTCGGCGTGGAGAGCTGGCCCTGCGAGGTCTCCTACGACCTCGATTCGACACTCCCCAAGTCCGACGCGGTGATGCTGCTCCGCGTGCAGCGCGAACGCATGAACGCCGCGTTCTTCCCGACCGAGCGCGAGTACTCCCGCCGCTACGGCCTCGACGGCGACCGCATGGCGCGGATGCCCGGCCAGGCCGTCGTGATGCACCCCGGACCCATGGTCCGCGGCATGGAGATCACCGCCGAGGTCGCCGACTCGCCGCGCTGCACCGCTGTCGAGCAGGTCGCCAACGGCGTCTCGATCCGCATGGCCGTCCTGTACCTGCTGCTCGGCGGCAACGAACCCGCCCTCACGCACGCCCGCACCACGGAGGAGAACCAACCGGCATGAGCAAGACCCTGATCCGCGGTGCGAAGGTGCTCGGTGGCGCGCCGCAGGACGTCCTGATCGACGGCGAAACGATCATGCACATCGGCACCGGGCTGTCCGCCGGTGACACCGAGGGCGCGGAGATCGTCGAGGCCGACGGCAAGGTGCTGCTGCCGGGCCTGGTCGACCTGCACACCCATCTGCGCGAGCCCGGCCGCGAGGACTCCGAGACCGTGCTCACCGGTACCCGCGCGGCGGCCTCCGGCGGCTACACGGCCGTCTTCGCCATGGCCAACACCTTCCCCGTCGCCGACACCGCCGGCGTGGTCGAACAGGTGTACCGACTCGGCCGGGAACACGGATACTGCGACGTGCAGCCCATCGGCGCCGTCACCGTCGGCCTGGACGGCAAGAAGCTCGCCGAACTGGGCGCCATGCACGACTCGGCGGCCGGCGTGACCGTCTTCTCCGACGACGGCAAGTGCGTCCACGACGCCGTGATCATGCGCCGCGCCCTGGAATACGTGAAGGCCTTCGGCGGCGTCGTCGCGCAGCACGCGCAGGAACCGCGCCTCACCGAGGGCGCCCAGATGAACGAGGGCGTCGTCTCCGCCGAGCTCGGTCTCGGCGGCTGGCCGGCCGTCGCAGAGGAGTCGGTCATCGCCCGGGACGTGCTGCTCGCCGACCACGTCGGCTCCCGCGTCCACATCTGCCACCTGTCCACCGCGGGCAGCGTCGACATCGTCCGCTGGGCCAAGTCCCGCGGCATCCGGGTCACCGCCGAGGTCACCCCGCACCACCTGCTCCTCACCGACGAACTGGTGCGCACCTACAACCCGGTCTACAAGGTCAACCCGCCGCTGCGCACCGAACGCGACGTGCACGCGCTGCGCGAGGCGCTGGCCGACGGCACGATCGACATCGTCGCCACCGACCACGCCCCGCACCCGCACGAGGACAAGGACTGCGAGTGGGCCGCCGCCGCCATGGGCATGGTCGGCCTGGAGACCGCGCTGTCGGTGGTCCAGGAGACGATGGTGGAGACCGGGCTGCTGGACTGGGCCGGGGTGGCCGCGCGCATGTCCGCCAAGCCCGCCGAGATCGGACAGGCGCACGGCCACGGCCGGCCCGTCTCGGCAGGTGAGCCCGCCAACCTCACCCTGGTCGACACGGCATACCGTGGGCAGGTGGACCCCGCGGGCTTCGCCTCGCGCAGCCGCAACACCCCGTACGAGGGCCGCGCGCTGCCGGGCCGTGTCACCCACACCTGGCTCCGGGGCAGGGCCACGCTCGTCGACGGGAAGCTCACGTGACATCTCTGCAGCTACTGGCCGCCGAACAGAAATCGGCGGAAGTGACCGACTGGGCCGCCCGCATCGGCTGGCTGGTGGGCCTCGCTCTCTTTGTCGCCCTCCTCTACTGGCTGATGCGCGAGGGCTGGAAGTGGCGCGGCACCCTCCAGAGCGACCTCCCGGAGCTTCCCGAGGCGCCGGACGACCGGGGCCCCGCCACCCTCACGGCGAGCGGCCGCTACCACGGCTCCACCACCGCCGGACAGTGGCTCGACCGCATCGTCGCGCGCGGCCTGGGCACCCGCAGCCGGGCCGAGCTCACCCTGACCCACGCCGGACTGGAGGTCGTACGCCCCGGGGCGGCCGACTTCTTCGTCCCGGCCGCCGCACTGCGCGGGGCCCGGCTCGACAAGGGCATCGCCGGCAAGGTCCTCACCGAGGGCGGACTGCTGGTGGTCACCTGGGAGCACGGCGACAGGCTGATCGACTCCGGCTTCCGCTCCGACCACGCGGCCGAGCACCCGGAGTGGGTCGAGGCCCTGAGCCACATGATCAACAAGACGGAAACGGAAGGCGCACGATGACCACCTCCACAAGGGGAGCCAAGTCTCCCGCCGTACTCGTCCTGGAGGACGGCCGTATCTTCCGCGGCCGTGCCTACGGGGCCGTGGGGGAGACCTTCGGTGAAGCGGTGTTCTCCACCGGCATGACCGGCTACCAGGAGACCCTCACCGACCCGTCGTACCGCCGGCAGGTCGTCGTGATGACCGCCCCGCACGTCGGCAACACCGGCGTCAACGACGAGGACGCCGAGTCGAAGCGCATCTGGGTCGCGGGCTACGTGGTGCGCGACCCCGCGCGCGTGCCGTCGAGCTGGCGCAACCGGCGCACCCTCGACGAGGAACTGGCCGGCCAGGGCGTCGTCGGCATCTCCGGCGTCGACACCCGCGCCCTCACCCGCCACCTGCGCGAACGCGGCGCCATGCGGGTGGGCATCTTCAGCGGCGACGCCCTGAAGGACGACGCCACCCTGCTGGCGCGCGTCCGGGAGGTGCCCGAGATGAAGGGCGCCAGCCTCTACGAGGAGGTCACCACCGAGGAGGCGTACGTCGTCCCGGCGCACGGGGAGAAGAAGTTCACCGTCGCCGCGATCGACCTCGGCATCAAGGGGATGACCCCGCACCGCATGGCCGAGCGCGGCATCGAGGTGCACGTCCTGCCCGCCACGGCCACGCTCGACGACGTGTACGCGGTCTCCCCGGACGGCGTGTTCTTCTCCAACGGTCCCGGCGACCCGGCCACCGCCGACCACCCCGTCGCCCTCATGCGCGGCGTCCTGGAGCGCGGCACCCCGCTGTTCGGCATCTGCTTCGGCAACCAGCTCCTCGGCCGCGCGCTCGGGTTCGGCACCTACAAGCTGAAGTACGGCCACCGCGGCATCAACCAGCCGGTGCAGGACCGTACGACCGGCAAGGTCGAGGTCACCGCGCACAACCACGGCTTCGCCGTCGACGCGCCCACGGACAAGGTCTCCGAGACCCCCTTCGGCCGCGCCGAGGTCTCCCACGTCTGCCTGAACGACAACGTGGTGGAGGGCCTGCGGCTCCTCGACCGGCCGGCCTTCAGCGTCCAGTACCACCCCGAGGCGGCGGCCGGCCCGCACGACGCCGCCTACCTGTTCGACCGTTTCACGTCTTTGATGAGCTCAGTCCCGATGGAGGGCCAGCGTGCCTAAGCGCACCGATATCCAGTCCGTCCTGGTCATCGGCTCCGGCCCGATCGTCATCGGCCAGGCCGCCGAGTTCGACTACTCCGGCACCCAGGCGTGCCGCGTCCTGAAGGCCGAAGGCCTGCGGGTGATCCTCGTCAACTCCAACCCGGCGACGATCATGACCGACCCGGAGATCGCCGACGCCACCTACGTCGAGCCGATCACCCCGGAGTTCGTCGAGAAGATCATCGCCAAGGAGCGCCCCGACGCGCTGCTGCCCACCCTGGGCGGCCAGACGGCCCTGAACACCGCGATCTCCCTGCACGGTAACGGCGTCCTGGAGAAGTACGGTGTCGAGCTGATCGGCGCCAACGTGGAGGCCATCCACAAGGGCGAGGACCGCGACCAGTTCAAGCTGGTCGTCGAGGAGGTCCGCAAGAAGATCGGCCACGGCGAGTCCGCCCGCTCGGTCATCTGCCACACCATGGACGACGTCCTCGCGGGCGTCGAGACGCTCGGCGGCTACCCGGTCGTGGTCCGCCCCTCCTTCACCATGGGCGGCGCCGGCTCCGGCTTCGCCCACGACGAGGAGGAGCTGCGCCGCATCGCCGGCACCGGCCTCACCCTCTCGCCGACCACCGAGGTGCTCCTGGAGGAGTCCATCCTCGGCTGGAAGGAGTACGAGCTGGAGCTGATGCGCGACAAGCACGACAACGTCGTGGTCGTCTGCTCCATCGAGAACTTCGACCCCATGGGCGTGCACACCGGCGACTCCATCACCGTCGCCCCCGCGATGACGCTCACCGACCGCGAGTACCAGATCCTGCGCGACATGGGCATCGCGATCATCCGCGAGGTCGGCGTCGACACCGGTGGCTGCAACATCCAGTTCGCGGTCGACCCCGCCGACGGCCGGGTCATCGTCATCGAGATGAACCCCAGGGTCTCGCGTTCCTCCGCGCTCGCCTCCAAGGCGACCGGTTTCCCCATCGCCAAGATCGCGGCCAAGCTCGCCGTCGGCTACACCCTCGACGAGATCCCCAACGACATCACCGAGCAGACCCCGGCCTCCTTCGAGCCCACGCTCGACTACGTGGTGGTCAAGGCCCCGCGGTTCGCCTTCGAGAAGTTCCCCTCCGCCGATTCCACGCTGACCACCACCATGAAGTCGGTCGGCGAGGCCATGGCGATCGGCCGGAACTTCACCGAGGCCTTCCAGAAGGCGCTGCGCTCCCTGGAGAAGAAGGGCAGCCAGTTCACCTTCGTCGGGGACCCCGGGGACAAGGCCGCCCTCCTCGAAGAGGCCGTGCGCCCCACCGACGGCCGCATCAACGCCGTCATGGGCGCCATCCGCGCGGGCGCCACCCCCGAGGAGGTCTTCGAGGCCACGAAGATCGACCCGTGGTTCGTCGACCAGCTCTACCTCCTCAAGGAGATCGCCGACGAGCTCGCCTCCGTCGAGCGCCTGGACGCCGGACTGCTCGCCGAGGCCAAGCGGCACGGCTTCTCCGACCAGCAGATCGGCGAGATCCGCGGGCTGCGCGAGGACGTGGTGCGCGAGGTGCGGCACGCGCTGGGCGTGCGCCCGGTCTACAAGACCGTCGACACCTGCGCCGCCGAGTTCGCCGCCCGGACGCCGTACTTCTACTCCTCCTACGACGAGGAGAACGAGGTCGCCCCGCGCGAGAAGCCCGCCGTCATCATCCTGGGCTCCGGCCCGAACCGTATCGGCCAGGGCATCGAGTTCGACTACTCCTGCGTCCACGCCTCCTTCGCACTCAGCGACGCCGGCTACGAGACCGTGATGGTCAACTGCAACCCCGAGACCGTCTCCACCGACTACGACACCTCCGACCGGCTCTACTTCGAGCCGCTCACCCTGGAGGACGTCCTGGAGATCGTCCACGCCGAGCAGCAGGCCGGACCCGTCGCGGGCGTCCTCGTCCAGCTCGGCGGACAGACCCCGCTCGGCCTCGCGCAGGCCCTGAAGGACAACGGTGTGCCCGTCGTGGGCACCTCCCCGGAGGCCATCCACGCCGCCGAGGACCGCGGCGCCTTCGGCAGGGTGCTCGCCGAGGCCGGCCTGCCCGCCCCCAAGCACGGCACCGCCACCACCTTCGCCGAGGCCAAGACCATCGCCGACGAGATCGGCTACCCGGTCCTGGTGCGGCCCTCCTACGTGCTCGGCGGGCGCGGCATGGAGATCGTCTACGACGAGACCCGGCTGGCGACCTACATCGCCGAGTCCACCGAGATCAGCCCCTCCCGGCCGGTCCTGGTCGATCGCTTCCTCGACGACGCCATAGAGATCGACGTCGACGCCCTCTACGACGGCACCGAGCTCTACCTCGGCGGCGTCATGGAGCACATCGAGGAGGCCGGCATCCACTCCGGCGACTCCGCCTGCGCCCTGCCCCCGATCACCCTCGGTGGCCACGACATCAAGCGGCTGCGCGCCTCCACCGAGGCCATCGCGCGCGGCGTCGGCGTCCGCGGACTGATCAACATCCAGTTCGCGCTGTCCGGCGACATCCTCTACGTCCTGGAGGCCAACCCGCGCGCCTCCCGTACGGTGCCCTTCACCTCCAAGGCGACCGCGGTGCCGCTGGCCAAGGCCGCCGCCCGCATCTCGCTCGGCGCCACCGTCGCCGAACTGCGCGCCGAGGGGCTGCTGCCGGCGAACGGTGACGGCGGCACCCTGCCGCTGGACGCGCCGATCTCCGTCAAGGAGGCCGTGCTGCCCTGGAGCCGCTTCCGGGACACCTCCGGGCGCGGCGTCGACACCGTGCTCGGCCCCGAGATGCGCTCCACCGGCGAGGTCATGGGCATCGACTCCGTCTTCGGCACCGCCTACGCCAAGTCGCAGGCCGCCGCCTACGGGCCGCTGCCCACCAAGGGCCGCGCGTTCATCTCGGTCGCCAACCGCGACAAGCGCTCCATGATCTTCCCCGCCCGCGAACTGGTCGCCCACGGCTTCGAACTGTTCGCGACCTCCGGCACCGCCGAGGTCCTGCGGCGCAACGGCATCGACGCCACCGTCGTACGCAAGCAGTCCGAGGGCCCCGGCCCGAACGGCGAGAAGACCATCGTCCAGCACATCCACGACGGCGAGGTCGACCTCATCGTCAACACCCCCTACGGCACCGGCGGCCGCCTCGACGGCTACGAGATCCGCACGGCGGCCGTGGCCCGCTCCGTGCCCTGCCTGACCACGGTCCAGGCGCTGGCCGCCGCCGTCCAGGGCATCGACGCCCTCCACACCGGTGGCGTGGGAGTGCGCTCCCTGCAGGAACACGCCGAATCGCTGACCGCGGCCCGCGACTGACGGACGAGGGGGACACCGGAAACGGTGTCCCCCTCCTCATGAGGACACCCACATGTACCCGCTCTTCTTCCGGCTCGTCTTCTCCCGCCTGGACCCGGAACGCGCGCACCACCTGGCAATGCGCTGGATCCGCCTCGTCGCCCGCGTCCCCGTCCTGCGCACGCTCGTCGCGGCGGCCCTCGCCCCCCGCCACAGGGAACTGCGCACCGAGGCGCTGGGGCTGCGCCTGCACAGCCCTTTCGGGCTCGCCGCGGGCTTCGACAAGAACGCCGTCGCGATCGACGGACTGGCGATGCTCGGCTTCGACCACGTCGAGATCGGCACCGTCACCGGCGAGCCCCAGCCCGGCAACCCGAGGAAGCGGCTGTTCCGCCTGGTGCCGGACCGGGCGCTGATCAACCGCATGGGCTTCAACAACGACGGCTCCGCCGCCGTCGCCGCCCGCCTGGCCGCCCGCACCCCCGTCTTCCGGACGGTGCTCGGCGTCAACATCGGCAAGACCAAGGTCGTCCCGGAGGGGGAGGCCGTCGCCGACTACGTGAAGTCCGCCGAACGGCTCGCCCCGCACGCCGACTACCTCGTCGTCAACGTCTCCTCGCCCAACACCCCCGGCCTGCGCGATCTTCAGGCCACCGAGGCGCTGCGCCCGCTGCTGACCGCCGTCCGGGAGGCCGCCGACCACGCGGTGACCGGGCGCCGCGTGCCCCTGCTGGTCAAGATCGCGCCCGACCTGGCCGACGAGGACGTGGACGCCGTCGCCGACCTCGCCGTGGAACTCGGCCTCGACGGGATCATCGCCACCAACACCACCGTCGCCCGCGAGGGCCTCGGCCTGCGCGCCGACGCCTCCGTGGTGAGGGAGACCGGCGGCCTGTCCGGTGCCCCGCTCAAGGAACGCTCCCTCGAGGTGCTGCGCCGCCTCTACGCGCGCGTGGGCGACCGCGTCACCCTGGTCGGCGTCGGCGGCATCGAGGACGCCGAGGACGCCTGGCGGCGCATCCTGGCCGGCGCCACCCTGGTCCAGGGCTACAGCGCCTTCATCTACCAGGGCCCCTTCTGGGGCCGCTCCGTCCACAAGGGTCTCGCCGCGCGCCTGCGCACCAGCCCGTACCCGTCCCTCGCCGACGCGGTCGGCGCCGACGTGAGGAACCCCGCATGACCTCGTACGAGCCCTTCGGCGCCCGGCTGCGCCGTGCCATGGACGAGCGCGGACCGCTGTGTGTCGGCATCGACCCGCACGCCTCCCTGCTCGCCGACTGGGGCCTGAACGACGACGTGAGCGGCCTGGAGCGGTTCAGTCGCACGGTCGTCGAGGCCGTGGCCGGCCGGGTCGCCGTACTGAAGCCGCAGAGCGCGTTCTTCGAGCGCTTCGGCTCGCGCGGCGTCGCCGTCCTGGAGGCGACGGTCCAGGAGGCGCGGGCCGCAGGCGCGCTCGTCGTCATGGACGCCAAGCGCGGCGACATCGGCTCCACCATGGCCGCCTACGCCGAGGCCTTCCTGCACCGGGACGCCCCCCTGTTCTCGGACGCGCTCACCGTCTCGCCGTACCTGGGGTACGGATCGCTGCGGCCCGCCGTGGAGCTGGCCCGGGGGAGCGGCGCCGGCCTCTTCGTCCTCGCGCTCACCTCCAACCCGGAGGGCGGCGAGGTGCAGCACGCGGTGCGCGCCGGGGACGGCGAGGGCGCGGGCCGGAACGTGGGCGCCACGGTCCTGGCCCACCTGGCCGCCGAGAACGCGGGGGAGGACCCGCTGGGCTCCTTCGGGGCGGTCGTCGGCGCGACACTCGGCGACCTGTCGTCGTACGACCTGGCGATCAACGGTCCGCTCCTCGCACCCGGCATCGGCGCCCAGGGCGCCACCCCGGCCGATCTCCCGCGGGTCTTCGGCGCCGCGGTGCGCGACGTCGTGCCCAACGTCAGCCGCGGCGTGCTCCGCCACGGGCCCGACGCGGGCGCGTTGCGGAGGGCCGCGGACCGCTTCGCGGAGGAGGTCAGGGCGGCAGTGACGGCTTCTTGACACCACTTGAGCCTGAATACAGGCTCAAATCCAGGCCGTTATGCCGCAAATGTCTGGCTCGACAGAGGCTGACCAGGACTTTTCCGCTGTTCTCGCTGACTCTCGCGGACTTGACCGCTAGTCTCCGACGAGAGTGAACGGGCGAGCGTGTTGCCCGTGCCTCACCAGGTGTGGGACGACTAGGTTCCTCACCGGTCCGTATCCGACAGTTCGACATCCGAGGTGACGTAGGCGTGGCTCTTCCGCCCCTTACCCCCGAACAGCGCGCAGCCGCGCTCGAAAAGGCCGCCGCGGCTCGCCGGGAGCGGGCCGAGGTGAAGAATCGACTCAAGCACTCCGGCGCCTCCCTTCACGAGGTCATCAAGCAGGGCCAGGAGAACGACGTCATCGGCAAGATGAAGGTCTCCGCACTCCTGGAGTCCCTGCCGGGCGTGGGCAAGGTCCGCGCCAAGCAGATCATGGAGCGGCTCGGCATCTCCGAGAGCCGCCGGGTCCGCGGTCTCGGCTCCAACCAGATCGCCTCCCTGGAGCGGGAGTTCGGCAGCCAGGCCAGCTGAGTACGGGGCCCCGGGATCGCTGGAATCCCGTCGAGTCCGGGGCACCCCGGGATTGCTGGAATAATCACCGCATGGCTGTAACACCCCGGGGGACGTCCCCCGTACCCCCGGACGCACGTCCGCGGCTGACCGTGCTCTCCGGCCCCTCCGGGGTCGGCAAGAGCACGGTCGTCGCACATATGCGCAAGCAGCACCCCGAGGTCTGGCTCTCGGTGTCGGCGACGACCCGCACGCCCCGCCCCGGTGAGAAGCACGGGGTCCAGTACTTCTTCGTCACCGACGAGGAGATGGACAAGCTGATCGCCAACGGCGAGCTCCTGGAGTGGGCCGAGTTCGCCGGCAACCGCTACGGCACGCCGCGCGCCGCCGTGCTGGAGCGGCTGGAGGCGGGCGAGCCGGTCCTGCTGGAGATCGACCTCCAGGGTGCCCGGCTGGTCCGCGAGTCCATGCCGGACGCCCGTCTCGTGTTCCTGGCGCCACCCTCCTGGGAGGAGCTCGTGCGCCGGCTCACCGGGCGCGGCACCGAGCCGCCCGAGGTGATCGAGCGCCGTCTCGCGGCGGCGAAGATCGAACTCGCGGCCGAGTCGGAGTTCGACG
This sequence comes from Streptomyces sp. B3I8, assembly GCF_030816915.1. Classification (NCBI taxonomy): domain Bacteria; kingdom Bacillati; phylum Actinomycetota; class Actinomycetes; order Kitasatosporales; family Streptomycetaceae; genus Streptomyces; species Streptomyces sp. B3I8. Next base: position 1,052,164 of record NZ_JAUSYN010000002.1, on the reverse strand, counting down.
AGACCCTTGTCAACACCTCCGTCGAGGACGTGGCGCGCGAGCTGCTAGTGTTGATGGACGTAGTGTGATCGTTTTCTTCGATCTCATCCCATCTTTCGGAAGGTAGAGCGTGTCCTCTTCCATCACCACGCCCGAGGGCATCATCAACCCGCCGATCGACGAGCTCCTCGAGGCCACCGACTCGAAGTACAGCCTCGTGATCTACGCGGCCAAGCGGGCCCGCCAGATCAACGCGTACTACTCGCAGCTCGGCGAAGGTCTCCTCGAGTACGTCGGTCCCCTGGTCGACACGCACGTCCACGAGAAGCCGCTGTCGATCGCCCTGCGTGAGATCAACGCCGGTCTGCTGACCTCCGAGGCCGTCGAGGGCCCGGCGCAGTAACGGCGCGCAGGAACGGCGTCCAGCGGTAGCGGCAGTCGCATTTTCAGACTGCAAGTAGTTTTTCCACAGGCCCGGCAGCGCGACTGCCGGGCCTGTGGTGTGTCATGGAACCCGTACGCCGACGAGCCGATGCGTACGGGTGTCGAGAGCGGGGAGGCCCGGTGCATCCGGACAGCAAGCCCAAGGTCGTTCTGGGGGTCAGCGGTGGCATCGCCGCTTACAAGGCGTGCGAGCTGCTGCGCCGGCTGACCGAGTCCGGCCATGACGTACGAGTCGTCCCCACCGCCTCCGCGCTGCACTTCGTCGGCGCCGCCACCTGGTCCGCGCTCTCCGGCCACCCGGTCTCCACCGAGGTCTGGGACGACGTCCACGAGGTGCCGCACGTGCGCATCGGCCAGGCCGCCGACCTCGTCGTCGTCGCACCCGCCACCGCCGACACCCTGGCCAGGGCCGCCCACGGCCTCGCCGACGACCTGCTGACCAACACCCTCCTCACCGCCCGCTGCCCGGTCGTCTTCGCCCCCGCGATGCACACCGAGATGTGGGAGCACCCCGCCACCCGGGAGAACGTGGCGACGCTGCGCCGCCGGGGCGCCGTCGTCATCGAGCCCGCCGTCGGCCGTCTCACCGGCGTCGACACCGGCAAGGGCCGGCTGCCCGACCCGGCCGAGATCTTCGAGGTGTGCCGCCGCGTCCTGGCCCGGGGTGCGAGCCGACCCGACCTCGCGGGGCGGCACGTCGTGGTCAGTGCCGGCGGCACCCGGGAACCGCTCGACCCGGTCCGCTTCCTCGGCAACCGCTCCTCCGGCAAGCAGGGCTACGCCCTCGCCCGCACGGCCGCCGCGCGGGGAGCCAGGGTCACCCTGGTCGCCGCCAACGCCGCGCTGCCCGACCCGGCCGGCGTCGACGTCGTCCCGGTGGGCACGGCGGTCCAGCTGCGCGAGGCGGTGCTGAAGGCGGCGGCCGACGCCGACGCCGTCGTCATGGCCGCCGCGGTCGCCGACTTCCGCCCCGCCGTCTACGCGGCCGGCAAGATCAAGAAGAAGGACGGTCAGGAACCCGAACCGGTCACGCTGGTACGCAATCCGGACGTCCTCGCCGAGATATCGGCCGACCGGGCGAGGCCCGGGCAGGTGATCGTGGGCTTCGCCGCCGAGACCGACGACGTCCTCGCCAACGGCCGCGCCAAGCTGGCGCGCAAGGGCTGCGACCTGCTCGTCGTCAACGAGGTGGGGGAGCACCGGACCTTCGGCGCCGAGGAGAACGAGGCCCTGGTCCTGGGGGCCGACGGCAGCGAAACCCCCGTGCCGCACGGCCCGAAGGAGGACCTGGCCGACACCGTCTGGGACCTCGTGGCCGCCCGACTCGCCTGACCACCCCGGCCGTCCCCGCGGACCCGCCCGCTCCGTTCGTGCCCTCTGCCGAGGCCCCCTGGAAAGCGGACCCGGCATTGGGCAGAATGCCCGTGCCGCAGGTCACAGCGGTACCGAGAAGCGAGACAGGTAGGCCCGTGGCCGGGCATGACCGATAAACTGTCATCGGACGTTGCCGGGCGCAGCTCCCGGCCCGTCCACCAATGATCAGCCAGCAGCCGCTGCAACCCCAGGGAGCGTTGTGTCCCGTCGCCTGTTCACCTCGGAATCAGTCACCGAGGGTCACCCGGACAAGATCGCTGACCAGATCAGTGACACCATCCTCGATGCGCTCCTGCGGGAGGACCCGACCTCCCGGGTCGCCGTGGAGACGCTGATCACCACCGGCCTCGTGCACGTGGCCGGCGAGGTCACCACCAAGGCGTACGCGGACATCGCGACGCTGGTGCGCAACACGATCCTCGGGATCGGGTACGACTCGTCCAAGAAGGGCTTCGACGGCGCCTCCTGCGGTGTCTCCGTCTCCATCGGCGCGCAGTCTCCGGACATCGCCCAGGGTGTGGACGCGGCTTATGAGAACCGTGTCGAGGGGGACGACGACGAGCTGGATCGGCAGGGCGCCGGCGACCAGGGCCTGATGTTCGGCTACGCCTCGGACGAGACGCCCACGCTGATGCCGCTGCCCGTCTTCCTGGCCCACCGGCTGTCCAAGCGCCTCTCCGACGTCCGCAAGAACGGCACCATCCCCTACCTGCGCCCGGACGGCAAGACGCAGGTCACCATCGAGTACGACGGCGACAAGGCGGTCCGCCTCGACACGGTCGTCGTCTCCTCCCAGCACGCCAGTGACATCGACCTGGAGTCGCTGCTGGCCCCCGACATCCGCGAGTTCGTCGTCGAGCCGGAGCTGAAGGCCCTGCTGGACGACGGCATCAAGCTGGAGACCGAGGGCTACCGCCTGCTGGTCAACCCGACCGGCCGCTTCGAGATCGGCGGCCCGATGGGCGACGCCGGCCTGACCGGCCGCAAGATCATCATCGACACCTACGGCGGCATGGCCCGCCACGGCGGCGGCGCCTTCTCCGGCAAGGACCCCTCCAAGGTCGACCGCTCGGCCGCCTACGCGATGCGCTGGGTCGCCAAGAACGTGGTCGCCGCGGGCCTGGCCTCCCGCTGCGAGGTCCAGGTCGCCTACGCGATCGGCAAGGCCGAGCCGGTGGGCCTGTTCGTGGAGACCTTCGGCACCGCCAAGGTCGACGCGGAGAAGATCGAGGCCGCCATCGCCGAGGTCTTCGACCTCCGCCCGGCCGCCATCATCCGCGACCTCGACCTGCTCCGCCCGATCTACGCCCAGACGGCGGCGTACGGCCACTTCGGCCGCGAACTCGCCGACTTCACCTGGGAACGCACGGACCGCGTGGACGCGCTGCGTGAGGCCGTGGGCCTCTGAGCCGAGCGAGCTCAGCCGTCCGTGGGCCCGGCCCCTCTTTCGGGGGCCGGGCCCACGGTGTTCGCGCCCCCGTCCGTTGTCAGTGCCCTTTGGTAAGAATGCAGATGTGAGCAGCGAGAACGGGAGGGCGGGGGCCGGAGGCGCGGGGGGTGAGGCGCCGCCGGAGCAGCTCGCGTTGATCCGCGAGAGTGTGCGCAAGGCGAAAGTGCCCCGGGCCAAGCCGCGCACCTGGCGGGGGGCGGCGCTGGCCAAGGAGCTGCCCGTGGCCCGGGTGCTGGTCGACAAAGGCGTGCTGCACCTCGACCGGTACTTCGACTACGCCGTGCCCGAGGAGCTCGACGCGGCCGCGCAGCCGGGGGTGCGGGTGCGGGTCAGGTTCGGCGCCGGGGGGCGCACCGTGCGGGACGGGCGGCGTGAAGGCGGGAGCCTCATCGACGGGTTCCTGGTCGAGCGGGTCGCCGAGTCCGACTACGCCGGGCCGCTGGCCGCCCTCGCGCAGGTCGTGTCGCCGGAACCGGTTCTCGACCCCGAGCTGCTGGGCCTCGCCCGCGCCGTCGCCGACCGGTACGCGGGGAGTCTCGCCGACGTGCTGCAACTGGCGGTGCCGCCCCGGCACGCCCGCGCCGAGGCCCGCGAGTCGGGTGCGCCGCCCGCGCCGCCGGCCCCGCCCGAGCCCGGCAGCTGGGCGCGTTACGGCAGGGGCGAGGGCTTCCTGCGGGCCCTGGCCACCGGCGGCGCGCCGCGGGCGGTGTGGACCGCGCTGCCCGGTCCCGAGTGGGCCGAGGAGATCGCCCGGGCCGTGCGGGCCACGCTCGCCTCGGGCCGCGGTGCGCTGGTCGTCGTACCGTCCGGGCGGCCCGCGGGCCGGGTCGGCGCCGCGCTCACCGCCCTGCTGGGTGAGGGACAGCACGCGGTGCTGACCGCCGACGTGGGACAGGAGCAGCGGTACCGGGAATGGCTCGCCGTGCGCCGGGGCGCGGTGCGGGCCGTCGTCGGGACCCGCGCCGCGATGTTCGCGCCGGTGCGGAACCTGGGACTTGTCGTGGTGTGGGACGACGGCGACTCCGGGCACAGCGACGACCACGCGCCCTTCCCGCACGTGCGGGAGGTGCTGGAGCTGCGCGCCACCCGCGACCGGTGCGCGTTCCTGCTGGGCGGCTGGAGCTGCACGGTGGAGGCCGCGCAACTGGTCGAGAGCGGCTGGGCCGCGCCCCTGGTCGCCGACCGGGAACGGGTGCGGGCCACCGCCCCGCTGGTGCGGACCGTCGGCGACCAGGACCTGGCCCGCGACGAGGCCGCCCGCGCGGCCCGGCTCCCCACGCTCGCCTGGCAGACGCTGCGCGAGGGACTGCGGCACGGACCGGTGCTGATCCAGGTGCCGCGGCGGGGATACGTGCCCCGGCTGGCCTGTGCCCAGTGCCGGGCACCGGCCCGCTGCGGGCGCTGCGCCGGACCGCTGGAGGCACGGGACGCCGGTGAGCTGCGGTGCGTGTGGTGCGGTACCGGGGAGCCGGCCTGGCACTGTCCGGAATGCGGTGGGTTCCGCCTGCGGGCGCAGGTCGTGGGGGCGCGGCGGACGGCGGAGGAGCTGGGGCGGGCGTTCCCGGCGGTGCCGGTGCGCACCTCAGGACGCGAGCATGTGCTGGACACGGTGCCGGGGACGCCCGCGCTGGTGGTGAGCACGCCCGGGGCTGAACCCGTCGCCGAGGGCGGGTACGCGGCGGCGCTGCTGCTCGACGGCTGGGCGATGCTTGGCCGGCCCGACCTGCGGGCGGGGGAAGAGGCGCTGCGGCGGTGGATCGGCGCGGCCGCGCTGGTCCGGCCGCAGGAGGCCGGGGGAACGGTGGTGATCGTCGCCGAACCGACGCTGCGGCCCGTGCAGGCGCTGGTGCGCTGGGACCCGGCCGGGCACGCGGTACGCGAGCTGGGGGAGCGGCGCGAGCTCGGCTTCCCGCCGGTGTTCCGGATGGCGGCGGTGGCTGGACCGGTGGGCACCGTGTCGGAGTTCCTGGCGGCGGTGGAGCTGCCGGGGGACGCCGACGTATTGGGGCCGGTCCCGGTCGTGGCGCCGGGAGGCGCCGTCCCGTCGGGGGAGAGCGAGCGGGCGTTGGTCCGGGTGCCGCCGGGCAGCGGGGCGGGGCTCGCGACGGCGCTCAAGGTGGCGCAGGCGGCACGGATGGCACGCGGAGCGGGGGCCGAGGTGAGGATACGCATCGACCCGCCGGACATCGGCTGAGGTGACCCGTCCCGCCGCCCCCGACGGAGTTCGGGCGGGCGGAGGCGGACGCGGCGCCCGGTCTACGGGCGCGGGAACGGCGGGAGGGGGCCCGTCGGCCCCGCCGGTCACGCGGTGACGCCGTGCACGGCGACCTCGTGCACCGCGGAATCGCGCGCGGCGACGACCGTGACGGCCTGGAGCCCCGGCTGTGCGCGGGGCTCCGCGGGCGTGCCGACCGGTCAGCCGTTGCGGGGGGTCGGGAACGCGGGAGGCCTGGGCTCCTCGCGCAGCGACGGGCTCCCCGCCGTGGGCTGGGTCGGCATCGTGCGTGCCGCCGGAACTGTCGGCAGTCCGGAGCCGACGTTGACGGGGCGGGACCCCGCCGACCCCGCGGACTCCGCCGTGCGTTCCGCCTCGGCGGCTGCCTGGGCGGCCGCCCGGCGCGCGCCGTAGCGCCGGTGCACCGCCTGCTTGGTGACGCCGAGCGCCGAGCCCACCGCGTCCCACGAGAACCCCAGGGAGCGGTCGAAGTCCACGGCCGCCGTGACCAGGGTCTCGACGCTGTCCCGCAGTTCCTGCGCGAGCCGGACGGTCGGGGCGGGGGCCCGCCCGTAGACGACGAAGCCCGCGGAGGGGCCGGAGCGGCGGGGACGGTAGACGTTGCCCAGCTGGGCGGTGAGCGTGCGCAGCGCGTCCACCTGCCGGCGGACCCGCTCGATGTCCCGCACCAGCAAGTGCAGGCTGGCCCGGGCCTGGGCGTCGTGGGTTGCGTGGTCGGCCATGAACAAGCCTCTCGAACCGGCGATGAAGAGATGGAGAGATACAGCGGTGGTGAGACGTGCGGGTGGTGAGGTGTGCGGGTGGTGCGATGTGGAGGTGCGTACGGCAAGCTGTGGACCGTGGTTCCGGCCCGTCGGGGTCAACTCCTTCTTGACCAACGCGTTTCTGCGTGACTGGTCACGGTGTGGGGGCGCGGAAGCGTACGCGTACGCCCGCCGGGCCCGTCCGCACCCCCGACGGCGACTGTGACGGCGACGCTGCCGGGCCACGGCCGTCCGGCGGCACCGGGCCATAGACTGGGCGGACTTCGTCGCCGGTACGCATTGGTACGCATCCCTGCCCGAGAGGCCGACACACCCGTATGAAGCTCGTCTTCGCAGGCACCCCCGAGGTCGCCGTCCCCGCCCTGGACGCCCTGATCGCCTCCGGGCGGCACGAGGTCGCCGCCGTCGTCACCCGCCCCGACGCACCGGCCGGCCGGGGACGGCGGCTGATCGCCAGCCCGGTCGCCGAGCGGGCCGAGGAGGCCGGCATCGAGGTGCTCAAGCCGCACCGGCCCGGCGGCGAGGACTTCCTGGCCCGGCTGCGCGAGATCGCCCCCGACTGCTGCCCCGTCGTCGCCTACGGAGCCCTGCTGCCCCGCGTGGCCCTCGACGTCCCGGTCCACGGCTGGGTCAACCTGCATTTCTCCCTGTTGCCCGCGTGGCGCGGGGCCGCCCCCGTGCAGCATTCCCTCATGGCGGGCGACGAGATCACCGGTGCCTCCACCTTCCTGATCGAGGAAGGGCTCGACTCCGGTCCGGTCTACGGCACCGTCACCGAGGAGATCCGGCCCACCGACACCAGCGGCGATCTGCTCACCCGGCTCGCCTTCGCCGGCTCCGGGCTGCTGGCCGCCACGATGGACGGGATCGAGGACGGCACCGTGAAGGCGGTGCCGCAGCCCGCCGAGGGCGTCACCCTGGCCCCGAAGATCACGGTGGAGGACGCGCGCGTCGACTGGGCGGCCCCGGCCCTGCGCGTCGACCGTGTCGTGCGCGGCTGCACCCCGGCCCCCGGCGCCTGGACCACCTTCCGCGGCGAGCGGCTCAAGCTGATCCAGCTCGCCCCCGCCCCCGAGCGCGCCGATCTCGACCCGGGCGGCCTCGCCGTGGGCAAGAACAGCGTCCACGTGGGCACCGGCTCGCACGCCGTCGAGCTGCTGTGGGTGCAGGCCCAGGGCAAGAAGCCGATGCGCGCGGCCGACTGGGCGCGCGGCGTGCGCATCACGGAGGCCGAGCTGCTGGGCTCCTGACGAGGGCCTGGTCCCCCGCGGCGGCGGGTGCTCGGCGACGGCGACGGCGACGGCGACAGAAGAGCCGGCGACGGCGGCAGGGACCCGACAGCGGGGCCCGCGACGACGGCCGGGGCCGCCCCATGGCGAAGGGGGCGGCCGGGGCGCCCACGGCGGGAAGGGGGCGCCGGAACCGGCCCGGTGCGCGCGCCGGCGGCCGCCCGGCGGCCACCGCGTAGGCTGGACGGACAGCCCGTTCTGCGACCCGGAGCACCTTTTTCGTGAGCGATCAGCCCCGCCGTCCCCGTAAACCCGGCAAGCCGTACCGCAAGCCCCAGAAGGACCCCGTCCGCTTCCTCGCCTTCGAGGCGCTGCGCGCGGTGGACGAACGGGACGCGTACGCCAACCTCGTCCTTCCCCCGCTGCTGCGCAAGGCCCGGGAGCAGGAAGGCTTCGACGGCCGGGACGCCGCGCTGGCCACCGAGCTCGTCTACGGCACACTGCGTCGGCAGGGCACGTACGACGCCGTCCTCGCCGCCTGCGTCGACCGGCCGCTGCGCGAGGTGGACCCGCCGGTCCTCGACGTGCTCAGTCTCGGCGCGCACCAGCTGCTCGGCACCCGCATCCCGACGCACGCCGCGGTCTCCGCTTCCGTCGAGCTGGCCCGCGTGGTGCTCGGCGACGGGCGGGCCAAGTTCGTCAACGCCGTGCTGCGCAAGGTCGGCCGGCACGATCTCGACGGCTGGCTGGAGCAGGTCGCGCCGCCGTACGACGAGGACCCCGAGGACCACCTCGCGGTCGTGCACTCGCATCCCCGCTGGATCGTCTCCGCGCTGTGGGACTCCCTCGGCGGCGGCCGGGCCGGCATCGAGGACCTGCTCGAGGCCGACAACGAACGCCCCGAGGTCACCCTCGTCGCCCGCCCCGGCCGGGCCACCGCCGGGGAACTGCTGCGCGAGCCGGCCGCCGAGCCGGGCCGCTGGTCGCCGTATGCCGTGCGGCTCACCGAGGGCGGCGAGCCCGGGGCCGTGGAGGCCGTGCGCGAGGGGCGCGCGGGGGTGCAGGACGAAGGCAGCCAGCTCGTCGCGCTCGCCTTCGCGAACGCTCCCGTGGAGGGCCGCGACGAACTGTGGCTGGACGGCTGCGCCGGGCCCGGCGGCAAGGCGGCACTGCTGGCCGCGCTCGCCGCGGAGCGCGGGGCCGCACTGGTGGCGGCGGAGAAGCAGCCGCACCGGGCGGGCCTGGTGGCCAAGGCGCTGCACGGCAACCCCGGGCCGTACCAGGTGGTCACCGCCGACGGGACCCGGCCCGCATGGCGGCCCGGGACGTTCGACCGGGTGCTGGTGGACGTCCCCTGCACCGGTCTGGGCGCGCTGCGCAGGCGGCCGGAGGCGCGGTGGCGGCGCCGGCCGGAGGACCTGGAAGGGTTCGCGCCGTTGCAGCGGGGGCTGCTGGAGATGGCGCTGCGGTCGGTGCGGGTGGGGGGCGTCGTGGGGTATGCGACATGCTCGCCGCACCTCGCCGAGACGCGGGCGGTGGTGACGGACGTGCTCAAGCGACACCCGGGGTTCGAATCGCTCGACGCACGGCCGCTGCTGCCGGGGGTGTCGCTGCTGGGCGACGGCCCGGACGTGCAGCTGTGGCCGCATCTGCACGGGACGGACGCGATGTATCTGGCGCTGGTGCGCCGGGTTTCCTGAGGGGGCGGCCGGCCCCGGGGTTGTCGCCCCCGCCGCCCACACCCTTCCCGTTCTCGAGGGGCTCCGCCCCTGTGACCCGGGACGCGAGAGCTCGGGTGACCGGGGCGTGTGGGCGGGTGAGCCGTGGCTCTCGCGCGGTTCCCCGATCCCCTGACGGGGCGCAGCCCCGGCTGAAGGGGCGCGGGGAGCCGCGCGAGCAAAGCACGATGTGCCCGCGGGGCGAACGCCGCGGCTTCGGCATGGGAGGCTTGAGGCATGGCCGTGCAGATCAACCCCAGCATCCTGTCCGCCGACTTCGCGCGTCTCGCCGACGAGGCACGGGCCGTCGAGGGGGCCGACTGGCTCCACGTCGACGTCATGGACAACCACTTCGTCCCCAATCTCACGCTCGGCGTGCCGATTGTGGAGTCGCTGGCCCGGGCGACGGACACTCCGTTGGACTGCCACCTGATGATCGAGGCCCCCGACCGCTGGGCGCCCCAGTACGTCGAGGCCGGCGCCTCCTCCGTCACCTTCCACGTGGAGGCGGCCGCCGCCCCGGTGCGTCTCGCCCGTGAGATCCGCGCCAAGGGAGCCCGCGCCTCCATGGCCCTCAAGCCCGCGACACCGATCGAGCCGTACGAGGACCTGCTGCCCGAGCTCGACATGCTGCTGATCATGACCGTCGAGCCCGGCTTCGGCGGCCAGGCCTTCCTCGACATCATGCTGCCCAAGATCCGCCGCACGCGGGAGCTGATCGGCAAGCACGGCCTCGATCTGTGGCTCCAGGTCGACGGCGGTGTCTCGGCCACGACCATCGAGCGCTGCGCGGAGGCGGGCGCCGACGTCTTCGTCGCCGGCAGCGCGGTCTACGGTGCCGGCGACCCCGCCGCCGCGGTGCGCGCCCTGCGCGCCCGGGCCGAGAACGTGACGGCAGGTGCCTCCTGGGCATGCGACCACTGAACCAACGCGAGCTGAACGCCGACCGTCCGGGCTGATCGGGACCCATGGATCTGCAAGGATGAACGGCGAATCGAGAATGTGAACAGCAGCACGAAGTGAGGAGATGGCCGTGTCGGGTATGTCGGCGGGCCGGTCGGCGATGCGGATGGGACCCGCGGAGCTGGTGCAGGCGGCGGCCATGGCACGCCGCTTCTACCTCGAGGGCAAATCGAAGATCCAGATCGCCGAGGAGTTCGGCGTCAGCCGGTTCAAGGTGGCCCGGGTCCTGGAGACCGCTCTCGAACGGGATCTCGTGCGCATCGAGATCCGCGTCCCCGCGGAGCTGGACGCCGAGCGTTCCGACGCGCTGCGGGCCCGTTACGGCCTCCGGCACGCCGTCGTGGTCGAGTCCCCCGCCGACGCGGACGAGTCGCCCGACCCGGAGAACCTCGGCGAGGTCGCCGCGGATCTCCTGGGCGAACTGGTGACCGAGGGCGACATCCTCGGGCTCGCCTGGGGGCGCTCCACCATCCACATGGCGGCAGCCCTCGACCGGCTGCCGCCGTGCACGGTCGTGCAGCTCACGGGCGTGTACGACGCCGGGACCGCCGAACGCGGGTCGGTGGAGGCGGTACGGCGTGCGGCGCAGGTCTCCGGGGGAGACGCGCACCCCATCTACGCCCCGATGCTGCTGCCGGACGCGGCGACCGCGACGGCGCTGCGGCACCAGACCGGGATCGCGCGGGCCTTCGAGTACTTCGACAAGGTCACCGTCGCGTGCGTCTCCATCGGCTCCTGGGAGGCGGGCATCTCCACGGTGCACGACATGCTCAGCGAGGAGGAGCGTTCGCACTACGCGACGCTGGGCGTCGCCGCGGAAATGTCCGCGCACCTGTTCGACGCCGAGGGGCGCCGGGTGGGGCGTGACCTGGGGGAACGGTGCATCACCGTCAAGGCGGACCAGCTCCGGCGCATCCCCGAGGTCATCGCGATCGCGGGCGGACAGCGGAAGGCGGCGGCGATCGACGCGGTGCTGCGGTCCGGACTGGTGACCAGCCTGGTGACCGACACGTCGGCCGCGGACGCGCTGATGACGGCGGGCCCGCCCCCGAAGGCGGCACTGAGCCGCGCGGACCCCGACGGGATATAGGGCGGCTCAGGGGAGCGGGGAACCGCGCGTCTTTTTTCGGGGGTCCGGGGGCGGAACCCCGAGGGGTGCGAGCGGGAAGGGGCGGCGGGGCGAGTGAAAAAGGCCTCCACTCCCCGCGACTCCCCGCCGCCCCCTGGACGTTCCTACAACCGCACCCCCGCCCGCCCTGGACGATCCTCCGCGTCCCTTTCGGTCACACTCCGTGTGAGAATGAAGTACGTGCGTTTCCTCCACGACATCAAGCCGCCCCATGACCTGACGTACGACGACGTCTTCATGGTCCCGCGCCACAGCAACGTCGGCTCCCGCCTGTCCGTCGACCTCAGTTCCCCGGACGGCAGCGGCACGACCATCCCGCTCGTCGTCGCCAACATGACCGCGATCGCCGGCCGCCGCATGGCCGAGACCGTGGCCCGCCGCGGCGGCCTGGCCGTCATTCCGCAGGACATCCCGATCGAGGTCGTCACCGACGTCGTCTCCTGGGTCAAGAGCCGTCACCACGTGCTCGACACCCCGATCGTCCTCGCCCCGCACCAGACCGTCGCCGACGCCCTCTCCCTGCTGCCCAAGCGGGCCCACAACGCCGGCGTGGTCGTCGACGAGAACCGGCGCCCCGTCGGCGTCGTCACCGACCGGGACCTGACCGGCGTCGACCGCTTCACCCAGCTCGAAGTCGTCATGTCCAAGGATCTGCTGCTCCTCGAGGCGGACATAGACCCGCGCGAGGCCTTCAACCGCCTGGACGCCGCCAACCGCCGCTACGCCCCGGCCGTCGACGCCGAGGGCCGCCTCGCCGGCATCCTCACCCGCACCGGAGCCCTGCGCGCCACCCTCTACACCCCCGCCACCGACGCCCGGGGCGGGCTGCGCGTCGCCGCCGCCGTCGGCATCAACGGCGACGTGGCGGGCAAGGCGAAGCAGCTTCTCGACGCCGGCGTCGACACCCTCGTGATCGACACCGCGCACGGCCATCAGGAGTCGATGATCAGCGGCCTGAAGGTGGTCCGCGACCTCGACCCCGGGGTGCCGATCGTGGCCGGCAACATCGTCTCCGCCGAGGGCGTCAAGGACCTGATCGACGCGGGCGCGGACATCATCAAGGTCGGTGTCGGCCCCGGTGCCATGTGCACCACCCGCATGATGACCGGCGTCGGCCGGCCGCAGTTCTCCGCCGTCCTGGAGTGCGCGGCCGAGGCCCGCAAGTACGGCAAGCACGTGTGGGCCGACGGCGGCGTCCGCCACCCGCGCGACGTGGCCATGGCCCTCGCGGCCGGCGCGTCCAACGTGATGGTCGGTTCCTGGTTCGCGGGCACCTACGAGTCGCCCGGCGACCTCCAGCACGACGCCGACGGCCGCCCGTACAAGGAGTCGTTCGGCATGGCTTCCGCCCGTGCCGTGCGCAACCGGACCTCGGAGGAGTCGGCGTACGACCGCGCCCGCAAGGCGCTGTTCGAGGAAGGCATCTCCACGTCCCGGATGTTCCTCGACCCGGCCCGCCCGGGCGTCGAGGACCTCATCGACATGATCATCGCGGGCGTCCGCTCCTCCTGCACCTACGCCGGCGCCGCCTCCTTGGAAGAGTTCGCCGAGAAGGCCGTCGTGGGCATCCAGAGCGCGGCCGGGTACGCCGAGGGCAAGCCCCTGCACGCGAGCTGGAGTTGAAGAGGACCGGGCAGAACGCGGCCCGGTTGAACAGGACCGACCCGACCCGGGCTCCTGTCGACGTCCCACGTCCCACCGACACTGATCAGAACCGACCAGAAGTGATCCACCACCCGTGCTGAACGATCTCGACGAACGCATCGTGCACGCCCTCGCAGAGGACGCCCGGCGCTCCTATGCGGACATCGGGCAACAGGTCGGCCTGTCGGCTCCCGCCGTGAAGCGGCGCGTCGACCGGCTGCGTGGCGTCGGCGCCATCACCGGTTTCACCGTCCGCGTGGACCCGGCGGCCCTCGGCTGGGAGACCGAGGGGTTCGTCGAGATCTACTGCCGGCGCAACACCTCGCCGGAGACCATCCGGCGAGGCCTGGAGCGCTACCAGGAGGTCGTGGCCGCGTCCACCGTCACCGGGGACGCGGACGCGGTCGTCCAGGTCTTCGCCTCCGACATGCGCCACTTCGAACGCGTGCTGGAACGGATCGCGGGCGAGCCCTTCGTGGAACGCACGAAGTCCGTACTGGTGCTCTCCCCCCTGCTGCGCCGCTTCTCGTCGGGCGCGCCCACGTAAGAGGGGCCGGCGGCGCCCGAAATCCCGGCGACACCGCCCGCCCCGCCGGTCTACGCTTCCCGCATGACCTGGCGACATTGATACCCCGCCTGTGCTTCCCGAGGGCCGCCTCGGACGCCGACGTGCCACGTGCCACACGTCCGGTGTCCGACATCCGACCTCGGGAAGGCCGATGCCCACTTCACCCGCGCCCGCCACCGGTCCGCGGCGGCTCACGCGCACCCTCTACCGCTACGCGTTCCTCGACGAGTTCGTCCTGCTGTACCCGGTGTACGCGCTGCTGTTCAGCGACGCCGGGCTCTCGCTCGGGCAGATCTCCTCCCTGTTCGCCCTGTGGTCCCTCACCGGGGTCCTGCTGGAGGTGCCCTCCGGAGCCTGGGCCGACGGCACCTCCCGGCGCCGGCTGCTCGTCCTCGCCCCTCTGCTCACCGCCACCGGGTTCGCCCTGTGGGTGCTGCTGCCGTCGTACGCCTCCTTCGCCGTCGGCTTCGTGCTGTGGGGCGCCGGCGGAGCGCTCGGTTCCGGCACGCTCGAAGCACTGGTGTACGACGAACTGGAGCGGCTCGGGGCCGCGGACCGCTATGCCGGGATCATGGGCCGGACGCGCGCCTGCGGACTGGTGGCCGTCACGGCCGCGATGGCCCTCGCCGGACCGGTGTTCGCCCGGGGCGGCTATCCCGCCGTCGGCGCGGCGAGCGTACTGACCTGTCTCCTCGCGGCGGCCACGGCGACCCGCCTCCCCGAACACCGGGGGCCGGCCGCCCACGCCAGGGGCTGGACCGCGACCCTGCGAGCCGGGCTCGCCGAGGCTCGCGCCGACCGGTCCGTACGCGGGGCGCTGCTGCTCGTCCCGGCCGTGACCGCCGTCTTCGAGGCCCTCGACGAGTACACGCCGCTGCTGGCGCACGACACCGGCGTGGCCGAGACCGACGTCCCCTGGTTCCTGCTGCTGGTCTGGGCCGGTGCCACTGCGGGCGGTCTGCTGACCGGACCCGCGTCCCGGCTCGGCAGCCGCGGGCTCGCCGTGCTGCTGGCGGGCGCCGCCTGCGCGTTGGCCCTGGGCGCCGCCTCCGGAAGCCCGGCCGGTCTGGTGCTGGTCGCCGCGGCCTTCGGCGGCTTCCAGCTGGCGGTCGTGCTCGCCGACGCACGGCTCCAGCGGCGTCTTGAGGACACCGGCCGGGCCACCCTCACCTCGGTCGCGGGCCTGGGCAGCTCGCTCACCACGATCGCCGTGTACGCGGGATACGGGACGCTCGCCACGGCCGCCGGGCACGCCACCGCCTTCGCCTGGGGCGCGGTGCCGTACCTGCTGACGGCGGCCCTGCTGGCGAGAGCGGGCCGCCGATCCCGCCGCTTCCGCCGTTCCCGCCGTTCATGGCGATGCTCCCGTCGCCTCCGGCGCACACGCAACGAATCGCCGGAAGCCGTACGCGAGACGCAACGGAACGCGCACCCGCGCGCAACGGCTCCGCCTTGTCCGCCCGTGCCGCCCGACCGTACCGTCTAAACGACCCCCGACCCCCCTCCGTACCCGGTGAGGATCCCGCATGCGCACCGCCCTGCTCCAGAGCTCCGGCCGCCCCGGCTCCGTCGTCGAGAACCTGAAGGTCCTCGACGAGGCCGCGGGCCGGGCCGCCGCCGCGGGCGCCGGGCTGCTCGTCACACCGGAGCTGTTCCTGACCGGGTACGCGATCGGCGACGGGCTCGCCAGGCTCGCCGAGCCCGCCGACGGCGAGGCCGCCGACGCGGTCGCGGAGACCGCCGCCCGCCACGGACTCGCCGTCGCCTACGGCTATCCCGAACGCGTGTCCGACGGAACGGGAACGGTCTTCAACTCCGTCCAGCTTGTCGCAGCCGACGGCACCCGGCTCGCGAACTACCGCAAGACCCACCTCTACGGCGGCTTCGAGCGCGCGCACTTCACCCCGGGCGGGCGACAGGTCGTCCAGGCCGAGCTGGGCGGCCTCACCGTCGGCCTGATGATCTGCTACGACGTGGAGTTCCCGGAGAACGTCCGCGCCCACGCCCTGGCCGGCACCGACCTGCTGCTCGTGCCGACGGCGCAACTGCACCCCTTCCAGTTCGTCGCCGAGTCCCTCGTCCCGGTACGGGCCTTCGAGAACCAGATGTACCTGGCCTACGTCAACCGGGTCGGACAGGAGGGCGAGTTCGAGTTCGTCGGGCTCTCCACGCTCGCCGGACCCGACGGCACCGCCCGCGCCAGGGCCGGGCGGGCGGAGGAACTGCTGCTCGCCGACGTGGACCCCGGTCTCCTGGCCGCCTCCCGCGAGGCCAACCCGTATCTGGCGGATCGCCGCCCGGGGCTGTACGGCACCCCCGCCTGACCTCCGCGGCCGCTCACCCCCGCACACCCTTTCCCCGGCCAACCCCCCTCCCGTCCAACCCCCTTCCCCGCACACCCGCGCAAGGAGTCCGTACCTCATGACGTCCACCGTGCCCAACGCGATCGAGCAGCCCGACGGGCAGCAGCCGCCGATCACCATGTTCGGCCCGGACTTCCCGTACGCCTACGACGACTTCCTCGCGCATCCCGCGGGCCTCGGCCAGGTCCCCGCGACCGAGCACGGCACCGAGATCGCGGTCATCGGCGGCGGGCTGTCCGGCATCGTCGCCGCGTACGAGCTGATGAAGATGGGCCTGAAGCCGGTGGTGTACGAGGCCGACCGGATCGGCGGCCGGCTGCGGACGGTGGGCTTCGAGGGCTGCGACCCCTCGCTGACCGCGGAGATGGGCGCGATGCGTTTCCCGCCGTCCTCCACGGCGCTCCAGCACTACATCGACCTGGTGGGCCTCGAGACCCTGCCGTTCCCCAACCCCCTCGCGGAGGCCACCCCGTCGACCGTCGTGGACCTCAAGGGCGAGTCCCACTACGCCGAGACCATGGCCGACCTCCCGCAGGTCTACCGGGACGTGGCCGACGCCTGGGCCCGCTGCCTGGAGGAGGGCGCCGACTTCTCCGACATGAACCGCGCCCTGCGGACGCGGGACGTGCCGCGCATCCGCGAGATCTGGTCGAGGCTCGTCGAGAAGCTCGACAACCAGACCTTCTACGGCTTCCTCTGCGACTCGGACGCCTTCAAGTCCTTCCGGCACCGGGAGATCTTCGGCCAGGTCGGCTTCGGCACCGGCGGCTGGGACACCGACTTCCCCAACTCCATCCTGGAGATCCTCCGCGTCGTCTACACCGAGGCCGACGACCACCACCGCGGCATCGTCGGCGGCTCCCAGCAACTGCCGCTGCGGCTGTGGGAGCGCGAACCGGAGAAGATCGTCCACTGGCCGTACGGCACCTCGCTGAAAGCCCTGCACATCGGCGGCGAGCCCCGCCCGGCGGTGACCCGGCTGCACCGCACGGCGGGCAACCGCATCACGGTGACGGACGCGGACGGCGACATCCGCACCTACCGCGCGGCCGTCTTCACCGCCCAGTCCTGGATGCTGCTCTCGAAGATCGACTGCGACGACTCGCTCTTCCCGATCGACCACTGGACCGCCATCGAGCGCACCCACTACATGGAGAGCTCCAAGCTGTTCGTGCCGGTCGACCGGCCGTTCTGGCGGGACAAGGCCGTCGACGACCAGGGCAACCCGACCGGGAGGGACGTCATGTCGATGACGCTCACCGACCGCATGACCCGCGGCACCTACCTGCTGGAGGACGGCCCGGACCGGCCCGCGGTCATCTGCCTCTCCTACACCTGGTGCGACGACAGCCTGAAGTGGCTGCCGCTGTCCGCGAACGAGCGGATGGAGGTGATGCTGAAGTCGCTCGGTGAGATCTATCCCGGTGTCGACATACGGAAGCACATCATCGCCAGCCCGGTGACCGTCTCCTGGGAGAACGAGCCCTACTTCATGGGCGCGTTCAAGGCCAACCTGCCCGGTCACTACCGTTACCAGCGGCGCCTGTTCACCCACTTCATGCAGGACCGGCTGCCCGCCGACAAGCGCGGCATCTTCCTCGCCGGCGACGACATCTCCTGGACGGCGGGCTGGGCCGAGGGGGCGGTGCAGACCGCGCTCAACGCGGTCTGGGGCGTCATGCACCACCTGGGCGGCACGACCGACGCGACCAACCCCGGGCCGGGCGACGTGTACGACGAGATCGCGCCGGTGGAACTGCCGGAGGACTGACGGGGGCGGGTGAGGCGGGGGCCCGTGCATCCCTTGAGGGCCGGGCCCATGCAGCCCCTACGGCCCGTAGGGGCTGCATGGGCCCCAGCGGCCCAGCGGGGTGAGCAGCATGCGGCTCGCCAGGCCGACCACCGCGTCCAGGCGGGCGGCGAACTCCTCCGCCAGCTCCGGCAGCCCGCGCAGCGCCCACAGCGCGCGGGCCGCGGACCAGCCCGCCTCCCGGGCCCGCTCCAGGCTCCACGAGCCCAGCAGATGGGTCAGCGGATCGGCGACCTGCAACAGGTCGGGGCCCGGCATCAGCTCCTCGCGGATACGTTCCTCCAGTGCGACGAGGACATCGCCGACGTGCTCGAAGCCGGCCTCCAGGTCCTCGGGTTCGCAGCCGAGCACCCGGCAGGCGTCCACAACCGCCAGGGCGAGGTCGTGCCCGACGTGCGCGTTGATCCCCGCGAGGGCGAACTGCAGCGGGCGTACGCCCGGATGCCGGCGGAACTGGAACAACGGCCGCCAGCACGCGGGTACCGGCCCCCGCTCGGCCACCGTCAGGTACCGCTCGGCGAAGCGGACGTCGAGCGTGCTCGCGCCCCTGCGATCCGGGAACTCACCGGCGTCGATGCGCCGGTCCAGCTCCTCGGTGACCGCGAGGTAGACCCCGTTGAACACCCCCACGCCGTCCCCCTCGGGCCAGGCCGCGCCCAGCGCACGCATACGGGCCACGACGCCGTCGACACCGACCACGGACTCCTGCAACCGCACCATGCACGCAGCGTCCCAGGCCCCCGCCACCGGGGCGGCCGGGGCCGACGGCATTCCCCACAACGGGGGACGTGAGGACTGGGCCGGGCGGGGGAGGGGAGGGCGGCCGGGGCCCGCGGCCTGACCGGAGGCCGTGTCCGGACACTGTTTCCCGGTCGGCAGCGACCGGCCGTGGGGCCGCTCCCCGGTCGAACTCCGCGGCAGCAGGTGGTCGGCGCCTCGGCGGTCCGGTCGGGTGACCGCACACCCTATATTTTCTTGCGGTACTGAACGAACGGAGTGTGCTTGATGTCGGGTTTTGGTTGGAAGCTGCACGGCGATGGGCGCCGCCTGGAAGCGGGTGAGGTCGTCCGGCCGGGAGAGCGGCTCACCTGGACCCGGACGATCGGGCTGGGCGCTCAGCATGTCGTGTCGATGATCGGCGCGTGTTTCGTCGCCCCGGTGCTCATGGGGCTCGATCCGAGTCTCGGTCTGATGGCCTCGGGGGTGGCGACGCTGCTGTTCCTCGTCATCACACGCGGAAGGGTCCCCAGCTACCTGGGGTCGTCGCTCTCTTTCGTCGGCGTGGCGGCGGTCATCGGGAGTCAGGGCGGGGGACCGGCGGAGCTGACCGGTGCACTGTTCGTCGTGGGGCTCGCGCTCGCCGTGGTCGGTGTGGTGATTCGTTTCCTCGGATCGCGGGTCATCCACGCCGTACTGCCGCCGGCGGTGACGGGCGCCGTGGTCATGCTGATCGGCTTCAATCTGGCCCCGGTGGCCGCCTCGACCTACTGGCCGCAGGACCAGTGGTCGGCGCTGGCCACGATGGGCTTCACCGGCCTGGCTCTGGTGGTGCTGCGCGGCTTCTGGTCGCGCATCGCGATCTTCCTCGGCCTGGTGTTCGGATATCTGCTGTCGTGGGTCCTGGATCTGACCGCAGGGAAGATCCATTCCGTGGACGGCAGCGGCAAGGTGACGGACCACTGGCGCCTGGACCTTACGTCGGTCCAGCAGGCCGGCTGGGTCGGCTTCCCCGATCTGCACGCGCCCGCGTTCAGCACGTCGGCGATCGTCGTGGCCCTCCCGGTTCTGATCGCCCTGGTGGCGGAGAACACCGGTCACATCAAGGCCGTCGGTGAGATGACGGGCGACCCGCTGGACGACGAGCTCGGCACGGCCATCATGGCGGACGGGGCCGCCACCATGGTCTCGACGGTCGCCGGCGGCCCGGCCACCACCACCTACGCGGAGAACATCGGCGTCATGGCGGCGACCCGCGTCTACTCGACCGCGGCCTACCTCTGCGCGGCGATCTTCGCGCTCCTGTTCGGGCTCTGCCCCAAGTTCGGCGCGTTCGTCGCCGCGATCCCGGGCGGAGTACTGGGCGGCATCACCGTGATCCTCTACGGCATGATCGGTCTGCTCGGCGCCCAGATCTGGATCCGCAACAAGGTCGACTTCGGGCAGCCGCTCAACCTGATCCCGGCGGCGGCGGGACTGATCGTCGGCATCGGCGGCGTCAGCCTGAAGATCTCCGACAACTTCGAGCTCAGCGGCATCGCGCTGGGCACCCTGCTCGTGCTGGCCGGTTACCACTGCCTGCGCTGGCTGTCCAAGGCGGCGGGCACCTATCAGCCGGCGCTGCTGGACGGCGGCCTGACCGAGTACGACGACGAGGAGCGGCAGCCGTAGAGCGGCGGGGCGGCGGCACCCCGCCGACGCCCGCCCCGCACGCTCCGCCTGTCCCGCAGGCCGAGTCATGGGCGGAGTCCCTGCTCAGCGCTGCTGAGCGGTCGCTTAGGATGGGTGGGGTGGCCCGGCCCGGCCGGCGTCGGCGGGCCGGCCGAGAACGACCCTCCCGTCTCCCGCCCCCTCCCCAGGAGCCGCCCAGTGACCGCCGAAGCCCCGGCCGCGCCCGCACTGTCGTACGGGCGGCTGATACCCATCGCCGTCCACTTCGACGACCTCGACGCCCTCGGGCTGCTGCACAACGCCCGCTACCCGGTCATGGTCGAACGCGCCTGGGCCGAGCTGTGGCAGGGGTACGGGTTCGGCGGGTACGAGGGGGACTGGGAGGCCGCCGGTGACTTCTGCAACGCGGTGCGGGAGCTGCGGATCGGGTACGAGGCGCCGGTGAGCCGCCCCGGCGCGTACGCCGTGCACCTGTGGCTGGAACGGCTCGGCACCACCGGGCTCACGTACGGGTTCCGGTTCTGCTCGGCGGACGGGGCCCTGACGTACGCCCGCGGCAGCCGGGTGCTGGTCCGTCTCGACCCCGCGACGCTGCGGCCCGCACCCTGGAGCGAGCGGTTCAGGGCCGTGGGTCGGGAACTGCTGCACCCGGACCACCGCTGATCTTCTGCCGGTCGCGGTCGCCGACCCGCAGCACTCCGGCGAACACCGCGAGCCCGCAGGCGAGCAGTGTCACCAGGCCGAACGACGCCATCAGGCTCGTCGCCTGGGCCAGTGTGCCGATCGCGCCGGGGGCGACGAGGCCCGAGGTGTAGGTGACGGTCGCGACGCCCGCGATGGCCTGGCTCGGGTTCGGCCCACTGCGGCCGGCCGCGGCGAAGCACAGCGGGACGACCACCGCGATGCCGAGGCCCATCAGCGCGAAGCCGCCCATGGCGACGGCCGGGTGCCCGGCCAGTACGACCATCAGCCCGCCGAACGTCGCCAGTACGCCGCCCACGCGTACGGTCCTGGCGGCGCCGAACCGGTCCACCACCGCGTCGCCCACGAGCCGCGCCACCGCCATGGTGAGCGTGAAGCCCGTGGTGCAGGCCGCCGCGAGGCCCGCCGACGTCTCCAGCCGGTCCCGCAGGTACACCGCCGACCAGTCCAGGCTCGCGCCCTCCGCGAACACCGCGCAGAAACCGACCGCGCCGATCAGCAGCGCGGACCGGGGCGGCAGCGAGAACCGGGGCGGCGGCTCCTCGTCCTCGGCGGGCCGCAGGTCCAGCACCCAGTGGCAGGCGACGAGGCCGAGCACGGTCAAGGCGGCCGCGGCCAGCGCGTGGTGCACGCGCGCGTCGCTGCCCAGGTGCGCGGCGAGGGTGCCGCCGGCCGAGCCGATCAGGGCGCCGGCGCTCCACATCCCGTGCAGCCCGGACATGATCGACTTGTCGAGACGGTTCTCCACCTCCACGCCCAGCGCGTTCATCGCCACGTCCGACATGCCCGCCGCCGCGCCGTAGGCGAACAGCGCCGGGCACAGCGCGTACACGTTCGGCGCCAGCGACGGCAGGATCAGGGAGAGCGTCCACAGTGCGAGCAGGCCGCGCAGCGCGGCGCGGGAACCGAAGCGGTGGGTGATCCGGCCCGCGAGCGGCATCGCCGCGGCCGCGCCGAACGCCGGGAAGGCCAGCGCCAGGCCGAGCTGGCCCGCACTCACCGAGGCGTGGTCCTGGATCCAGGGCACCCGGGTCGCGAACGAGCCGGTCACCGCGCCGTGCACGGCGAACACGGCCGCCACGGCGTACCGCGCCCGCCTCACGCGCTGCCTGTCATGGACCCTGTGGCCCGTTCCGTGCACGTCCGCCATGGTGCCTCTTCCCTCCCTGGAGCCGTGAATCCGCAGTGACCGGCGACCGGCGTAAACTATCAGGGACCCTGCCTGATAGATAGCCGCTTTACGGTCGGGCGGTCGGCGGCCTGTTACCGGGGCCGTGGCCTGCGGTCCGGTGCCCGGGGTGACGGGTGCCCCCGGCCGTCCGTCCCGTCTGGGAGGATCCCCGCATGCCCGCATCCCCGCGTACCGCCCGGGCCATCAACGACCGGCTCGCACTCCGGCTGCTGCAGGAGCACGGCCCGCTCACGGCCGGGCAGTTGAAGCAGCTCACCGGACTGTCCCGGCCCACGGTCGCCGACCTCGTCGAACGCCTGGCCGTGGCCGATCTGATCGAGGTGGTGGGGGAGTCGGGCGAGCAGCGGCGCGGGCCGAACGCGCGGCTGTACGGGATCGTCGCGGGGCGCGCGCATCTGGCCGCGCTCGACGTGCGCACCGAGGGGGTGACGGTCGTCGTCGCCGATCTTCTCGGCGTGGTGCTCGCCGAGGCCTCCGTGCCGATCGGCGACGGCACGGGGACCGGGCCGGCCGTCGAGCAGGCGGTGACGTTGGTGGAGCGCACCGCCAAGGAGGCCGGCGTCGACCGGCTGCACACCGTCGGGATCGGCGCACCCGGGCTGATCCACCCCGCCACGGGGGAGCTGCGCGACTCCTCCGGCCTGCCCGAGTGGCACCGGCGGCTGGTGGCCGCGTTGCAGGAGCGGCTGCCCGCGCGGGTGATCGTCGAGAACGAGACCAACCTCGCGGCGCTGGCCGAGCGGCGCGACGGGGCCGTGCGCGACCGCGACACGTTCGTGCTGCTGTGGCTGGGGCACGGCACGGGGGCGGCGGTGATGCTCGACGGCGCGCTGCGGCGGGGTGCCTCCGGCGGGACCGGGGAGATCGGGTTCCTGCCGGTGCCGGGGACCGGGGGGCTGCCGTCGGCGACCGACTGCGCGGGCGGATTCCACGCGCTGGCGGGGGCGGCGGCGGTGGTGCGGCTCGCGGAGCGGTACGGGGTGACGGCGCCCGGGGGTGAGCCGGGGGCGCATGCGGCGGGGCTGGTGCGGGCGGGGATCGACGGCGGCGCGGAGTTGTTCCTCGACGCGCTCGCCGAACGGCTGGCGATCGGGGTGTCGTCCGTGGTCGCGGTGCTGGATCCCGGGTGTGTGGTGCTGGGGGGCGAGGTGGGGCAGGCCGGCGGGGAGGAGCTGGCGGGGCGCGTGGCGGAGCGGCTGGCGGGGATGTCGCCGCTGCCGACGGAGGTGCGGGTGGGGGAGCTGGGAGGCGCGGCGGTGTTGCGTGGCGCGCTCCTGATGGCCCGTGACGCGGTGCAGCGGGCGGTGTTCGCGGCTGCGGCGCAGCTCGGCTGACGTCCGGTCCGGCTGTGCCGGCGGGTTCATCGCCCCCGCCGCCCCTGCCCCTCCCGCCCTTCAGGTGCTCCGTCCCTGCGACCCCGCATGTGTTTTCTCCGGCAGGCGGTCGGTGGTCGCGCGCGGTTCCCCGCGCCCCCTACGGTTACGGGCGCTGCCCCATTGACCGTCTGGTCCAGACCACTTACCGTCAGCCCTGACGTCGCGCGCCGTGCGCGTAGCGGCGTTCGCCGGCGGCCCGGCGGTGGTGACGACGGCCCTTGCCCGCCGCCGGGCTTCCCGTAGCCGGTCTCTGCGAAGCACCGCTGTCTGTGAGGCACCGCTGTCTGTGAGGCACCGCACAGTCACTCACCCGCATGGGCGTGGCACACTGTGTCTGTACCAGAAGCAGCGCACTCCGGGGTCGGTGAAAGTCCGAACCGGCGGTTACAGTCCGCGACCCGGTCGCTTCCAGCGGCCGGTTGACCAGGTGAAATTCCTGGACCGACGGTTAAAGTCCGGATGGGAGGCAGTGCGCGGCGGGCGGGCATTCGTGCGCGCCGCCGTACCGGTTCGTCCTCAGGGACACGCGACCGTGCGGACCCGCGAGATCTCTCGCGCGGCCCCGCACCACGCGCCCCAGGACGCGTCCGCTCGGCGTCGCCCCAGGTGTTCCTCCCGTACGAGTCTGTCGTTCCGACAGCCCCCGGAGTCCGTGCCCGAAGAGGCAGGAGGACCCGGGAAGTGTTCACCGGAATCGTCGAAGAGCTGGGCGAAGTGACCGCCGTGGAGGACCTCGGCGACGCCGCCCGCTTCCGGCTCCGTGGCCCCGTCGTCACCGAGGGGGCGCAGCACGGCGACTCCATCGCCGTCAACGGCGTCTGTCTCACCGTCGTCGACCACGAGGGCGACGAGTTCACCGCCGACGTCATGGCGGAGACCCTGACGCGCTCCAGCCTCGGCGCCCTAGCCGTCGGCTCCCGCGTCAACCTCGAACGCCCCACCGCCGTCGGCGCCCGCCTCGGCGGGCACATCGTGCAGGGCCACGTGGACGGCACGGGCGA
Organism: Streptomyces sp. B3I8; assembly: GCF_030816915.1. Taxonomy (NCBI): domain Bacteria; kingdom Bacillati; phylum Actinomycetota; class Actinomycetes; order Kitasatosporales; family Streptomycetaceae; genus Streptomyces; species Streptomyces sp. B3I8. The sequence continues at coordinate 1,027,834 of NZ_JAUSYN010000002.1, read as the reverse complement.
GATCCTCGCGCGTACGCCCTCCGAGAACTGGGAGCTCGTCAAGGTCTCCCTCCCCGCGGACCTCGCGCGGTATGTCGTGGAGAAGGGCTCCATCACCGTCGACGGCATCAGCCTCACCGTCGTCGAGGCCGGTGACGCGCACTTCACCGTCAGTCTGATCCCCACGACGCTCGCCCTGACCACGCTGGGCCGCAAGCAGCCCGGCGACCCGGTCAACCTCGAGGTCGACATCGTCGCCAAGTACGTCGAGCGGCTGCTCGGCGCGAACGCGAACGTCAGCGTGACCGTGGACGCGGACCGGGAGGCGGCGCGGTGAACTGGCTGAACTCGCAGGCGTTCACCCTCTTCGACCAGCAGATCAAGTGGTCGGACATGATCGGCAACGTCATCGGCCTGGTCGGTCTGGCGTTCGGCTGGCGCCGGTCCATCTGGAGCTGGCCCACCCAGTTCCTCTCCGGCATCGTCCTCTTCGCCGCGTTCGCCACCGCCCACCTCTCCGGCAGCGCCGGCAAGCAGATCGTCGTCATGGTCGTCGCCGGTTACGGCTGGTGGCGGTGGAACCGCGGCCGGGACGGGGCCGAGGACGGCCACATCGCCGTCCGGTTCGCCACCTGGCGCGAGCGCGCGGCGCTGATCGCGGTCGCCGCAGTCGGCACGGTCGCCGTCGCCGCCGTGTTCAAGGCGTACCCGTCGCTGTCCTGGGACCCCTGGCCGGACGCGTACATCTTCGTCGGCACGATCGTCGCGATGTACGCCCAGGCCCGCGGCATGGTCGAGTTCTGGCTGGCCTGGCTGCTCGTCGACGCCGTCGGTGTCCCGCTCAACTTCGCCAACGGTTTCGCCTTCTCCGGTTTCGTCTACGTCCTCTACGGCGCGCTCGTCCTGTGGGGCCTGCGCGACTGGTGGCTGCGCTCCCGCCGGGGCACGCGGCCCGTCCTGGAAGGAGCCACGGCATGACCACGGCGCCCGTCCTGCACAGCACCGACCTCCTCGACGACCTCGCGCTCGACCCCGTCGAACAGGCGATCGCCGACATCGCGGCCGGCCGCCCGGTCGTGGTCGTCGACGACGAGGACCGTGAGAACGAGGGCGACCTCGTCATGGCCGCCGAGAAGGTCACCCCCGCGCACGTCGCCTTCATGATGAGCGAGTGCCGCGGCCTGATCTGCGCCCCCATGGAGGGCGCGGAACTGGACCGGCTGCGGCTGCCCCAGATGGTCGACGACAACACCGAGTCCATGAAGACCGCGTTCACCGTCTCCGTGGACGCGGGCCCCGCGCACGGCGTGACCACCGGCATCTCCGCCGCCGACCGCGCCACCACGCTGCGGCTCCTTGCGGACGGCACCGCCGAGCCCGCCGACCTCGTCCGCCCCGGCCACATCTTCCCGCTGCGCGCCCGCCCCGGGGGCGTCCTCACCCGCAACGGCCACACCGAGGCCGCCGTCGACCTGGCCCGGCTCGCCGGCCTGCGCCCGGCCGGCGCGATCGTGGAGATCGCCGGCGAGGACGGCCGCATGCTGCGGCTGCCCGACCTCGTGCCGTTCGCCCGCAAGCACGGCCTGACGATCATCTCCATCGAGGACCTGGTCGCCTACCGCCGCTCCGCCGGGACCGCCCGGCCCGCCGAGCCCGCCGTCCGCCACGAGGCCGAGGTCCGACTGCCCACCACGCACGGCGAGTTCACCGCGCACGGCTACCGCGCCACCGCCGACGGTGTCGAGCACATCGCCCTCGTCCACGGCGACCTCGGCGACGGCGAGGACGTCCTGGTGCGCGTCCACTCCGAATGCCTCACCGGCGACGTCTTCCACTCCCTGCGCTGCGACTGCGGACCGCAGCTCGAAGCCTCCCTCGAGCTCGTCCAGCGCGAGGGCAGGGGGGTGGTGGTCTACCTGCGCGGCCACGAGGGGCGCGGCATCGGCCTGATGTCCAAGCTGCGCGCGTACGAACTCCAGGAGCGCGGCCGCGACACCCTCGACGCCAACCTCGAACTGGGTCTGCCCGCCGACGCCCGGGACTACGGCGCCGGCGCGCGGATACTCGCCGACCTCGGGGTGCGCAGCGTCCGGCTGCTGACCAACAACCCGGACAAGACCGACGCGCTCGAACGCCACGGCGTACGGGTCACCGCGCGGGAACCCATGCCCGTGCAGGCCGGCGAGCACAACCTCCGTTACCTGCGCACCAAACGGGACCGGATGGGGCACGACCTGCCCTGGCTGGACACGGCCACCGCGTCCCCTTGCGGCAACCAGTAACAAGCACCAAGAAGCAAGCACCAAGAAGCAAGCACCAAGAAGCAAGAAGCAAGAAGCAAGAAGCAAGAAGCAAGAAGCAAGAAGCAGGAACACGACACGGCCGGGCAGTCCGGTCGGACCACCTTCAGGAGACACGAGAACGTGAGTGGCAAGGGCGCACCGGAGCTGTCCGTACGGAACGTGAGCGACCTCAGGGTCGCCGTCGTCGCGGCACAGTGGCACGACAAGGTGATGGACGGACTGGTGGACGGTGCCCTGCGCGCCCTCGGCGACCTGGGCATCGACGAGCCCACGCTGCTCCGGGTCCCCGGCAGCTTCGAACTCCCGGTCGCCGCCAAGGTCCTCGCGGGCCGCGGCTACGACGCCGTCGTCGCCCTGGGCGTCGTCATCCGCGGCGGCACACCCCACTTCGACTACGTGTGCCAGGGCGTCACCCAGGGGTTGACCCAGGTCTCCGTCGAGACCGGCGTCCCGGTCGGCTTCGGCGTCCTCACCTGCGACACGGAGGAGCAGGCCCTGGACCGGGCCGGCCTCGCGGGCTCCAGCGAGGACAAGGGCCACGAGGCGGTGACGGCGGCGGTCGCCACCGCGGCCACGCTCCGCTCGGTATCCGAACCCTGGCACTGAGGCACCGTCCGGACCGCGTAGGGTGAGGACCACCATGTCCAATAAGACGTTCGAGGAGCTCTTCACCGAGCTCCAGCACAAGGCAGCCCACGGCGATCCCGCCACCTCCCGCACCGCGGAACTGGTCGGCAAGGGCGTGCATGCCATCGGCAAGAAGGTCGTCGAAGAAGCCGCAGAGGTCTGGATGGCCGCCGAGCACGAGGGCAAGGAGGCGGCGGCCGAGGAGATCTCGCAGCTGCTGTACCACGTCCAGGTGATGATGGTCGCCCGCGGCATCTCCCTGGACGACGTCTACGCCCATCTGTGAGCCGTCCGGCCCCGCACCGCCTCCCGTCCCTCCCCGCTCCGCGTCACATCCCTCCGCATCGCGTCGTTCCGCACTCCTGACCCACTCACGCGCCTCACTCACGCAAAGGAAGCCGACCTCATGCTGCGCATCGCCGTCCCCAACAAGGGTTCCCTGTCAGACCCTGCGGCGGCGATGCTGCATGAGGCCGGCTACCAGCAGCGCCGGGAGTCCAAGGAACTGCGGATCGTCGACCCGGTCAACGAGGTCGAGTTCTTCTACCTCCGCCCCCGAGACATCGCGATCTACGTCTCCTCGGGCCGCCTCGACATCGGCATCACCGGACGTGACCTGCTCGTCGACTCCGGCGCGCAGGTGGAGGAGATCCTTCCGCTGGGCTTCGCCCGCTCGACCTTCCGCTTCGCCGGCAAGCCGGGCACCGTCGGCGATGTCAAGGACCTGGCCGGCCTGACCGTCGCCACGTCCTACGAGGGCATCGTCGCCGGGCACCTCGCCGAGCACGGCATCGACGCCTCCGTCGTCCACCTCGACGGGGCCGTGGAGACCGCGATCGAGCTCGGTGTGGCCGAGGTCATCGCGGATGTCGTCGAGACCGGGACCTCGTTGCGCAACGCGGGCCTGGAGGTCTTCGGCGAGCCCATCATGACCTCGGAGGCGGTCGTCGTCCGCCGCACCGGGGCGGACGTCGAGGAGCCCAAGGTGCAGCAGTTCCTGCGCCGGCTCCAGGGCGTCCTGGTGGCCCGGACGTACGTGATGATGGACTACGACTGCCGCGTCGAACAGCTCGAGAAGGCCGTCGCGCTCACCCCGGGACTGGAGTCGCCGACCGTCTCCCCGCTGCACAACGAGGGCTGGGTCGCCGTGCGTGCCATGGTCCCGTCCAAGGAGGCGCAGCGGATCATGGACGACCTCTACGACCTGGGCGCGCGCGCCATCCTGACCACGGCGATCCACGCCTGTCGCCTCTGACCGGCCGGAGCGACACCATGCCGACACCGCCTGCCTCCTCCGGCCCTGCCGGCGCCCCGGACGTCCCGGGCGCCCCGGACGTCCCAGGTACTCCGGATGCCCCGGGTGCTGCGGGCCCTCCGGAGGTGCCCGCCCTGCCGGTCACCTTCCGGCCGGGGCGCACCCGGGCCGTGCTGCTCACGGCGGCCGTGGCGATCGTCGTCGTGATCACGGTCGTCGCGTTCCTGCTCGAACAGCTCGGACCCGGTGAGCGGCTCAGCTTCCTGCTCACCGCCCTGCTGCTCGCCGGGATACTCGTCCTCCTCTCCCGGCCCCGGATCACCGCCGACGACTCCGGGGTGACCGTGGTGAACATCACCAGCCGGCGCCGGCTGGAATGGGCGCAGATCATCCAGGTCAATCTGCGCCCGGGTGACGCGTGGGTCTTCCTCGACCTCAGCGATGGAACCAGCCTGCCCGCGCTGGGCATCCAGCCGGGCATCGCCCGGGCGCGCGCCGTCGCCGACGCGCGGGCCCTGCGCGCGCTCGTCCGGGCCCACTCCGTCGACGACCCCGAGCCGCCCTCCGCGGAACATCAGGGCTGAGTCGGGGAAGCCGGCCCTGCCGCATCCGGCCATGTCTTGATTAATCTTGGGGGCGGAGGCGTTGACACAACGCCTCCGCCCCTGCCGCACCGCCCGGTGCCCTGGGGCTCCTGCTAACCGAGGAGTGACTCCCTCCGGCGATGGACGGACCGTCCTGCAGTACCTGCGCCGCCCCCTGCCGACATAGCGCGGACCCCCTCCGCGCGCGTGCTCGGGCGGCGGCATCATGACCCTCACCCTGCTGCTCCTGGCAGCGGCATTCGTACTGATCCTTGCCAACGGCTTCTTCGTGGCCGCCGAGTTCGGCCTGGTCACGGTCGAGCGGCCCGAGGCGGAGAAGGCCGCCGCCGACGGTGACCGGCGCGCGCGCACGGTCGTCGAGGCGCTCAAGCACCTGTCGTTCCAACTCTCCGGCACCCAGCTCGGCATCACGATCACCTCCCTCGTCGTCGGCATGCTCGCCGAACCGGCGCTGGCCGAACTGCTGCGTGGCCCGTTCGCCGCCCTCGGCCTGTCGGGCGGCGTCGGCTCCGGGCTCGCGGTGGTGGTCGGCATGCTGCTGGCCTCCGCGATACAGATGGTGATCGGCGAGCTCGTGCCGAAGAACTGGGCGGTGTCCCGGCCGTTGCAGGTCGCGCGCTTCGTCGCGGGCCCCCAGCACGTGTTCGCCCGCCTGTTCCGCCCGGTGATCTCGGCGCTCAACACCGTCGCCAACCGGCTCGTACGGGCCCTCGGCGTGGAACCGGCCGACGAACTGGCCTCCGCCCGGACCCCCGGCGAACTCGTCTCGCTGGCCCGCCACTCCGCGCGGGCAGGCACGCTGGAGCAGGACACGGCCGACCTCTTCGTGCGCACCCTGTCGCTGGGCGACCTCACCGCCCAGCATGTGATGACCCCCCGCGTGAAGGTCAGCGCCCTGCAGTCCTCCGCCACCGCCGAGGACGTGGTCAACCTGACCCGGGCCACCGGACTGTCCCGCTTCCCCGTCTACCGGGAGAAGATCGACGAGATCGTCGGCATGGTCCACCTCAAGGACGCGCTCGCCGTGCCCGTGCGCGACCGGCTGCGCACCACCGTCGGCCGGATCGCCCAGCCGCCGGTCCTGGTCCCCGAGACCCTGCCGGTGCGGCCGCTGCTGACGCGGCTGCGCAGCGAGCAGCCCATCGCCGTCGTCGTCGACGAGTACGGCGGCACGGCCGGCGTGGTCACCCTGGAGGACATCGTCGAGGAACTCGTCGGCGAGGTCCGCGACGAGCACGACGGCCACGACCTGCCCGAACTCGCCGTCGCCCCGCCCGAGGACGGACGTCCGTCGTGGGACGTCGACGGCGGCCTGCGGGTCGACGTGCTGCGGCGCATCGGCCTCGAAGCGCCGGAGGGGCCGTACGAGACGGTGGCCGGCCTCGTCGCCGACCTCCTCGGACGCATCCCCGCCCCCGGCGACCGCGCGGACCTTCCCGGCTGGCGCCTGACCGTCCGGCAGGTGGACCACTACCGCGCCGAACGCGTCCGCCTGACCCGCACGGACCCGGCGCCGGAGTGCCCCGCGGCCTCGTCCCCACCGGCCCCGCGCACCGCGCCACCGGCATCCGCCCCGGCGCGCACCGCCGCGGCGCAGGCGCAGGCGACCGGCGGCGGCCCCGCGGCATCACCGACCCCCGCGGCGGCGTCGGCCGCGCCCCGGAGCATGACCGCGGCGCACGACCCGAGCACCGGGGCCGTGCTGTCGCACGCCGCCTCCGGCGGCGCGGCGCCGGCGGGGGATCCCCGCGGGGGCACCGGTGGAAGCGGCCCCGAACCGGCACCGGACGGCGGCGCGGACACCTCCGCGCACGCCGGGCGGACCGCCCGCAGCGGTTCCGCCGCGGAGGCCGTGCGATGAGCGTCGTCCAACTCCTGTTCGCCGCGCTGCTGGTGCTCACGAACGGATTCTTCGTCGGGGCCGAGTTCGCCCTGGTCTCCGTGCGGCGCAGCCAGATCGAGCCGCTCGGCACCACCCGGGCCCGCCAGGTGCTGTACGGCCTGGAGCGGCTGCCGCAGATGATGGCGGCGGCCCAGTTCGGCATCACCGTCTGTTCCCTCACCCTCGGCGCCGTCGCGGAGCCCACCGTGGCGCACCTGCTGGAGCCCCTCTTCACGGCGATCCGCCTACCCGAGGGAATGGTCCACCCCCTCGGGTACGTCCTCGCGCTCGCCGCCGTCGTCTTCTTCCACCTCGTCATCGGCGAGATGGTGCCGAAAAACCTCGCGATGGCCGCCCCCGAGAAGGCCGCGCTGTGGCTCAGCCCCGGCCTGGTCGCCTTCGCCCGCCTGTGCAGGCCCGTCACGGCTTTCCTGAGCGCCTGCGCCCGACTGGTCCTCAGGATGTTCCGGGTGGAGCCCAAGGACGAGGTCGAGGCGGTCTTCACCAGCGAGCAGCTCAACCAGCTCGTGGAGGACTCCGGCCAGGCCGGACTGCTCGACCCCGAGGAGCAGGAGCGACTGGAGGACGCGCTGGAACTGGGCTCCCGTCCGGTCACCGACGTCCTCCTGGACCGCACCTCGCTGGTGACCGTGCGCCCCGCGGTCACCCCGGGGGAGATCGTGGCGCTGACGGCCCGGACCGGATACTCCCGGTTCCCCGTCGCCGCGGAGAACGGCGCCTTCATGGGCTACCTGCACGTGAAGGACGTCCTCGACCTCGAGGAGTCCGAGCGCGCGGTGCCGCAGCACGTGTGGCGGCCGATGACCACCCTGGCCGCCGAACTGCCGCTGGACGACGCCCTGACGGTGATGCGGCGCGCCGCGACCCACCTGGCGCAGGTGGCGGACGCCTCCGGCCGGGTGCTGGGCCTGGTCGCCCTGGAGGACGTACTGGAGCTACTGGTCGGCGAGGTACGGGACCCGGCGCACCGGCTCAGCGCCGACGGGGCGCAGACCCCGGTGGCGTAGCGCACGGCGGGACGGGGGCTCACGGGTCTCCGTCCCGCCGCCACCGGCTCACCGGCCGTCGTCCCGCCGCTCCCCGGCTCAGGGGTTCACGTCCTGCCCCCGGCGCAGGGGGCTCGCCCGCCCCGTCGTCGCGGCTACAGCGCCGACGGGTCCTGCGGGTTCCGCCCGGACAGGACCTCCCCGTACGCCTGCATCAGGTCCGGCAGCCGCAGCGTGGCGAGGTCGTCCCGGGTCAGCGTACCGGGACACGCGGACAGCCGCAGGTCCCGGTACGCGCAGCTCTTCTCGTACAGCGTGCGCAGGAACCGTCCGTTGCCCAGCTCGTCGATCCACCCCTGGTCCACGACGTGCCCGGCGATCGAGCGCAGCTCGTCCAGCGCCTCCTCGTCCCAGACGTCACCGTTCTCCGCCGCCAGCACCTCCCCGATGGACGTCAGCTCCAGCGGCCGGTACGAGGGGAAGTCCACCCGAGTGGTGAACCGTGAGGACAGCCCGGGGTTGGCGGCCAGCAGCCGGTCCATGCCCTCCGGGTACCCGGCGAGGATCACCACCAGGTGGTCCCGGTTGTCCTCCGCCCGCTTCAGCAGCACCTGCAGCGCCTCGTCGCCGTACGCGTCGCCCTTGCCGTACCCGGAGTTGGACAGGGCGTACGCCTCGTCGACGAAGAGGACGCCGCCGATCGCCGAGTCGATCAGCTCGTTGGCCTTCACGGCCGTCTGCCCGAGGTACTCGCCGACCAGGTCCGCCCGCTGCGCCTCCACCAGATGGTCGCCGCCGAGCAGCCCGAGCGCGTAGAACACCCGGCCGAGAATGCGCGCCACCGTGGTCTTGCCGGTGCCGGAAGGGCCCGAGAAGACGAAGTGCCGCTTCGGCGGCTGCACGGGCAGCCCCTGACCGGCCCGCAGCCGCGCCATGTTGAGCTGCGCCGACAACGCCTTGACCTGGCGCTTCACCGGCTCCAGCCCGACCATCCGCTCCAGTTCCGCGAGTGCCTGTTCAAGCAGCACCGGATCGGTGGGCCCGGTCGGCAGCGGCGAGCCCGTCCCCGGGGTCCGCTCCCGGGCCGCGTCGGCGGCCGGCGCCGCGACGACCGGGGCGGACGGGACTCCGGGAACTCCGGGAACTCCGGGGACGGTGGGCGGCTCGGGCTCGGGGGAGGTCCGCAGGTCCCACCCCTCCGCGCCGGCACCGAACAGCGGGTCGACCCCGTCGAGTCCGTCCGGGCCGTCCAGCAGATCCTGGCCGATGCCTGCGAGGGTGACCGCCGCGAGACCGGCCGCGTCCTCGTACCCGTCCCCCTCCGCTATCGCCGCGAGCCGGGCCGAGGTGTCCATGAACGCCGGGTCCACCCGATGCACCGCCCGGTACAGGGGCAGCGCGGCCGCCGAACGGCCCGTGCCCTCGTGCGCCCGCGCCAGCCAGTAGCGCAGCTCCTTGCGCTGCGGCTGCTCGCTGCGGCACCGCATCAGCGCGGCCGACAGCAGCGGTTCCGCCTGCCCGAACATCTCCAGCCGCACCCGGGCCATGCCGCCGAACAGCCCCGCCTCGATGCCGAGCAGGGTGTCGTCGATCAGCGGATCGGTGTGCCGGACCAGCTGCTCCCAGTCCTTGACCAGATAGGCGCGGCAGGCGTGCAGGAAACGGACCTGGGGGTCGGTGTCGATCGGCGGCAGCCCCGCGAGGGCCCGGTCGAGCTCCGGCACGTGCCGGCCGTCCAGCCAGTGCGAGGCGTGCGCCAGCAGCAGATCACGCGGGCTCTCCAGTACCGGCTGTACCCACCAGCCCAGCCAGTACCAGGAGTTGAAGGTGCGCCGGTGCCGGGCCCGCTGCTCCCCGAAGCGTTCCCGGTGGTGGAACATCCGCAGCAGGGCGGTCGTCGTGTCGACGCGGAGCGCGTGCAGCCCGAGCCAGCCGTCCGCCATCCCGGGGTCCATCCGCACCGCGGCCCGGAACTCCTCCTCGGCCTGCGGGTAGGCGCCCATGGTGTAGGCGTCCACGCCCCGCAGCCAGGCGAGGTCGGCCGGAGCCTCGGGGCCCTGCGTGCCGAAGTCCATCACGTCCCCCACAAACCGTGCCCCCGATGGTTCACCGCCGGGCAGGTACCCGTCGGCAGTCCTCGAACCGCTGTACCGCGGACCGGAGTTGCAGTGGTACGACCAGGCGGCCCCGGTCGCGCCGAGGGCATCGTACCTGCGGGGCAGCCACCCATCGAAGGGTGCCGTCCGGGCCGTTGTGCGAGGTGGGAGCACGGGGGCGCACACGCGCCGGTGACGGTGAGTGAGCACTGCGCGCCGCTCGGCGCACGGGAAAGGGGCCGCGGGCGGAACGAAGCCCCCGATCACGGGGGAACAACCGGGGGCTTCGCGTGCGAGGGCGGCTCCGACGAACCGCACAGCGAAAACGTAGGACGTGCACGGCGCCCCGGTCAAGCCGCGGGAAGGCCCGGTCGCGCGCGTCGATGAGCAGGGCCTTCACGAAATCGACACGCCGCTGACGATCCGTCACCCTCCGTGAGGGAATCCCCCGTCAGGCGGTCCCCACGGGCCCCGGCAGCACCAGATATTCCTCGCAGGGCCCGGCAGCGTTCCCGTCGTTCCTGTCGCCCGTCCGCCGCACCAGCCAATCGGCGAAGGGCCGCGACGGGTCACGGGCGAAGTGCCGGCGCTCCGCCGGGATCCAGCCGGCCCAGAACTCCCGCTGCTCCGCGCCGTCCCGCTCCCGCCCGGCCCGCCAGGCCTCCTCGGCGGGCAGCTCCATCCACAGCAGCCGCGCCAGATGGGGCCGCAGGGCCCGCCGCCCCGCGCCGACCCCCTCGACCAGAACCACGGAAGCGGGCGGCAGCGCGCGCGCCGGTCCGAAGCGCCGCGCGCGCCAGTCGTACGGGCGGTAGTGCGCCGTGCGGCCCTCACGCAGCGGTTCGACGACCTCGCGCAGCAGCCGCTCGGTCCAGTCGAACAGTTGGTCGTGGGTGGCGATGTCGTCGAGGTGCAGTACGGGCGCGTCACCCAGCGCTTCGGCCAGCCGCTCCGCGAACGTGCTCTTCCCGGACCCGGCGTGTCCGTCGACACCGACGAGCCGCACGTCCCCGCACGACGGCGGCGTCCGCCGCACCGAAGAAACAAGCTGCTGAATGACGAGCCCCGAGCGCCGAGTCCTGTGCAGAGCCAACAGCACCATCCTAGGTTCCGCCGCGCCTGCCGTGTGGGCCCCGTCTGCCGTGCCTTCGGCGTCCGGCGGATCACCGCCGCTCACTGCGACCCGCTCGGCCGACCCCCGCGGCTTTCTTCGATGGTCGAGACCAATAGTGGTGGCGCGCCGATGCGTCGGAATGCTGGCAGGTGTCCGCGTCCGGCGGCCATAGTTGGCCCACTCGCGTCCGACCACCACTCAAGGACTCAAGGACAACCGGGGGTAGACACGCATGACCGGACCTTCCCAGCCCTCCCGCCGCACTCTCCTCACCGCCGCAGTGGCCGTCGCCGCCGCGGCCGGCGCCGCGACCCCCGCGGTCGCCGTCCCGTCCCACCGGCCGACGAGAACGAAGCCCGCACGCACCGTGGATCACCACGCCTGGACCTCCCCCACCGACTGGCGCTCCGGCACGTCCAAGGGCACCCGCGCCGTCGCCGGCGCCCGTCCCGGCCTGGTGCTCGACATCCCCGCGGGCCGCACCGACTACGCCGACCCGCACACCGGCCGCACCTCCACCTGGGACTACGCCACCTGGACCTCCCCGGCCCACACCCTCTCCGTGCCCGCCACCGAGGTCATCGCCTCCTGGAACGCGCACACCCCGGCCGGCACCTGGATCCAGACCGAGCTGTCGGGCCGCTACTCCGACGGCACGGACACGCCCTGGTACGTGATGGGCCGCTGGGCGGCGGGCGACGAGGACATCCGCCGCACCTCCGTCGACGGCCAGAGCGACGGCCGGAGCAGCGTCTGGACCGACACCTTCGCCATCGACGACGCCGCGAGCGGACTGCGGCTGGCCTCCTACCGGCTGCGCCTCACCCTGTACCGCGTCCCCGGCACCCGGAAGACCCCCACCGTGTGGCGGCTCGGCGCCATGGGCTCCGACGTCCCCGACCGCTTCACGGTGCCGGCCTCCACGCCGGGGCACGCCGGAGAACTCCGCGTCCCGCGCTACTCGCAGGAGATCCACAAGGGCCAGTACCCGCAGTACGACAACGGCGGCGAGGCCTGGTGCAGCCCGACCTCCTCCCAGATGATCGTCGAGTACTGGGGCCGCCGGCCCACCGCCGGGCAACTGGCCTGGGTGGATCCGTCGTACGCCGACCCCCAGGTCTGCCACGCGGCCCGGTACACCTTCGACTACCAGTACGAGGGCTGCGGCAACTGGCCGTTCAACGCGGCCTACGCGGCCACCTACCCGGACATGCAGGGCGTGGTGACCCGGCTGACCTCGCTCACCGATGTGGAGACGCTGGTCGCGGCGGGCATCCCGGTCATCACCTCGCAGTCCTTCCTCAAGGAGGAGCTCACGGGAGCCGGCTACGGCACCTCCGGGCACCTGATGACCGTGATCGGCTTCACCGCCGACGGCGACGTGATCGCCAACGACCCCGCGGCGCCGAGCGACGCCGAGGTGCGCCGCGTCTACCGGCGACGCGAGTTCGAGAACATCTGGCTGCGCACCAAGCGCTACGACGCGAACGGCCAGGTCAAGAGCGGTTCGGGCGGGGTGTGCTACCTGTACTTCCCGGCCCGTCCGACATCGGACGGGCGGCGCGCCCTGGCGAGCGTCGGGGTCGAGTGACCGAACCCGCCGGCCCGGCGCGCTACGGCGTCGGGCCGACGGACCCCGTGCCGGCGGGTCCCGGATCGGTGAACCCCGTGTCGGCGGACTCCTCGTAGGCGGGCCGCGCGTCTGCGGCCTCCGCGGAATCCGTTTCCGAGAGGGAGGCGAGGAGCCGCAGCTTCTCGTCGCTGTCACTGCCCTTGTCCGGGTAGTAGACGACGAGGAGGACTCCGCCGACGGGCAGTTTGTCGCGGTGCAGGCGCAGTCCGCCGACGACCGGGTGGTGGACCGTGACCGTGCCGCCCTCCAGGGTGCGCACGTCGTGCCGGGCCCACAGGGTGCGGAAACGCCCGCTGGACAGGGCCAGTTCGCCCACGAGTTCGACGAACCGGGGGTTGTCGGTGTCGTCGCCGATCGTAGTGCGCAGCGCGGCGACGATGTCGGCGGTCGCCCTCTCCCAGTCCTGCTGGAAGGCCTGTTCCTCGGGGTCGAGGAGCAGGGAGCGCAGCCGGTTCTCGCCGGGCCGCAGCCGGGGCGAGAGCGCGACGGCCATCGGATTGGACGCCAGAACGTCGAAGGCACGGCCCTCGACGAACGCGGGGATCGAGAGGTGGGCGAGCAACTCGTGCACCCGTGCCGGCACCCGTTCGGGCCGCTTGGGACGCGGTGTCCGGGGGCGGGCGGGCGTGAGGCCGAGTAGATACGTCCGCTCCACGTCGTCGAGCCGCAGGACGCGTGCGAGGGCGGCGAGCACCTGGGGGGAGGGATTGCGGTCCCGGCCCCGTTCCAGGCGCAGGTAGTAGTCCGGACTGATCCCGGCGAGCAGGGCGACCTCCTCACGGCGCAGACCGGGCACCCGCCGGTTGCCGCCGGGCGGGAGCCCCGCCTGCTCGGGGGAGACCAGCTCACGCCGGGCACGCAGATAGCTGCCGAGCCGATTGCCGGATTCGTCGTCCTTCGTGCCACCCATACCGACACCGTAATGCGGGGCGCGGGCGGCGAGGGGGGCCCTGTCAGGACCAGGGAGGACGGGGGCTCTGCCACTTCCGGCGCGGCCCGCCGAGACTTGCCGTCGTGCCGCCCGTTCTGGACGGACGCTCTTCCTCACCCGTTCCTCATCGCTCGCGTCGCCGGCCCCGTGCCGACGGCGCCCCGTACGAAGGGAAGATCCCGTGGATCTCTCCGACCGCACCGTCCTCGTCGTCGGCGCAACCTCCGGCATCGGACGCGAACTCGCCCGCCGCTTCGCCGCGGCGGGCAGCACCGTGGCCGTCGCCGGCCGCAGCCCGCGCGCACTCGCGGAACTCGCCGGAGAGGGCTTCGGCACGGTCGCCCTCGACGTCACCGACGACGCCTCCGTCACCGAGGCCCGGGATGCCGTGCTCGCCCGCTACCCGGGACTGGACACCGTGGTGACGATGTCAGGCGTCATGGCCATGGAGGACCTGCGCGACCCCGCGCACTTCGAGACGGCCCGTTGGACGGTGGAAACCAATCTGCTCGGCACCGTCCGGGTCCTCGACGCCTTCACCCCGCACCTGGTCGGGCGGGGCGCCGGCACCTTCGTCACCGTCACCTCCGGCATCGCGTTCCTGCCCTTCCCGCCCATGCCCAGCTACGCCGCCTCGAAGGCCGCGGTGCACGCCTACTCCGAGGCGTTGCGCGCCCAGCTCGACGGCACCGGGGTCGACGTCGTCGAACTCGTCCCGCCGGCCGTCGCCACGGCGGGCCAGGAGAAGGTGAATCCGAACGCGCTGCCGCTCGACGACTTCCTGAGCGAAGTCATGGAGCTGCTGTCGCAGGACCCCACACCCCGCGAGATTCTCGTCAAGGGGGTCCTCGGGCACCGCTTCGCCGAGCGCGACGGCACCTACGACGACCTCGTCGCCCTGCGCTCCCGGGCGCTGTCCATGCTCCCCGGCCGGGAGGGCTGACCGCGCACCTCGTACCCCGGCCCCACCGTGCGCACCACCGCCTGTGACCAAGCTCTCGGCCGCGTCCGTCGCATCCGGTGGCACGGTGGGGGAGTCCGGGTCCGCCGCACGACGAACAACAGCGAGAAGCCATGACCGCACTGTCTGCCACCGCCGCACGCCTGAACGCCCGCACCGGCGGGCCGAAGGACGACCGCCCCCCGTACCTCGAGCACGCCCTCGGCTGGATCCTCGTCGTCGTCCTCGCGATGCTCGTCACGCAGCTCGGCCTGCTCTGACCCGCGGGTCCGCCCCTCGGAGGGCACATCCCTGAACGCGGGTCGGTGATCGGAGTCGAACATGCGGGCGGGATGGCTCTGCCATACTGCCGCTGTCCCGCCCGACCGCTCCAGACATGGGCCGAAATTGACGCACAGTCAGCAGCGCGACACCGCACGCCCCCGGGCGCGCGGGACCGACCGTTCCGTGGCGCGCCGCGCCGAACTCATCGCCATCGGGCGGACGTTGTTCTCCGACACGTCCTACGACGCGCTCTCGATGGACGACATCGCCCGGCACGCGCAGGTGGCCAAGGGGCTGATCTACTACTACTTCCAGTCCAAGCGCGGCTACTACCTGGCGATCATCCAGGACTCGGTCGCGGGCCTCGTCACGCGTGCCGCCGAGGGGCAGGATCTGCCGCCCGCACAACGGCTGCACCGCACCCTCGACGGCTACCTCCGCTACGCCGAGCACAACCAGGCCGCGTACCGCGCGATCGTCAGCGGGGGCGTCGGCTTCGACACCGAGGTGCAGGAGATACGGGACGGGGTGCGCGAGGCCATGATCGAGGCGATCGCCGAGAGCACGTACGGCCGCAAGGAGACCGCGCCGCTCGCACGGATGGGGCTGCTGGGCTGGTTGTGCAGCGTCGAGGGCACGACCCTCGACTGGATCGACCGTCCGGGTCTGCCCCGGGACACGTTGCGGGAGCTGCTGGCGAAGATGCTCGGTGGCACGCTGCGGGCCATCGAGGAGCTGGACCCGGCGTATCCGGCGCCGGCGGCGGCGCATCGGGGCGGGGCCACGCGGGGTTGAGGCGCGCCTGAACCGTCAGGAGTGCAGCGCGCCGACGGCCGGGCCGCCGACGGCCGGGTCGAGTGTCCGTACGCGGCCGGAGCCGTGCACGGTGCCGCCGGGCTCGCGCGCTACGGCCGGGGGAGTCCACGGTGGTTCGTCGGCGCCCCGGGCCGTGGTGCGCGGGGGCGCCGTCAGGCGGGTCCACTCCGGGTCGTGGCGACCGGGGAGGGTGCGGCCGCGGTCGGCCCAGGTGCGGATCAGGGCGCGGTAGATGGGAGGGTCCTGCGGCCGTGGCTGCGGCGGGGCGGGGGGAACAGTGACCGAATCGGCCGGGGCCGGCAGAAACACCCGTCGGCGGTGGCCGGTCACTGAGGACGTGGGGGTCATACCGGGCAAACGCGAGGGTGGGTGGTGGGGTCACCGGCCCGGGGATTCGGGCGTGTGTCCCACACGGGGTCCGTACGGGGGTTCGCGCCCTGGGGCGCGGTCTTTCTTACGGGGGTAGGTGGGCGAACCCGGGTTTTCCCCCCGCCGCCCCTACCCTTCCCGTCCCCGAGGGGCTCCGCCCCTTCAACCCCACCGGGGGCAGGCAGGCCCCCGGACCCCCGAAAGACGTGCGGGGCTCCGCCCCCGAGCCGTCCCTCGCGCTCCGCCCGGACCCCCGAGGGGCTCCGCCCCCGGACCCCGAGAGAGAGGGGCTCCGCCCCTTGGGCTCCGAGAGGGCACCCGGAGCTTCGTTCCCTGCCAACCCCGAGAAGCCGGGCTCTGAGTGAGACGTGGGGCTTCGCCTTCTGCCGGCCGCGAGAGATGGGCTCTGCTCACTCAACGCTGAGCGACACGTGAGGCTTCGCCCCCAGTCGCCCCCTGAGTCCAAGGCAGGGCCCCTGCCTCCGTGGGGCGTGTGGGGTCCGCCCCTGCGGACCCCTGGGCGGCCCCGGTCGAGGGCCCGGCGTCGGGGTGGTCTAAGCGGCTCGGCGCATCGTCGGGACGCGGATCGGGCGGGAGCCGGGGCCGCCGACGTGGGAGAACGGCTGGGTGCGCCAGTCGAGACCCTGCGGCAGGGTCAGCAGAAGAGCCGTCTCCTGCTGCTGCGGCTCCAGCGACTCGTCCGCGGGGCGGGCCTCGTCCGCCGCGCGGCCCGTGCCGGCGCACACCGTGAGGCCGAAGGGGTTCCACGGCGACGCGCACAGCGCGTGCTCGGGCAGGACCTCCTCGTCGGCGAGGAGCGCGATGGGCTGCGCGCAGTCCGGGCAGATCACCCGGTACATCTCGAACGTGTCGTACGCGTCGAACTCGTCGTCCGGTTCGACGCCCTCCGGCTCGGGCTCGATCACGGCCTTGAGCCGCTTGGGCACGGAACGGCCAGGGCGCTTCACACTCTGCATGGGATTCTCCCCCTAGGGCTGGGCCGATCAGGCGCTACGGCCTCGACCACAGCAAGCACTTCCCGCCCCGCCAGTCGGGTAATCACGAGGACATCACGAAGCCTGTCCGGGCACTGTGGCGTTCGTCACATGCCGCCCGCAGGTGCCTGACGAGGTGCCCCGCGGGACACGCCCGCCCGCGCGTACCGGGCCCGGCGCAGGTCACGAACGGGCACGACCTGTGACGCGGAGCTGTCCGGGGTGATCGGCGGCACTGTAGGTTCTTGCGCCATGGAGGAGCTGGACCGACAGATCGTGCAGCTGCTCGTCACGGACGGGCGGATGAGCTACACCGACCTGGGCAGGGCCACGGGCCTGTCCACGTCGGCCGTGCACCAGCGCGTGCGCCGGCTGGAGCAGCGCGGTGTCATCCGCGGCTACGCCGCGGTCGTCGATCCGGAGGCGGTGGGGCTGCCGATGACCGCCTTCATCTCCGTGAAGCCGTTCGACCCCAGCGCCCCCGACGACATCGCGGACAGGCTGGCCGGCGTCCCCGAGATCGAGGCGTGCCACAGCGTGGCCGGCGACGAGAACTACATCCTCAAGGTGCGCGTCGCCACGCCCCACGAACTGGAGGAGCTGCTGGCCCGCGTGCGCACCCTGGCCGGTGTCTCCACCCGCACCACGGTCGTCCTGTCGACACCGTACGAGGCCCGCCCGCCCCGCATCTGACCCGGCAACCGTCGTCCCTGGTCCGGCGCGCGTCGGGGGCCACCCGGCGTCCGCCGCGCCCACCGTCCGCGCGACACTGTTACGCATGAGTGAGCGCACCCCCGACCCGCAGACCGTCCTCCTCCGCCGCGGCGAGGTCCACAGCCCCGCCGACCCGTTCGCGACCGCGATGGTCGTCGAACGCGGCCGGGTCGCCTGGGTCGGCTCCGAAGGCGCCGCCGACGCCTTCGCGGACGGCGTCGACGAGATCGTCGACCTCGACGGCGCACTCGTCACCCCCGCGTTCACCGACGCACATGTGCACACCACCGCCACCGGACTCGCGCTCACCGGGCTCGACCTGTCCGCCGCGCCGACCCTCCGGGCCGCCCTCGACCTGGTCCGCGACTTCGCCGCCGCCCGCCCCGCCGATCGCGTCCTGCTCGGCCACGGCTGGGACGCCGCCCGCTGGCCCGACGGCCGGCCCCCGGCCCGCGCCGAGCTCGACGAGGCCACCGGCGGCCGTCCGCTCTACCTCTCCCGCATCGACGTCCACTCCGCGGTCGTCACCACCGCCCTGCTCGACCTGGTCCCCGGCGTCACCGGCCTCGCCGGGTACGCCGACGGCCCGCTGACCGGCGACGCCCACCACGCGGTGCGCGCCGTCGCGCTGGACGCGCTGACTCCCGCCCAGCGCGACGGCGCCCAGCGGGCCGCGCTCGCGCACGCGGCCTCGCTCGGCATCGGCTCGCTCCACGAGTGCGGCGGCCCGGACATCTCCTCCGAGGACGACTTCACCGCGCTGCTCCGGCTCGCCGCCGGTGAGCCCGGCCCCCGCGTGGTGGGCTACTGGGCCGAACAGGGCGACGAAGGCGTGGCCAGGGCGCGTGAGCTGGGCGCGAGGGGAGCCGCCGGCGACCTCTTCGTCGACGGGGCCCTCGGCTCGCACACCGCCTGCCTGCACGAGCCGTACGCCGACGCCGCCCACACCGGCACCGCCCACCTGGACGCCGCCGCCGTCACCGCGCACGTCGTCGCCTGCACCGAGGCGGGGCTGCAGGCCGGGTTCCACGCCATCGGGGACGCCGCCGTCACCACGGTGGTCGAGGGCGTCCGCGCCGCCGCCGAGAAGGCCGGCCTCGCCCGCGTGCGGGCGGCCCGGCACCGCGTCGAGCACGCCGAGATGCTCACCCCCGAGACGGTCGCCGCCTTCGCCGAACTCGGCCTCACCGCCTCCGTGCAGCCCGCGTTCGACGCCCTGTGGGGCGGCGAGGACGGCATGTACGCGCGGCGGCTGGGCACCGAACGGGCCCGCACCCTCAACCCCTTCGCGGCGCTGCTGCGCGCCGGAGTGCCGCTCGCCCTCGGCTCCGACAGCCCCGTCACCCCGCTCGACCCCTGGGGCACCGTCCGCGCGGCCGCCTTCCACCGCACCCGGGAGCACCGCGTCTCGGTGCGCGCCGCCTTCACGGCACACACCCGCGGCGGCTGGCGGGCCGTCGGCCGCGACGACGCCGGCGTCCTGGTGCCCGGCGCACCCGCGGACTACGCCGTCTGGCGCACCGACGAACTGGTCGTCCAGGCTCCCGACGACCGGGTCGCCCGCTGGTCCACCGACCCGCGCTCCGGCACTCCCGGCCTGCCCGATCTGACCCCCGGCCGGGACCTGCCGCTCTGCCTGCGGACCGTGGTGGGCGGCCGGACCGTGTTCGTACGGCCGGGCGAGTGATCTCCTTGGGCGCCCGGGTGCCGCCCCCGCCCCGCACGGTGCGGCGCGACCTGCGTTTCCTCCCCGCTGACCTGCGGCGCGATCGGAAAGCCGCAGCATGAACGGGTGTTGACAGCGAGCCGTCGGGGGCCGGTAGGTTCTGCCGGGTCCACCACCGTCACGTCCGGCCGGGACACGTCCGAGAGGCCGCCGGAGCCCGCTGGGTCAGGGCTGGTGCGCCGTCGGCGCGCCGCCACTGGGAGCCAGGCCCAGCGTTCGCACCACGGCGAAGGGACGTTTCGTGCCCGGCCGGCAGGTGCGACCCGGGTGGGGCCCGGCCGCTCAGTAGACAACGGCTTCAGGTCGATCCGCAGCCCGCGGTTCCCAGGCCGGCCCGAAGGGCCGCCGGGCCCCCAACCCGTCCCCCGCGACGGCCGTGGAAGCGGCCCGCGGCGGGTAGAAGACACCCGAAGGCGCGCACTCCTACCCACTTTCTGTCCGACCGACACCCCCGTGGGCATGTGCTGTCGCGTCCTCGCGGACAGCGGCCACTATGGTGGTGCTCTGCGTACGGACATGAAGGGGCTGCAGTGAACGACGGCGAGGGGACCCCCGAGGCGGGAGCCCAGGGAAGACGGTTCGGCCCGCTCGGCACGGCCTTGGTGATCATCCCCACCTACAACGAGGCGGAGAACATCCGGGCCATCGTCGGCCGGGTGCGGGAGGCCGTTCCCGAGGCGCACGTCCTCGTGGCCGACGACAACAGCCCCGACGGCACCGGCAAGCTGGCCGACGAACTGGCCGCCGAGGACGACCACGTCCAGGTGCTGCACCGCAAGGGCAAGGAAGGCCTCGGCGCCGCCTACCTCGCGGGCTTCCGCTGGGGCATGGAGCACGACTACGGCGTGCTGATCGAGATGGACGCCGACGGCTCGCACCAGCCTGAGGAGCTGCCCCGGCTGCTCACCGCGCTGAAGAACGCGGACCTGGTGCTCGGCTCCCGCTGGGTGCCCGGCGGCCGCGTGGTCAACTGGCCCCGCTCCCGCGAGATCATCTCCCGCGGCGGCAGCCTCTACTCCCGGCTCGCCCTCGACCTGCCGCTGCGCGACATCACCGGCGGTTACCGCGCGTTCCGCCGCGAGACCCTGGAGGGCCTCGGCCTCGACGAGGTGGCCTCCCAGGGCTACTGCTTCCAGGTCGACCTCGCCCGCCGCGCGGTCAAGGCCGGCTACCACGTGGTCGAGGTGCCCATCACCTTCGTCGAGCGGGAGTTCGGCGACTCCAAGATGAGCCGCGACATCCTGGTGGAGGCCCTGTGGCGGGTCACCTCCTGGGGCGTGGGGGAGAGGGTCGGCCGGCTCACCGGGCGCACGGAACCGAAGCAGCCCGACTGATCACCCTCTTACGCCGTTCTGAGCAGGCCCCAGGCACACTGGAGCCATGACGTCTGGTGCTTCGAGTCCCACGTACCCGGCCCGACCCCGCCGCTCGCGCCTGCGCACCCTCCTGCCGCTCGGCGTCGCCGCGTGGCTGGTGCTGGAGATCTGGCTGCTCCTGCTGGTCGCGGACGCCGCCGGGGGGCTCGCGGTCTTCCTGCTGCTGGTCGCCGGGCTCGTGGGCGGCGCGGCGGTCGTCAAACGGGCCGGGCGCAGGGCGTTCGCCAACCTCAGCGAGTCGCTGCAGCGCGGCGCGCCTCCGCAGAGCGGCGGTGCCAACGGCCTGACGATGCTGGCCGGTCTGCTGATCATGCTGCCCGGCCTGCTCTCCGACGTGGTGGGACTGCTGCTGCTCGTCCCGCCGGTCCAGAAGGCCGTGAGCGCGTACACGGAACGCACGATCGACCGCAAGCTGCGCGCCGCGGTCCCGGGGGCGCTCGGTGACGCGTTCCAGCAGGCTCGGATGCGGCAGCCCGACGGGAAGGTGGTGCCGGGTGAGGTCGTCCGGGACGACGGTCCCGGCAACCCGCACGACGCCGACGGCGATCGGCCGCCGCTCACGGGCTGAACGGGTCGGTGGCGTCGCCACCTGGCGGGCGGGCGGGTTCTCTCCCCCCGCCGCCCCTGCCCTTCCCGTCCCCGGGGCTCCGCCCCCGGACCTCCAGAAGATGCGCAGTTCCCCGCGCCCCTGAAAAAGAAAAAGGCGCGGGCGCCGTACGTGTTTCACGTACGGCGCCCGCGTTTCTGCCTGATGTGCGCCGTGCTACCGCTCGACCCCCGCAGGGATCACGCGGACTTGCGGCTGTCCCGCGGATGAACCGCGATGTTCATCGCACCGGACCGCAGGACGGCCAGCCGCTCCTCGAGGACCTCTTCGAGCTCCTCGCGGGTGCGCCGTTCCATCAGCATGTCCCAGTGCGTACGGGCGGGCTTGGCCTTCTTCTCCTCCGGGCCGTCACCGTCCACCAGGAGTGCCTGGGCCCCGCAGACCTTGCACTCCCACTCCGGCGGGATCTCCGCCTCGACCGAGAAGGGCATCTCGAATCGATGCCCCTTCTCGCATGCGTACTCCACGGCCTGGCGGGGGGCCAGGTCGATGCCGCGGTCCGTCTCGTAGCTGGTCACCACGAGGCGCGTGCCGCGAAGAGCTCGCTCACTCATGAATCGTGCCTCCCGGGCTTGTCGCCCACAGGACAGGTGTCGCTGTCGTCGTCATCCGGTCAACGTCCGGTCGGCGGTAAAGATTCCCGTCCCGTGTCCCGTTTCGGGTCATGCGTCGCCGTCGTAGCCGCAGCCTTGTCTCCCCATGCAGTACCCAACGGCGCCCGGTTTGTCACATCTGCTAGCAGATGTCACCCAGCGTTGCGTCTTCTCTGACGCGCAGTAACGGTACGCCTGGCAGGCCAAACGCGTACACTACCGCCCTTTGGTCCAGAGTGCTAAATCCGGTCGGGGCGGGGTCGCCCGCGTCATCCGTCGTCGGTCGTGAGGAAACCCGCGCAAGAGAGGGCGAATCCGGCGGCGAGGGCGACCGTCGGCGAAACGATCGCGTCATGGTGGCCGCCGGCCGGCGGGGGAACGGTGGCCGGCGTGACGCGATCGGCGCGTCGGCCTCAGGCCCAGGCGCCCCGTTCCTCCAGGACCGCTCGCAGCGTGTCGAGGTGATCGGTCATGATGCCGTCGACGCCGAGGTCCAGCAGCCGGTGCATGCGTTCCGCCTCGTTCACCGTCCACACGTGCACCTGCAGCCCCAGCGCGTGCGCGGTCCGCACGAACCGGGCGTCGACCACGGGCACCCCCGCCTGCCGCTCGGGCACCTGGGCCGCGACCGCCGAACCGCGGACGGCGGCGGGCAGCCCCCAGGAACGCAGCCGCAGGCCGAGCACGCCCCGCGTGCCGTACGACGTCGCCAGCCGGGGCCCGGCCAGCCGCTGCGCCCTGGCCACCCGCGCCTCGGAGAACGAGCCCACGCACACCCGGTCCCAGGCGCCGGTGCGCCCGAGGAGACCGAGCAGGGGGAACAGGGCGGACTCCGCCTTGCAGTCGACGTTCCAACGGACGTCGGGGAACTCCGCCAGCAAATCCTCGAAGAGGGGTACCGGTTCGCCGCCCGCCACACGTGCGCGGGCCACCTCGGCCCAGGGGAGGTCGGCGATCCGGCCGGCGCCTTCGGTCATCCGGTCCAGGGTCGCGTCGTGGAACGCGACGAGCCGGCCGTCGGCCGTGGCGTGCACGTCCGTCTCCAGGTAGCGGTAGCCGGCCGTCACCGCCCGCCGGAACTGGGCGGCGGTGTTCTCCAGGCCGCCGGCGGCCCCGCCCCGGTGGGCGAAGGCGAGCGGTCCGCGGTGGTCGAGGTAGGGGTGGCGTATCGCGGTGGTCACCGCCGCAGTATGGTCCGCCGCGGTTTCCCTCCGGCGACCATGGTGCCGCCCGGGAGTGACGACGGGACGGCGCACAGTCGCAGGAAGAACTGTGCCAGCGGCCCGATGGCCAGCGCGTAGAGCACGGTGCCCACACCTACGGTGCCGCCCAGGGCGAAGCCGGTGGCCACGACCACGACCTCGATGGCGGTCCGCAGCAGCCGGATCGACCGGCCCGTGCGGGTGTGCAGCCCCGTCATCAGCCCGTCGCGCGGGCCCGGCCCGAAGCGGGCGGCGATGTACAGGCCGGTGGCCAGCCCGTTGAGGACCACGCCGGTGGCCGTCATCGGGATCCGCAGCCACAGCGCGTGCACCGGGGGCAGCACGGCGAGCGTCGCGTCCATGGCCAGACCGATCGCGAAGACGTTCGAGACGGTGCCGAGCCCCGGGCGCTGGCGCAGCGGGATCCACAGCAGCAGCACCACGGCGCCCACCGCGATCGTCACCTCGCCGATGGTGAAACCGGACCGCTCCGCGAGCCCTTGGTGCAGCACACCCCACGGCTCCATCCCCAGGCCCGCCGTCACGAGCAGGGCGGAGCTCACGCCGTACAGCGTCAGGCCGGCGTAGAGCTGGATCAGCCGACGCACGAGACGACGGCGCTCCGGCGGCACGGACGGGGCGGGGCCGGCGGGATCGGGGACGGCAGAAGGGACGACGGGAGCAGGAGGGGCGGTGGGTGAAGAGCCGCAGGGCGGGGGGCCCGAGATAGGGACGGACGGCGTGGTCGGCAAGGAAGCCCCCGGGTGGTTGAAGTGGACCGGCGCGTGCCACTCTGTGGCTCGGGGAATCGAACCATCCAGGGCCAATTCCAGGAAGGTGGACCGATCGTCATGGTGAAGTGGACATCCGCGGTCGGCGCGGCACAGCTCGCCCGGCTGCTCGGCTCGCAGGCGGACCGCCCCGCCGGCCCCGGCACCCGCCGCCCGCCCGCCTACCGCGCCCTGGCCGACGGCATCCGGCTGCTGGTCCTGGAGGGCCGGGTCCCGGTCGCCGCCCGGCTGCCCGCCGAGCGCGAACTGGCGCTCGCCCTCTCGGTGAGCCGTACCACGGTCGCCGCCGCCTACGAGGCCCTGCGCGGCGAGGGGTTCCTGGAGTCCCGCAGGGGAGCGGGGAGCTGGACCGCCGTACCCGCGGGGAACCCGCTGCCCGCGCGCGGCCTGGAACCACTGCCGCCCGAGTCGCTCGGCTCGCTGATCGACCTCGGCACCGCCGCGCTGCCCGCCCCCGAGCCCTGGCTCACCCGCGCCGTCCAGGGCGCCCTGGAGGAGCTGCCGCCGTACGCCCACACGCACGGCGACTACCCGGCGGGGCTGCCCGCGCTGCGCGCCATGCTCGCCGAGCGCTACACCGTGCGGGGCATCCCGACCATGCCCGAGCAGATCATGGTCACCACCGGAGCGATGGGCGCGATCGACGCCATCTGCCACCTCTTCGCCGGGCGCGGCGAACGGATCGCCGTGGAGTCGCCCTCCTACGCCAACATCCTCCAGCTCATGCGCGAGGCGGGCGCCCGGCTGGTGCCCGTCGCCATGGCCGAGGGGCTGGCCGGCTGGGACCTGGAGCGCTGGCGGCAGGTACTGCGCGAGGCGGCGCCGCGGCTGGCCTACGTGGTCGCCGACTTCCACAACCCCACCGGCGCGCTGGCCGACGAGGGCCAGCGGCGCCGTCTGGTGGAGCTGGCACGCTCGGCCGGCACCGTGGTCGTCGTCGACGAGACGATGAGCGAGCTGCTCCTCGACGAGGACACCGTGCTGCCGCGCCCGGTGTGCGGCTTCGACCCCGCGGGCTCGACCGTCATCACGGTCGGCTCGGCCAGCAAGGCGTTCTGGGCCGGTCTGCGCATCGGCTGGGTACGGGCCGCGCCGGACGTCATCCGCAGCCTGGTCGCGGCCCGGGCCTACGCCGACATGGGCACCCCCGTCCTCGAACAGCTCGCCGTCAACTGGCTGCTCAGCACGGGCGGCTGGGAGGAGGCGGTCGCGCTGCGGCGCGGCCAGGCCCGGGAGAACCGGGACGCCCTGGTCGCGGCGGTGCGCCGGGAGCTGCCCGACTGGGAGTTCGAGGTGCCGCACGGTGGCCTCACCCTGTGGGTCCGCACCGGCGGGCTGTCCGGCTCGCGGCTGGCCGAGGCGGGGGAGCGGGCGGGCGTCCGCGTCCCCTCGGGGCCGCGCTTCGGGGTGGACGGCGCCTTCGAGGGCTACGTCCGGCTGCCGTTCACCGTGGGCGGTGCGGTGGCCCAGGAGGCGGCGACCCGGCTGGCCGCCGCCGCGCACATGGTGCGCACGGGGGTGCCGGGGACGACGGGGACGACGGAGGCGCCGCGGACGTTCGTGGCGTGAGCCCGCCCGGACGCCCGGAGCGCTCACCCCTCCGCGGCCACCGGCTCCGACGCGGTCCGGGACCCGGTGTCCTTGGTGAGGCGCCCCGCGCCCGCGGGCGCCGTGCGCTCCGGCAGCAGGGCCAGCACTGCCTCGCGCTCCCGCTCGCCGGTGGCGTCGTCGTACGGGTCCGGCGTGGCCGGCACCTGGAGCCGGTGGACCGGGCCGGCGCCGAGCCGGGCGTACCCGCGCCCGGGCGGGACGTCCTTGGTGGGGGTCGTGTGCGGCGGTGCCCCCAGCACCGCCGTGAGCAGGTCGGCGGCGGCCGGTCCGAGGACCACGCGCGCCCGGGTGTGCTGCCGGACCGCGTCCGGCAGCGCGTCGAGGCCGTCGACGTGCTCGGCCACCATCACGGTGACGTTCGCCGCCCGGCCGTGCCGCAGTGGCACCTTGAGCAGTGCCAACGGGTCCTCGTGCCCGCCGCCGGCGGCCAGGTGGCCGAGGACGGCGGGTCGGTCGAGGAGGATCCACAGCGGACGCCGGACGTCGTCCGGCGCCGGCTGTCCGGCCTGCCGGGCCCGGTTCGCGGCGATCAGCCGGCGCTCCGTCTCGTGGGTCGCCCACTGCAGGCTCGCCACCGCCCCCGCGAGCGCGCACTCCACCGCCAGCACGCCGTCGCGCCCGGTCAGGCATGCGTACTCGCCGGTGCCCCCGCCCTCGACGATCACTACGTCGCCGTGCCGGAGCGCCTGGAGGGCGAGCGAGCGCAGCAGGGTCGTCGTGCCGCTGCCGGGCTCGCCGACGGCCAGCAGGTGCGGCTCCGTGGAGCGCGGGCCGGTGCGCCACAGCACCGGCGGCTCGTCGCGCCGTTCCGCGCCGTAGTCCAGGGGGACGGTGCGCGGGACACCGGCGGGGTCGGTGAAGCCGAGCACGAGTTCGCCCGGCGCGGTCACGAAGCGCTGGGCGACGATGTCGGTGGGGAGCGGAGGCAGGACGCTCAGCGTCAACTCGTTGCCCACCTCGTCCCATGTGAAGCGGTATTCGCGGCCCCGGCCTGCCTTGGCCTGCAGCACCTGCTCGATCCGGGCACGCGACTCGGGCTCGCCGTCGGTGAAATACGCCGGGTAACGGATCGTCAGCCCGCGGACCCGGTCCGCCTCGTCGAACTCGTAGCCGGACAGCGCCGCCGTCCAGTCGCCGCCGTGGGTGAAGAGCGGGGAGGGGTCGCCGACGGCCGTGAAGTAGGGGACGAGCGCGTCGTACAGCGCGCGCAGCCGCTCGGCCTGCGCCTCGTCGGGGCCCTCGGACACCGGCGCGGCCTGTCCGCGGCCCTGCCATGCGGCCGCCGCCATCAGTGCCACGACGGCGAGCAGCGGCCCGTAGGGGGCGAGGCCCACCACCAGGAGCACCGCGACGACGAGGAACACCAGCGGTCCGCGCCGGTCCTTCGGTGTCTCCGCCCACCTGCGCCGTCCGGCCGAGGCCAGCCGGCGCAGTCCACGGGCGACCGTGATCAGCGGGTGGAGGACGTCGGTGGCTCCGTCCGCCGCCGTCCGGGCCAGTTCACGGCCGCGGGCGAGCTGAGCGCCGCCCGTGCCGGTGAACCGTGCGCTGCCTCGCGCGAGGATGCGGGGAAGAGGGCGGCGGACCACGGCGTCTCCTGGAGGTGCGGGGCGGTTGAGGGAGGTCAGAAGTTGATTCCGCCGAGGAGGCTCGCCAGGCTCTCGCCGCCCGCTTTGATGCTGGGGGCGATCGCGGTGCTCGCCAGGTAGAAGCCGAACAGGGCCGAGACCGTCGCGTGGGAAGCCTTGAGGCCGTCCTTCCTGAAGAACAGGAAGACGATGATGCCGAACAGGACCACGCCTGAGATGGACAGAATCATTTGAGCTCTCCTGGTTGATGGGGGTGGTCACCACGAGTTCTTCCAGGATCACAGAATGTATCCATATGACAAAAGGTGCAACTGGGTGATCTCCGGGCGTTTCACCTCCCGCATCCTCCTGGTGTTCCCGCCTCGCTCCCCGGCGTCATCCGGGGCGGGCCGCCCGGCCCCCGGGGCGGACGGCTCCTGGTGATCCTCGCCACGACGGACGCCGGTCATGTGCCGGGCGGAGCCAGTACGCTGGCGATTCACCCGTACGGCCGCGCCCCGGCCGCCCGACGGGCCCCCACGGGCACCCCTCACGGGCACCCCCCCACGGACGCAGTGAAGTGAAAGGTGAAGCGGCGATGAGTGAAGCCCCCGACCCGGAGGTCGTGGAGCTCGCGACCAGGATCTTCGACCTCGCCCGGCGGGGCCGGACCGAGGAACTCGTGGATTACGTCGACGCGGGCGTCCCGGCCGACCTCACCAACGACCGCGGCGACTCGCTCGTGATGCTCGCCGCCTACCACGGCCACGCCGGTGCGGTCCGTGCCCTGCTGGAGCGCGGTGCCGAGGCCGACCGCGTCAACGACCGCGGCCAGACCCCCCTCGCGGGGGCGGTCTTCAAGAACGAGCGCGAGGTGATCGAGGTCCTGCTGGCCGCCGGCGCCGACCCGACGGCCGGCACGCCGTCCGCCGCCGACACCGCGCGGATGTTCGGCCGGGCCGAACTCCTCGCGCTCTTCGGCGCCAACTGACGGTAATCTCCTGGCCATTCGGGACGACGGGCACACCGGCCCACACCGTCCCGGACCGGACAGGACGCCGAACGACGGGGGAGGCGGCACGGGGCCGCCGGAAATACGGTCGCGGCAGCAGGACCAGCGGGCCATCATGACGTCGTGATTCACGGACGCGACGGCTGGGCAGGTGTTGCCGCACCGCGCGGACCGTGACCGGTCCGTATGGGCCACCGACGAGAGGCAGAGGAAGATGGTTCACAGCAAGCAAGAGACGGCGGGCGCTCCGACGTGTTGTCACGCGGCCAGGTAACCCAGGCACCACGGTTGCTCCCCGGTTGCGTCGACGCTTGATGTGAGGCTGTTTCCCATGTTCGATCCGGTCATAGCGCCCAGCGGTACGCTGCTCGGCCTCCTCCAGCGGGGCCGCGGCGACGGCACACTGCACGCGCTCACCGCCCCCCGCGCCGAGGCGCTCGCGGCCCTGAACCACTGCGTGCTGCGCGACCCCCGCCACGACTGGCAGGTGGAGAACCGCTCCCTCTACTACGCCCGCCTCTACCTCGACCTGAACGGCGAGCTCGATGCCGTGGAGGCCCACCTCTTCGATCCCGAGGACGTCCTGGACACCGAGGAATCCCGCACCGGGCTCGCCCTCGCCGTCCTCGGCCATCTCGCCTCCTACGGCCGGCGGGACGCCCTCGCCCTGCTGCGCCGCTACGCGGCCACCGGCAGCAACTGGGCCTGGGCCCTGGACGAGCTGGCGCTGCGCGACGACGACGAGGCACTGCGTGCCCTGGCCGCCCCCGTCCTCGCCCGCTTCCCCGCCGATCCCGAGGGCGAGGCCGAACTCGCCGCGGTGGTGCGCGACGCCTTCGAACCCCGGCCCTGGCGGCTGTGGGCCGAGGACCCCCGCACCTCTGTCGCCGCCCGGGTGCGCGCCGCCCAGGAGGCCGGCAGCTTCGACCGCTGGCAGCGCCAGCTCAGGCCCTCCGGGCCCCGCCCCGGCTGGAGCGTGCGGGCCGTGTTCGACTGGGCCCAGCAGGGCCTCGACCGCGGCGCCGCCCTCCATGTGCCCGCCGCGCGCTGCCTGAGCGCCGTGGCCGGGCCCGAGGACCGGGCCGAGATCGTGCACGCCGCCCGCTTCGGCGGCGACGGCGCCCGCTGCACCGCCCTGCGCTATCTGGCCGACGCGGGCGATCCCGGCATCCTCGACCTGGTCGAGGATGCCGTGGCGGACGGCGGCACGCTCGTCGCGGAGGCCGCCGTCGCCGCCTTCGAACGCATGCGCGACGCCGCCGCGGTCCAGCGGGCGCGCGGCTGGGTCCACCGGCCCGACGCGCTGGGCGCCGCCGCCGGGCGGATGCTCGCCTGCCGCGGCGGGGCCGAGGACAAGGAGCTGGTGCTCGCCGCCCTCCGTGAGGCCGTGCGCGGCGAGGGACCCGACGCGCCGACCCTGTGGACCCTCGTCGACGGCGCCGGACGGCTCGGCATCGACTGCGCGGCTCCCGTCCTGCGGCACGTCTACCGCGAGACCGCCTCCTCCCATCTGCGCGGCCGGGCCGCCCGTGCCCTGGCCGCCACCGACCCCTCCTTCGCGACCGGGTTCGCCGTCGAATGCCTGTGGGACTGCGAGGAGACCACCCGCGAAATCGCCGCCCGGCACGCCGAGACCGGCGACGCCCGCGTCGTCGAACGCCTGCGCCGCCTCGCCGCGGACCCGGCGGAGGAGGCCGAGGTCCAGACCGCCGTACGGAGCCGGATCGGACCGGAGGGACACCGGCGGGTGTGAGTCCCGTCAGCCGAGGGGCATCGACGGGTGCGAGCCGAGGGGCTTCTGCGGATGCGAGGTGCAGAGGCCCGTACCCGCTGAGGCGCGAGAGGACCCCGGGGCGGCGGAGGAACCGGCCGCTCATGGGACGTTCTCCGTCAGGAAAGATCCACGTTGACGCGAACACGTCCGGCCCGGGGACCACACCGGTACGCGGCGGGCGCTGTCGCGGCAGGAGGCGCCCGGGCCTTCGCGGACGCGGTGGAGGACGTCCTCGACCGCCCGGAGAACGAGCGCCGCGAGGCGGCACGCGCGCGAGGCCACCCACTTCGACCCGGACCCGGCGGTGAGCGCGTTCCCCGCGGCACACGAGGCACTGCCGACGTGGGCGGCGGAGCCGGTGCACGGGGTGGGATCGACGCCCGGGGCGACGCCCGCGCCGACGGCACTTCCGCCGCCCGGCCGACGGGAGGCGGCGGCCCGGGGCGCCCCGAGCCGCGGGCGGTACCGCCGGGCCGCGCGTCAGCGGTGCCGCACCACCACGAACCGGACCGGCGTACCCGGCGCCGCCTGGGCCGCGGCCGGCAGGTCGGCGGGGTGGACGACCGCGAGGACCGGGTAGCCCCCGGTGGTCGGATGGTCGGCCAGGAACACCACCGGGTGCCCGTCCGGGGGCACCTGCACCGCGCCGAGCACCATGCCCTCGCTGGGCAGTTCCCCGGTCAGCGCCCGTTCCAGGGCGGGCCCCTCCGTGCGCAGTCCGATCCGGTTGCCGGCCGAGGACACGCGGTACGCGCGGGTGGTGAACGTGCGCACCGCGGCCGCGGTGAACCAGTCGTCGCGCGGCCCGAGCGTGACGCGCAGCACCAGTTCGGCCGGCGGCGCCGGCTGCGGACCGACGTCCACGTGGGCGGGAACGCCGACCGGGCGGCCGAGGGGGAGCACCATGCCGGCCGTGAGCGGCGGTGGGCCCAGCCCGGACAGCAGGTCGGTGGAGCGGCTGCCGAGCACCGACTCCACGGCCACCCCGCCCGAGACGGCGACGTAGCTCCGCACCCCGTACCGCGCGGCCCCGACGTCCAGCAGGGAACCGCCCGGCACCCGGAACGGGGCGCCCCAGGGGGCCGGACGGCTGTCCACGGTGACCGGGCAGGGGGCACCGCCGACCGCGACGGAGACCGTCGAGCGGGGGCGCACGGCGCACCCGTCGAGAGTCGTCTCCAGGACGGCGGCGGCGGGCTGATTGCCGACCAGCCGGTTGACGAGCGCGGCGGCCGGCGCGTCCAGGGCACCCGAGCGCGGCACTCCGAGATGGGCCTGCCCGTGCCGCCCGAGGTCCTGCACGGTGGTCAGCGCCCCGGGGCGTACGACGGAGAGCGCGCGGTCGCTCATGACGACCCCGCCGGGTCGCTCCGCCGGCGGCTCACCGGTTCGTGATCCTGGTGGCTCATCGGGTGGTCCTCCCGGTGGCCCGCCTGTTCGTCCTCGCGGTGGCTCACCGGCTCGGTCTCCCGGTGACTGACCGGTTCGTCCTCCCGCCGGCCCACAGGTACGAAGCGCACCCGGGCCCCCGGCGTGAGCAGCGCCGCCGGTACCCGCGCGTGGTCCCACAGGACCGCGTCCGTCGTCCCGATGAGCTGCCAGCCGCCCGGCGACGCGCGCGGGTAGACGCCCGTGTACGGCCCGGCCAGGGCGACCGACCCCGCCGGGACCGCGGTGCGCGGGGTGGCCCGGCGCGGCACGTCGTACCGTTCCGGCAGCCCCGTCAGATAGCCGAACCCGGGGGCGAAACCGCAGAAGGCGACCCGGAAGCCGGCGGCGGAGTGGATCCGCGCCACCTCGGCCGGCGGAACACCCCACAGCGCGGCGACGTCCGGCAGGTCGGGCCCGTCGTACCGGACGGGGATCTCGATGGCCTCCTGTGTCCGCGCGGCGAGCGGCGGCACCTCCCAGCCGGGGAGTTCGGCGGCGAGCCGGTCCGGCTCGTCCAGACCGTCGAGCAAAACCGTGCGCGCGGCGGGCACGATCTCCCGTACCGTCAGCGCGCCCGCGGCCCGGCGGCGGAGCAGCTCCGCGTGGAGGGCCTGGGCCGCGTCACCGGAGTCCAGTTCCACCAGCAGGGCCCGGTCACCGACGGGCAGCGCCCGCACCGGGATCGTCATGCGAACGCCTCCACCCGCACGCCCGCCTCCTCCAGCCGTGCCCGCACCCGGCGGGCCAGCTCCACCGCGCCCGGGGTGTCGCCGTGCAGGCACAACGACCGGGCCCGCACCGGGATCCGACGGCCCGACAGCGCGGTCACCTCGCCCTCACGGGCCAGCCCCAGGGACCGCTCGACCACCGTGTCCGGCTCGGTGACCACCGCGCCGTCCCGGCCGCGCGGCACCAGCGTGCCCTCGTCGGTGTACGCGCGGTCCCCGAACGCCTCGGTGACGGTGGGCAGGCCGGCCTTCGCGGCGGCTTCCAGGAACCGGGAGCCGGGCAGCCCGAGCACCGGCAGCGCGGCGTCGGCGAGGCGCACTCCCTCGACCACGGCCGCCGCCTGCTCCTCGTCGCGCACCACCCGGTTGTAGAGCGCGCCGTGCGGCTTCACGTACGCCACGCGCGCCCCCGCCGCCCGGGCGAACACCTCCAGGGCGCCGATCTGGTAGGCGACCTCGGCGGCCAGCTCGTCGGCCGGCACGTCCATCGCGCGCCGCCCGAAGCCGGCCAGGTCGCGGTAGGAGACCTGGGCGCCGATGCGGACGCCCCGCTCGGCCGCCAGCGCGCACACGCGCCGCATGGTGGCCGGGTCCCCGGCGTGGAAGCCGCAGGCCACGTTGGCGCTCGTGACGACCGACAGCAGTGCCGCGTCGTCGGTGAGCCGCCAGCGGCCGAAGCCCTCGCCCAGATCGGCGTTCAGGTCGATCATGTTCTCTCCTGCTCGGGCCCTGTCCGGGCCCTGTTCTCAGGGTTTTCAGGCTACGCGGTACTGCTCGTCGCGAGCGTCGGTGAGGAACATCTGTCCGGGGGCGTGGGTGAGCGCGAACGGCGGCCGGGAGGCCATGACGGCGGCCTGCGGGGTCACCCCGCACGCCCAGAACACCGGGATGTCGCGCGGCCGCAGGTCCACCGGCTCCCCGAAGTCGGGCCGTGCGAGGTCCCCGATGCCGAGCACCGCGGGGTCCCCGCAGTGCACCGGGCTGCCGTGCACCGCCGGGAGCAGGCTGGTCTCCCGGATCGCCGCCGACAGGTGCTCCGGCTGCACGGGCCGCATCGAGACCACCATCGGCCCGTGCAGCCGCCCCGCCGGACGGCACTGGCGGTCCGTCACGTACATGGGCACGTTGCGGTCCTGCTCGATGTGGCGGAGCGGAACCCCCGCCCCGGTCAGCACCGACTCGAAGGTGAAGCTGCAGCCGATCAGGAACGACACGAGGTCGTCGCGCCAGTACGGCGTCACATCCGTGGGCTCGGCCACCAGATCGCCGTCGCGCCACACCCGGTAGCGCGGCAGATCGGTCCGCAGGTCCGCGCCCTCGGCCAGCACGGTGGCGGGGGAGCCGGCGTCCGTGACGTCGAGGACCGGACAGGGCTTGGGGTTGCGCTGGCAGAACAGCAGGACGTCGTACGCCCAGTCGGCGGGGACGGAGATCAGATTGGCCTGGGTGTGGCCGAAGGCGACCCCGGCCGTGGGACCTGCCAGCCCCTCGCGGAAGCGGGCGCGCGCCGTTTTCGGGCTCCACGCGTGCGCGTGCGCGTCGACCGCCGTCACGGGGCGGTCCTGTGCGCGGGCCGGGGGGCGGTCCCCGGTGCCGGCCGACTGGCGCTCCTGGGTGCGATTCACCGCAGTTCCTTTCCACGCGTCTCCGGGAGCCCCAGCAGCGCGAGCGCCGCGAGGCCGTAGCCGAGGGCGCCGAAGACGAGCGCGCCGCCCACACCCCAACTGTCGGCGAGGTAGCCGACCAGGGTGGGGAAGACGGCGCCGACGGCGCGTCCGGTGTTGTAGGTGAACCCCTGGCCGGCACCGCGCACCGCCGTCGGGTACAGCTCGCTCAGGTACGAGCCGAAGCCGCTGAAGATCGCCGACATGCAGAACCCGAGCGGGAAACCGAGTATCAGCAGAAGGGTGTTGGCGCCGTCGGGGATGTGCGTGTACGCCAGGACGCAGACCGCCGACAGCACGGAGAACAGCCAGATGTTGCGCCGGCGGCCGAGCCGGTCGGTGAGGTATCCGCCGGTCAGATAGCCGATGAAGGCGCCCGAGATGAGGAACGTCAGGTACGAGCCGGTGCCGACCACCGACAGACCGCGGTCCGACTTCAGATACGTCGGCACCCAGGTGGCCAGCGTGTAGTAGCCGCCCTGGACACCGGTGGAGAGCAGACCCGCGAAGACGGTGGTGCGCAGCAGCCCGGGCTCCCGCGCGGTGCCCGGCCGGAAGATCGCGGCGAACGAGCCCTTCCCCTTGTTCTCCCGGCGCGCGGCGGCCGCCTCGGGCGCGTCGTGCACCCGGCTGCGCACCCACAGCACCAGCAGTGCGGGCAGCGCGCCGGTCCAGAACATCACGCGCCAGGCGAGGTCGTCGCCCGCGAAGGAGAACACCAGTGTGTAGACGACGACGGACAGTCCCCAGCCCACGGCCCAGGAACTCTGGATCGCGCCCAGCGTGCGCCCCCGGTGCCGGGCGCTCGCGTACTCGGCGACCAGGATCGCGCCGACCGCCCACTCGCCGCCGAAGCCGAGCCCCTGGAGCGCGCGGAAGAGCAGCAGCGTCTCGTAGCTGGGCGCGAAGCCGCAGGCCACCGTGAAGACGGCGTACGTGACCACGGTGATCAGCAGCGCCTTGACGCGGCCGATCCGGTCGGCGACGACACCCGCGACGGCGCCGCCTACCGCGGAGACCACCAGGGTGACGGTGGTGATCAGTCCGGTCTGGCCGCTGTCCAGGTCGAAGTAGGCGGCCAGCGCCACCATGCTCAGCGGCAGCGTGAAGTAGTCGTAGGAGTCCAGCGCGTAGCCGCCGAACGCGCCCCCGAAGGCGCGCCGGCCGCGCGGTCCGAGCGCGCGCCAGAAGGCGAGAGGGCCGTCGTCGGCGGGCGGGGCCGCGGCGCCGGCGCCGGTGTCAGTGCCGGTTCCGGTGTGGACGCCGGGGCGCGGGTCGGTGGAGGAGGGGGCCCGGGAGGGAGGGGTCGTACTCATGAGCACCTCGCATGAGGGGACGGAGGGTGCGTGGGAACGAGCCGAGCGGTGCGAGCCTGTGCGGCCTACTCAGGAAGGTAGAGGATCGTTGAACGATCCTTCAATACCCATGTTGTCTCGTTCTTCTGTGTGCGATTGAATCCCGTGCATGGCAGACCAGTTGACGCCGCTGGCCGACGACCGCGCCCTCCTGGGCCGGACCAGCACCGCCGAGCGGGTGGCGGACATCCTCAGAAGCCGCATCGCCGAGGGGTACTTCCCGCCCGGCACGCGGCTGTCCGAGGACGGCATCGGCGGGGCGCTCGGTGTTTCCCGCAACACCCTGCGCGAGGCGTTCCGGCTCCTCACGCACGAACGGCTGCTGGTCCACGAGCTGAACCGGGGCGTGTTCGTACGGGTGCTGACCGTCGAGGACGTGGCGGACATCTACCGGGTGCGTCGGCTCGTCGAGTGCGCCGTCGTGCGCGGCCTGGGCGCCCCGCCGTACGCCGTGGACGGACTCGCCGCGGCGGTCGAGGAGGGCCTGGAGGCGGCCCGCGAGGGCGACTGGAAGGGCGTCTCCACCGCCAACATCCACTTCCACCGCGCCCTGGTCGCCCTCGCGGGCAGCGACCGCACGGACGAGGTGATGCGCAGCGTCTTCGCCGAACTCCGCCTCGCCTTCCACGTGGTGGACGACCCCCGCCGCCTCCACGAGCCCTACCTGGCCCGCAACCGCCAACTCCTGCACACCCTCCAGGCGGGCGATCGCGACCGCGCCGAACACCTCCTCGCGACCTACCTGGACGACTCGAGAGAGGGCCTGGTCCACGTCTACGCCCGCCGGGTGGCGGACGCCGGCTAACCGCGCCCTCGAAAGGGGCGCGGGGCCTTGTCGATATGCGGCTCTGCCGCGTGTGAGCGAGCGACTACGACGCGGCCGCAGCCGCATCGCAACCGCGCCCCCTCCCCGGGGCCGGAGGGGCGCAGCCCCTGGAGGGCGGGCGGGAAGGGCTGGGGCCCCGCCGGGGCGAGAAAAAGCGGCCTCGGCCAAGCCCCCGACGGCAGCCGGAACCCGGCGCACCCCGCGCCGCAGCCCCGCGCCCCCGCACCGCAGCCCCCGCGCCGAGTACCCCGCCGCGAACGCGGCCCTCCGTACCGTTTGGCCCGTTGTCAGACCGAGGACCTAGTCTGTGCACCGTGACTTCCCCCGTACCGACGGACCGCGTTCCGCCCCAGCTCAGCGCGGGCCCACGCCCCGCCCCGGGGCCGGCCGCCGACGAGGGCCTGGCCCGCCGCCTGCGCGCGCTCGCGTGCACCGCGCCCCTGCACGACCTGGACGCCCGCAAGGCCAATCTCGCCGGTGAGTACTCCGTGTACGGCATGGCGGAGGTCGCCCTCGCCGCCATCGACCTGGTCACCCTCCACATGGACTTCGACACGGGCGCCGACCAGGAACAGATCGTCTCCCGCCTCCTCCCTCGCATCGCCGCCCAGGCCCCACGGCGCCCGGCCGCCGAGCACGAGCGGGTGGCCCGCTGGGTCCTGGAGAACCTGATCAACGTCGGCAGCGTGGACCGCGGCTTCCGCGCGGTCTACGGCACGTTCGCCCCGGACGGCACGTACGTGCGCCGGGACTACGACTTCAAGCTCGTCGAGGAGGTCCCCGGCTACGGCGGAGGCGTCTATCTGCGCACGACCGACGAGGCGGTCAACGTCCTGGTGGGCGCCCTCGACACGGACGTCACCAGCGCGCAGATCGCCGCCGAGGTCAAACTGGAGGTGCTCGTCAGCCGGGGCCGGCTCGCCGACGCCCAGCTCGCCGCCGAACAGGCCCGCTACCGCACCGTGCAGTACGCTGAGACGCTGCGCCGCGCCCTGGAGGCGACGCGGCGCAACGTACGGGCGGTGGACTGGCTGAACGCGGTCCCCGACCTGATCGCCGAGGCCCTCGACCACGTCGCCGACCGCTACCGCCACGAGAACGCGATCCTCACCAACATCCGCCGGGCACGCGACGAGTCCGAGGACCCCGAGAACAAGCGGCGCGCCGCCGAGCTCGTCGACATCGTCAAGGACTGCATCCGCCGCCACACCCAGCTCCAGTCCCGGCTGCTGGAGGCCGGCCCGCTGTTCCGCGCCGAACAGGATCGCCAGGCGTTCGCCCCGGTCACGGCGGCGTCCGGCACGGACCTGTACGGACACCTGCTCGCCCCGCTCCTGCCGCTGCCGCTGGAGCGGTCCGTCCGCGTCACCGACGCGTTCTTCGCCCGTGGCACGGGACTGCGCACCCCCGCCTCGGTACGCGTCGGGGATCTCGTCGAGCTGCTGCTGACGCCGCCCGTGGAGCGCGAACATCTCGGCGTCGAGATGCCCGAGCCGGACCTCATCGCCACCCCGGACGACAGCCGCTTCAGCGAGGAGCAGCTCGCCGCCGCGACGGAACTGCTCGACCTGCCCGCCGACGCGCCCCGCCGGCTCTCCGGCCTGCTCGCGGAGGCCCGGCGCCGCGACCCCGACCTCCCCTACCTCGTCGCCCTGCTGGCGGTGCACGCGGCCAGCCCGCCGGTCGGCACCGCCTACCGTCAGGGCGAGGAGAGACTGCTGTTCGCGGTGGACGACGGCACGCAGCTCGACGACCGGGAGTTCGGCGGCGCCGACCTCATCGTCGGCACGGCCCTGCTGGACGCGGCGGCGATGGCGACGGCCCGCGCGGAGACCGCGTGACCCCCCGACACGACAGCACCCCCGCCCGGCGAACCGCCCGCCCGGCCGCCACGGTCCGTCGCCGTGGCACGGTCCCCGGCGTACGCCGCCGGTCGACCCGTGTGCCCGCAACCCCCACCCCCCGCACCAAGGAGCCCCGACCGTGAGTGAGTCCGTCGAGTGGAGTGAGCCGGAGGCCGTCGCCGCGCCACCGGCGAACGGTGGCGTCACGCCCGCCGACGCCGCCGACGCCGCGCGACTCGTCGCCTTCGGACTGCAGCCCAGACTGCAGCCCGCCCGCGACCAGGAGTACGCCGAACTGCTCCGCCGCCACCGGGAGGACCCGCACTTCGCCCGGCTCGCCGACGCCGTGGCCGCCGGGCTCGGCCTCGTGGTGCTGGAGGTCTCCCCGCGCGCGGGCATGGCCGTGACCGCCGCCGAGGACTCCGTCTTCGCCGTCCGCATGGGCGACTACGCCCGCCGCGCGTCCGCCGACGCGGGCGACCGCTTCCTGCACGGCCTCGCCCATCTCGCCGTCGCCGCCCTCGCCTTCCCCCGCCCCGAGGACCTCGCCGACGACGGCTACATCGGCCGGGTCACGGTCAACGGCGTCGACGCCTTCGTCCGCCAGGCCTGCCGCCGTCTGGAGGAACAGGCGGCCACGCGGGGCGAGAACACCGACCCGGCGACCGACGCACCCGGACTCGAGGCCGCCTGGCGTATCTGGGTGCGGCGCAGCGCCACCGGCGCCACCAAGGACGCGCGCAGACTGGCCGGCTCCACCACCGGCATCATCGGCAAGGCCGTCGCCTTCCTCACCGACTCCGGCTTCCTGCAGCGCACCGGCGACGACGGCGGCGGCACCTACCGCACCACCGCCCGCTACCAGCTCCAGGTCCGCGACATGGCCGGCAGTGCCGCCATGGCCGAACTGCTGGAGCTCGGCGTCGTCCCGGTGACCGACGGCACGCCGACCCTGCTGCCCGCCGACGACGCCGACGACCTGGAACTGGTGGCCGACGCCGGACTGCCGTTCCACTCCCCGCAGCCATGACCGCACCGCGGCACCCCGCACCGTCCAGAACCGCCGCCCGGCCTGGCACCGCAGCACGCCGAGCACCGCGGCATCCCGATCCGCCGAAGACCGAAGACTGACGAGAGCCAGACGATGTACGAACTGTCCCGGGTCCGCCTCTACTCCATCGGGCCGGCCGGCGCGCGCTACGCCGACACCGTGCTGGACCTGCGGGGCGTCGGCGAGCCCGTGCCCGACCCCGCGCCCACGCAGGCGGAATTCTTCGAGGAGGAACCGGTCGGCCCGCCGCGCCGGCCCGCGCCGGCCGGCGTGCTCTTCCTGGAGAACGGCGGCGGCAAGTCCGTACTGCTCAAGCTGATCTTCTCCGTGATGCTGCCGGGCCACCGCAACACCCTGGGCGGCGCCAGCTCCGGCGTGCTGCGCAAGTTCCTGCTGGCCGACGACTGCGGGCACGTGGCCCTGGAGTGGCAGCACACGCTGACCGGCGAGTGCGTCGTGGTCGGCAAGGCCAGCGAGTGGCGCGGCCGCCAGGTCTCGGGCGACCCGCGCAAGTTCGCCGAGGCCTGGTACTCCTTCCGGCCCGGCCCCGGACTCACCCTGGACAATCTGCCGGTCGCCGAGTCCACCGCCGTGCGGCCCCCCGTCGAGGGCGTCTCGGGCGCCCACGGGCGGCGGCGCACGATGAAGGGCTTCCGGGACGCGCTCACGGACGCGGGCAAGGCGTACCCGCACCTGGAGGTCCACTGGGAGGAGATCCACGACCGCTGGAACGAACACCTCACCGACCTCGGCCTCGACCCCGAACTCTTCCGCTACCAGCGGGAGATGAACGCCGACGAGGGCGAGGCCGCCGGCCTGTTCGCGGTCAAGAAGGACGCCGACTTCACCGACCTGCTGCTGCGCGCCGTCACCGACACCCGGGACACCGACGGACTCGCGGACCTGGTCAGCGGCTTCGGCAACAAGCTGGGCCGGCGCGCCGAACTGATCGCCGAACGCGACTTCACCGCTGGCTCGGTGGACCTGCTCGGCCGCATCGTCGAGGCCGCCGAGACGCGCGCCCGCGCCCGCGACATCCACGCGGGCGCCGAACGGCGCACCCGCACGCTCGCCCGGCGGCTGTCCGCGCGGGGCGTGCGGGAGCGGGCGCGCGCCGCCGACCTCGCCCAGCGCGTCACCGCCGCCGCCCACGCCGTCACCCACGCCGAGGGCGCCCGCGAGCGGGCCGCCCTGGTCGCCGCCGAACTCGCCTACCGGCACGCCTCGCTGGCCCTGGCGGGCGCCGAGAAGGCGGCGGCCGCGCAGAAGCGCGAGCTGGCCGACGCGCGCACCCTGCACTCCGCATGGCAGGCCGCCGAGGTCGTGCTGCGCCACCGGGCCGCCGGTGACCGCTCCGCGCGCGTGGCCGTCGCCATCCGCGAGGCCGAACGGGACGCGGCACCCGCGCTCGCCGCCCGCGCCAAGGCGGCCGTCGACCTCGTACGGGCGCTGCGGTCGGCGGCCGACGACGCCGAGGCCCTCGCCAACGAGGAGGAGGAGCGCTCGGCCGCCCTCCAGGAGACGGGCGAGGCGGCCCACCGGGACGCCACCGCGGCGGCCACCGAGGCGCAGCGCGCCCGCAGCGAGGCCGGGCACCTGCGCCAGCGGCTGACCGAGGTCGAGCAGGAGACGGCCGAGGCCGTGCGCGCGGGCTGGCTCGACGACAGCGCCCCCGACGCCGACCCGGCCCGCGCCGCGCTCACGGCCAGCGACGCCGAGAAGAACGCGGTCGCGGCCTGGGACACCGCCCGCGAGGCGGCCCACAGGGCCACGGAACTGGCGCGGGAGGCGGCCTCGGCCGAGTCCCGCGCGGAACTGACCGCCGCCCGCTCGGCCGACGCGGCGACAGCCGCCACGCGCGCCCACGAGGCAGAACGCCGGCTCGCCGAGTCCCTGGCGACGGAGGAACGTCTCGCGGAACTGCTCGGTCTGCCGGGAGCCTCGACGGGAGCGGCGACCGGCCGGACGGGGGCGGCGACCGGCCCGTCCGGAGCGGCACGGGTGGGCGTGCCCGGCCCCAGGACGGGGACCGAGGACCCGTCCGGCGACCGCACCGGCGCCGAAGGCGCCGACCGCCCGGCCCGCCGCGAGGCCGCGGCCACCGGCACCGGACACACCTCCGAAGACGCCCACGCCGACGCCGCGTCCGTGCCGGGTTCCGTCTCCGGCGCCGTCCCCGACCGACCCCTCACCCCCGAGCAGCTCGACCACTTCGCCGACGAACTGCGGGAACTCCTCGACGACGCCGTCTCCTCCGCCGAACGCCAACTCTTCGACCTGCGGACCGCCGCCGCCGACGACGCCCGCATCCTCGGCGCCCTCGGCGACGGCGGACTGCTGCCGCCCGGCCCCGACGTGCTGGCCACCGTGGAGTTCCTCGGCGAACACGGCATCCCGGCTCTGCCCGGCTGGCGCTACCTGGCCCAGGCGGTCGACCCCGCCGACCACGCGCGCGTGCTCGCCGCCCGGCCCGAACTCGTCGACGGCGTCATCATCACCGACCCCGCCTCGCACGCCCGTGCCCGCGAGGCGCTCGGCGAGGCCGCGCTGCTGCCCCGTTCCGCCGTCGCCGTCGGCACCGCCGCCGCCCTGCTCGCCCCGACCCCGGCACCGGACGCGACGGGGGAGGGCGAGGTGTTCCTCGTCCCGCCGAACCCCGCCATGCACGACGAGCACGCCGCCGACGAGGAACGCCAGGCGCTGCGCGCCCGCGCGACCGGACGCGACGAGGAGATCCGGGCGCTCGCCGCCCGCCTCGGCAAGGACCGCGAACTGGCGGCCCGGCTCGCGTCCTGGCGCACCGGCTGCCCGGCCGGACGCCTCACCGAACTCGCCGCGGCCGCCGCCGAGGCCCGCGCGTTCGCCGAGGAGGCCGAGGCCGAACTCGCCGAGGCCCGCACCGCCCGCGCCGAGGCCGACGAGGCCGCCGCGGAGGCCACCGCCGTACGTGACGAACGTCAGGAGGGCGCGCAGCGGGCCCGGCGCGCCGCCGACGCGCTCGCCGGACTCGCCTTCCGGCTGCGTGAACGCGCCGGCTGGCAGGCCGGCCTCCGCGAACTCGCCGACGTCGCCGTCGAGTGCGAGGCCCGCGCCCAGTCCTGCCTGGACCGCGCCCGCGCCGCAGACGAGGACCGGCGCGCCGCCCAGCGCGCCGCCGACGACGCCCGCCGCACGGCCCGCACCCTGCGCGCCGAGCGGGCCGAGATCGCCGGCGCCCCCGACGATGTGCCGGAGGACGACCGTGCCGCGCCGACGTCGTCGCTCCCCGCGCTGCGCGAGGCCTACCGGGCCGCCTCCCAGCTGTACGAGAAGGTCGGTGTCGGCGCCGATCTGCGGGCCGAGCAGGCACGGGCCGAGAGCGAGGAATCCGCCGCCCGCCGGGAACTGGACCGGCTCACCAACAAGGTGCGCACCCGCGCCGAGCAGCTCCTGGCCGCCCCGGACGGCGCCGACGGGCCTTCCCGTCAGGCCGCCGCCGCCCGCGCCGAGGAACTCGTGCAACTCCTCGAGACCCGGATGTCCACCGCCAGCGAGCAACTCGGCCGGCTGCGCGGCGAGGCCGAACGGCTCGCTCCCGACGACGGGGAGGCGCACACCGACCTGCCCGGCGACCTCGTCCCCCGCGACGCAGAGCACGCCCAGGCACTGCTGCGCACCGCCACCACCGAACTCGCCGTCCGCACCGAGGAACTGACCGGGGCGCGGGACACCCACGCCGAGCTCCTCGACGCCCACCGGGCCGCCGAGGACGCGGCCGGCGGCTTCGACGAGATCGCCGCGATGCTCCGCGACCTGCTGCGCGAGCACACCGCCGACGAGGAGCAGACCGAACCCGAGCCCTACCCGGGCACTCTGGAGGAGGCCCGGCACTCCGCCGCCGAGGCCCGCCGCTCACTGCGCGGCTGTGCCGCCGACCTGTCCGCCGCCGAGAGCGCCGTCCGCGAGGCGAGCGACATCCTCGTCCGGCACGCCAACTCCACCCGGTACGAACAGGTCCGCACCCCGGCCCGGCAGCAGATCCGCGAACTGCCCGCCTCCGCGCTGCCGGAGCACGCCCGGCGCTGGAAGGAGGCGTTCGCTCCCCGGCTGCGCGTCCTCACCGACGAACTCGCGCAGCTCGAACGCAACCGTGACTCCATCGTGGACCGGCTGCGCGGGCTGGTGGAGTCCGCGCTCGCCACCCTGCGCTCCGCCCAACGTCTGTCCCGGCTGCCCGAAGGGCTCGGCGAGTGGTCCGGACAGGAGTTCCTCCGCATCCGCTTCGAGGAACCCGACCAGGCCACCCTTACCGAACGGCTGGGCGAGGTTATCGACGAGGCGACCCGCGCCGCCGTCAAGAAGAACGCGGACCTGCGCCGGGACGGCATGTCCCTGCTGCTGCGCGGGGTCGCCGCCGCCCTGCGCCCCAAGGGCATCGCCGTGGAGATCCTCAAGCCGGACGCGGTGCTGCGCGCCGAGCGCGTGCCCGTCGGACAGATGGGGGACGTGTTCTCCGGCGGCCAGCTCCTCACCGCCGCCATCGCCCTCTACTGCACGATGGCCGCGCTGCGCTCCAACGACCGGGGCCGCGACAAGCACCGGCACGCCGGCACCCTGTTCCTCGACAACCCCATCGGCCGCGCCAACGCCACGTATCTGCTGGAGCTCCAGCGGGCCGTCTCCGATGCGCTCGGCGTGCAACTGCTGTACACCACCGGCCTGTTCGACACGACCGCGCTCGCCGAGTTCCCCCTGGTGATCCGGCTGCGCAACGACGCCGACCTCAGGGCGGGGCTGAAGTACATCAGCGTCGAGGAGCACCTCCGCCCGGGACTGCCCCGGCCGACCCGGGCGGACGAGGCGGTCCACAGCGAGATCACGGCCACCCGGATGTTCAGACGCCCCGCGCAGGAGACCCCGCGCGCCTGAGACAGGGCCTGTCTCTCAATTCCCGTCGTCCGCCCGGAAGGAATCGAGAGCAGGCCCTGGCCTCCTGCCCCTCCGCGTCCCGCCCGTCGCGCCCTGCGAAGGGCGCGGGACGGCAGAACGCAGTCGCTCCGTGACAGGCGCAGGCGGGGGAACGCCCGTCGCCCCGCGAAAAGGGGCGGGAGCGCGTCGGTCCTTTGGCGCCGCCGTGGTGCCGCCGCGACGTCGCCGTCGTCAGGGGTGCGACAACCGGCCCGCGCCCCGCCGGCGTATGCGCTCCTGCGCCCGCTCCGCGGACCGCTCCTGGCGCCGCACCCGGCGCCGCTCGCGGCGCAGCGCCCGGGCTGCCGCGCTCGGCGTGGACACCACGCCGTGACGCTGCTTCCACACCTGCCGGGTCACCCACACGTCGAGCACGCCCCAGGTCGCCACGACCGTGCTGACCACGCTGCTCAACACCATCGGGAAGGCCAGCCAGGACCCGGCCAGCGTGCACAGGAACGCCGTGACCGCCTGGACCAGCGTCACCGCGATGAGCAGTACCGCCCGCACGGCCGCCGTCCTCACCGGATCCGGCAGCCTGCGGCGCTTCGCCGGCTCCTCGACCCACAACGGCGCGCGCCGCGCGTACACTTCCCGCTCACCCTCCGCGCAGGCCCCCCGCTCACCCTCCTCGTCGTCGAACGCGAACTCCCGCTCGCCCTCGAACGCGAGGTCGCCCTCGTCGAGCCCCGGAGGACCGACGGCCCCGCTCGCGGGAGCCTCGCTCCGCTCCGCCGTCCCCATCAACTCGTCCTCCCCGCTGCCGCCCGGCCGCCCCACGGTGTCGGCCGACACCGTTTCCCAGCTGCTGCCCGGCTTGCACAGATATAAGCCGCCTGAGTGCGGCATACGACAGCCCTGGCCGGTTCCGCCCCGATTTCCCTGTAGAAGAAGACGATCCAGATTCCGTGAAGATTCCCTCGGAAGCCAAAATTTCGGCCAACTCGCCGATCTCTGCCTCCGGACATGCGGAGCGCCGGCCACCGAAAGCCCGGACACGCATGTCCGGGCATGACCTCTATGGGCGGACAACTCCCTCCGTCGCTTTCCCCTTTCAAGCCCCGGGCACACCTGTGAAGCTTCGAGTTCTTCCCTCGGCAGTAGTAGGCTCACGCCGTTTGTTGACGCACATGTGTGCCCCCGATCGGCGAGGGGCCGGCTGGGGGAGGCCATGCGCTTTCGCGGGAAGTCCATCC
Source organism: Streptomyces sp. B3I8 (assembly GCF_030816915.1). Classification (NCBI taxonomy): domain Bacteria; kingdom Bacillati; phylum Actinomycetota; class Actinomycetes; order Kitasatosporales; family Streptomycetaceae; genus Streptomyces; species Streptomyces sp. B3I8. The sequence continues at coordinate 982,981 of NZ_JAUSYN010000002.1, read as the reverse complement.
GCCGGAAGATCGTGGCACTGCTCCTGGTGCCTCTGCTGGCCCTGACCGCCGTCTGGGGCTACGCCTCGGTCCTCATGGGCCGCGAAGTCCTCCAACTGTTCCACGTCTCCTCCGTCGTCGAGAAGATCGCCTACCCCACCGAGGACGCCGTCCGTGCCCTGGAGCAGGAGCGGCGGCAGACCCTCATCTACCTCGCCGACCCCCGCGCCTCCGACGCCCTGGGCGCGCTGCGCCGTACCCGGATCGCCACGGACGACGCCCTGGCCACACTGCGCGGCAACGTCAAGACCTCGAAGGTGCGCGACGCGCTCGACCGGGACGACTCCGCCGACCTCACCACCGTGCTCGACGGCTTCCGGAGCGTCGACTCCGTGCGCGAGAGCGTCGACGGCAGCAACCTCACCCGGGCCCGGGCCCTCGACCTCTACAACCGCGTGGTCGACCCCTGTTACGCCCTGCTCGCCACCCTCGACGTCGTCGACACCACGGAGCTGGACAAGCAGTACCGCGCCCTCGTCAACGCCGCCCGCGCCCGCGAACTGTTCTCCCGCGAGGACGCGCTGCTCGGCTCGGCCCTCGTCACCGGCCGGGTCACCCGTACCGAACTGCGGGACATCTCCGAGCTGATCGCCCAGCGCGGGGCCGTGTACGAGGTCAGCACGGACCAGCTGCCGGCCGAGGAACGCGACCGCTACGACAACTTCTGGCAGGGCGCCCCCACCGCTTCGCTGCGCGAGGCCGAGAAGTTCGTCCAGAACACGGACCCCGACGAGATGCCCCCCGGTGTCACCGCCAAGAGCTGGGACTCCCTCGGCGGGCATGTGCTCGACCGGCTCGCCGCGCTCGACGACGCGGCGGCCGACCGTTACCAGGACCGGGTCCACCCGGCCGCTGTGGGCACCATCACCGAGGCCGCCGTCGTGGGCGTCCTCGGCCTGATCGCCCTGGTGTTCTCCGTCGTGCTCTCCGTCCGCGTCGGCAGCGGTCTCGTCCGCGACCTGCGCCGGCTGCGCCAGGAGGCCCACGAGGCGTCGGGCGTCCGGCTGCCCGGCGTCCTGCGCCGGCTCTCGGCGGGCGAACAGGTCGACGTCGAGACCGAGGTGCCGCGCCTGGAATTCGAGAAGAACGAGATCGGCGAGGTCGGGCAGGCCCTCAACACCCTCCAGCGCGCGGCCGTCGAGGGCGCCGTCAGGCAGGCCGAACTGCGCGCCGGGATCTCCGAGGTGTTCGTCAACCTCGCCCGGCGCAGCCAGGTCCTGCTGCACAAGCAGCTCACCCTGCTCGACACCATGGAGCGCCGGACCGAGGACACCGACGAACTCGCCGACCTGTTCCGCCTCGACCACCTCACCACGCGCATGCGCCGCCACGCCGAGGGCCTCGTCATCCTCTCCGGCGCCGCGCCCTCCCGGCAGTGGCGCAAGCCCATCCAGCTCATGGACGTCGTGCGCGCCGCCGTCGCCGAGGTCGAGGACTACGAGCGCATAGAGGTCCGCCGGCTGCCCCGGGTCGCCGTCACCGGCCCGGCCGTGGCCGACCTCACCCACCTCGTGGCCGAACTCCTCGAGAACGCCACCGTGTTCTCGCCCCCGCACACCGCGGTCCAGGTGATCGGTGAACGCGTCCCCAACGGCTTCACCCTGGAGATCCACGACCGCGGCCTGGGCATGGCCGCCGAGGCCCTCCTGGACGCCAACCTCCGTCTCGCCGAGACACCGGAGTTCGAGCTCTCCGACACCGACCGGCTCGGCCTGTTCGTCGTCAGCCGGCTCGCCCAGCGGCAGAACATCCGCGTCTCGCTCCAGCCGTCGCCGTACGGCGGGATCACCGCGGTCGTCCTCATCCCCGACACCTTGCTCACCGACGACATTCCGGACACCAACGGCACCGGCTTCCGCCTGGACCGGCTGTCCGGCAAGAAGGCCAGGGGCGGGGCGGGCCGCGACTCCGCGCTCGGCCGGGTGCCCGGCGACCCGCCCGGCCTGCCGACCCCGGTCCTGGACGGACCCGTCGAACTCGAGGCCCCCGTCGACCTGGACGCGCTCGCCGGCTTCCCCGACGTCCTGGCCGGGGAGGACGGGCACCGCGGACTGTTCGGCCCCCGCAGGTCCCTCACCGGCGTGCCCGACGAGCAGCACACCCGCGAAACGCGTGACGCCCGCGACGAGCCCACCGCACACGGGGACCCCACGCGTTCCGACGGCCCCGTACCGCTGCCCCGGCGCCACACCCCCAAGCTGGTCAGCTCGCACGGCCGCCCCGTGCCGGACAACCGCGCACGGCGCGGGGGCTGGGACCAGGAACCCTCCGAGGCCCGCGTACACGGCGACGCCACGGACGCCGGGCGCATGCACGACGACCGGCCGCACGAGGATCGACCGGACGAGAACCGACCGCACGACGACCGGTCCGGGACCGGCCGACGCCGCACCGACGGGCGGGACACCGACCGGCGGAACACCTCACTCGTCCGCGGCGACCGCAGCGACGGCACCTACCGCAGCGACGGGAGTTACCGGGGCGACCGGGGCGACACCGGCCGCCCCCGCGCCGACCGGTGGGCGCCCGGATCCGGCGCCGCCGACCCGACGCCCGGGACCCCGGACCCCACCCCCCGCATCGGCCCCGCGACCGGCCAGGCAGAATCGGGTGCGGGCCCGCTGCCCCGGCGCGTACGCCAGGCCAGCCTCGCCCCGCAGTTGAGGCAGGGCCCCGACACCCGGCCCGGCGGCACGCACGCGGCGGATCCCGCCGATCGTGACGCGGACGAGGTCCGCAGCCGGATGGCCTCGCTCCAGCGGGGCTGGCAGCGCGGCCGCCACGAGAACGCCGCCGGTGACGAGGGACCGGACGGCTCAGCACCAGGAACGACAGAGGGGGACGGTCGATGACCGCACCGAAGGACGCAGGCGCCAACCGGACCGGCACGACGGGCGAGCTCAACTGGCTCCTCGACGACCTGGTCGACAGGGTCGCCAGCATCCGCAAGGCGATCGTGCTCTCCGGCGACGGCCTGCCCACCGGGACGTCCACGGACCTGAGCCGCGAGGACAGCGAGCACCTGGCCGCCGTCGCCTCCGGGTTCCACAGCCTCGCCAAGGGCGTCGGCCGCCACTTCGAGGTCGGCAGCGTCCGCCAGACCGTGGTCGAACTCGACGAGGCGTTCCTGTTCGTCACGGCCGCCGGCGACGGCAGCTGTCTGGCCGTCCTGGCGGACGCCGACGCGGACATGGGGCAGGTCGCGTACGAGATGACGCTGCTGGTCAAGCGGGTCGGCACGCACCTGGGCACCGCCCCACGCACCGATCTTCCCGCCGGTGGGTAGTGACAGGGCATGAACCCCGAGGGACAGGGACCCGCACAGGGACAGGAAAACGGTCACTGGTTCGACGACGACGCCGGACCGGTGGTCCGCCCGTATGCCATGACCCGCGGGCGCACCAGTCACGCCGGCCAGCACCGCCTCGATCTGATCGCACTGGTGCTCGCGGAGCCCGACGCCGACGACGCCGGGGCGGAGTCGCTGTCCCCGGAGCACATGGAGATCGTCGCGCTGTGCCGCGACACCCCCCAGTCGGTCGCGGAACTCGCCGCCGGGCTCGACCTGCCGATCGGGGTCGTACGGGTCCTGATCGGCGACCTCGTGGACGAGGGCCTCGTCCACGTGTCACGGCCCGTCCCGGCGGCAGAGCTGGTTGACGAAAGCATTCTGCGCGACGTGATCAACGGCCTGAGGGCGCTGTGAGGCGCGCACAGGCCGTCGTCCAGGGGCCCGCGTCGTCCAGTGCCCCGTCGTCCAGTGCCCCGTCGTTACCGATCGAACGAGCAGGAGAGACAAGCGATGAAGCCCGGGCGTCCTGAACGCGGTACGCCGCCGGTCGACCCCGTCACGCTCAAGATCCTCGTGGCCGGCGGCTTCGGGGCGGGCAAGACCACCCTGGTCGGCGCGGTCAGCGAGATCAGACCGCTGCGCACCGAGGAATTTCTCACCGAGGCGGGCCGCCCCGTCGACGACCTGCGCGGCGTGGAGGGCAAGAACACCACCACCGTCGCCATGGACTTCGGCCGCATCACGCTCCGCGAGAACCTGGTGCTGTACCTGTTCGGTACGCCGGGGCAGGACCGCTTCTGGTTCCTCTGGGACGAGCTCGCCACCGGCGCGCTGGGCGCGGTCGTCCTCGCCGACACCCGCCGTCTGGAGGACTGCTTCGCCGCGGTCGACTACTTCGAGCGGCGCTCCATCCCCTTCGTCGTGGGCGTCAACTGCTTCGACGGGGCCGCCCGCTATCCGGCCCAGACCGTGCGGCAGGCACTCGACCTCGACCCCGCGGTGCCCGTGGTGCTGTGCGACGCCAGGGAGCGGGAGTCGGTCAAGGAGGTCCTCGTGGAGGTCGTGGCGCACGCGATGGCGCAGGCCGCGAACCGCCGCCGGGCGGTCACCGTCTGAGGCGGTCACCGTCCGGGACCCCGGGCAGGGGGCGGTTCCACGGCTGCCCCGTGCCCGCGTGCCCGCCGCCTGGGGTCAGCCCCCGCCGCCCCGCTCCTCCCAGCCGAAGCTCTTCTCCACCGCCCTGCGCCAGTTGCGGTACTCGCGGTCCCGCACCGACTCCTCCATGCTCGGCGTCCACTCGGCGTCCTTGGCCCAGTGAGTCTTGAGCTCGTCCAGGCCGTTCCACACCCCGGTCGCCAGCCCGGCCGCGTACGCGGCGCCCAGACAGGTCGTCTCGGAGATTCTGGGGCGGATCACGGGCACGTCGAGCACGTCCGCCTGGTGCTGCATGAGCAGGTTGTTGGCGGTCATGCCGCCGTCCACCTTCAGGGTGTTGATCCGCACCCCGGAGTCCTGGTACATCGCGTCCACGACCTCGCGGGTCTGCCAGCTCGTCGCCTCCAGGACCGCCCGCGCGAGGTGCGCCTTGGTCACGTAGCGGGTCAGTCCGGTGACCACTCCGCGTGCGTCCGAACGCCAGTACGGGGCGAACAGGCCGGAGAACGCGGGCACGATGTACGCGCCGCCGTTGTCCTCCACGCTCGCCGCGAGCGACTCGATCTCGTCGGCACTGCGGATGATCCCGAGCTGGTCGCGGAACCACTGCACCAGCGCGCCGGTGATCGCGATGGACCCCTCCAGACAGTAGACGGGTGCCTCGTCGCCGATCTTGTACCCCATGGTGGTCAACAGGCCGTTCTTCGACGGCACGGGCCGCTCACCGGTATTGAGCAGCAGGAAGCTGCCGGTGCCGTACGTGTTCTTGGCGCTGCCGACGTCGTAGCAGGCCTGACCGAAGACGGCGGCCTGCTGGTCGCCCAGCGCCGAGGCGACCGGGACGCCGGCGAGCTGGCCCACCGCGGTGCCGTACACCTCTGAGGAGGACCGGATCTCCGGGAGCATCGCCTCGGGCACGTTCATGGCGGCACAGATCGCGGGGTCCCACTGGAGGGTCCGCAGGTCCATCAGCATGGTGCGGCAGGCGTTGGTGACGTCGGTGACGTGCCGTCCGCCGTCGGGGCCGCCGGTGAGGTTCCAGATCAGCCAGGAGTCCATGGTCCCGAACGCGATCTCGCCCCGCTCGGCCCGGGCCCGCAGTCCCGGCACGTTGTCGAGCAGCCAGGCCGCCTTGGGGCCGGAGAAGTAGCTGGCCAGGGGGAGCCCGGTCTGCTCGCGGAACCGGTCCTGCCCGTCCGCGCCGCCCAGTTCGTCGCAGAGCGCGGCGGTCCGGGTGTCCTGCCAGACGATCGCGTTGTGCACCGGTTTCCCGGTGGCGCGGTCCCAGAGCAGCGTCGTCTCGCGCTGATTGGTGATGCCGAGGGCACTGAGCTGGTCGGCGCGCAGGCCCGCCTTGGCGAGCGCGCCCGCCACCACGGCCTGCACCTTGGACCAGATCTCGGTGGCGTCGTGCTCCACCCAGCCGGGCCGGGGAAAGATCTGACGGTGCTCGCGCTGATCGACGGCGACGATCGCACCGTCACCGTCGAAGACGATGCAGCGGCTCGACGTCGTGCCCTGGTCGATCGCGGCGACGTACGTGTGGGCGGTGTCCGGCATGACTTACCCCTTGGTCGCTCGGTTCGGGAGATGCGAAAGATGCGGGTCCGAGGTCGCGCGGCGGGCCGACTGCCTTCCGGAAGTGTTCACCGGTGCTCCTGGGGCGTCAAGGCGATGGACGAGAACGACGGAACGGTCGAACGCATCGCGCGAAAGCGGGTGAAAACGCACATGACCATTCTGGGGTCGTCGCCCGTGATTCCGCCCCTCGCGCCGGCCGCGCCCCACGACGCGCGGCGGCACGGCGTCGGCGGCCCGGCACCCCGGCGGCCCGGCGGGACGCGGATTTTCGGCCTCCGCCGAAACCATCGGCACGCGGGAGAACCATGCGCGCCCCGGCGGCGTCCGAGATAGCGCGAGGGATGGCCGGGACCGACGGGGGTGGTTCCGGCCATCCCTTCGCCGTCCGCCCGCCCGGGCCCGGAGATCTGGTAGACGCAGGGTGCATGACACCTCTCCCGCGTACGGTCCGCGCCCTCGTGACCGCCGCCCTGACCGCGCTGCTGACCCTCGGCACCACCACCGCCCCCGCCCGGGCGACCCCCGAACCCCAGGCCCCGGCCGACTTCGTCGCATTGGACAGCGTCGACCCGACGATCCTCGAGGAGATCCGCTACGCCGCCCCGCACAACTTCGTCGGCGAGCCGATCGACGGCTACCGGCAGCCCCTGTGCCTCCTCACCCGTCCCGCCGCCGAAGCCCTGCACCGCGCCCAGAACCGCCTGCGCCGACAGGGCTATACGCTCAAGGTGTACGACTGCTACCGGCCGCAGCGGGCCGTGGACCACTTCGTCCGCTGGGCGAAGGACCTCGACGACCAGCGGATGAAGGCGGAGTTCTACCCCCAGGTCGACAAATCGAGACTGTTCCTGGACGGCTACATCGCCGAGAAGTCCGGCCACAGCCGCGGCTCCACCATGGACCTCACTCTCGTGGAACTCCCGGCGAAGCCGACGCGCCCCTATGTGCCCGGAGAGCCCCTGGTGCCCTGCTACGCCCCCAAGGGGGAGCGCTTCCCCGACAACTCCGTGGACATGGGCACCGGCTACGACTGCTTCGACACCCTCGCCCACACCGACGACCCCCGTGTCACCGGCGCCCCGCGTGCCCGCCGCCAGTTGCTGAAGAGCACCCTGGAGGGCCTCGGCTTCGTCAACCTCGCCGAGGAGTGGTGGCACTACACGTACCAGCCGGAGCCGTACCCCGACACCTACTTCGACTTCCCGGTCTCCCGCGCCTCCCTTCCCGGACCGCGCTGAGCCACGGCCCTCCGGACGCCCCGGCCGAGATCGGGGCGTCCGGACCGCGCACGCCGAACCGCGGACGTCCGAACGCAGTCGTCCGGACCGCTGACGTCCGCCCGGTGATCGGCTACAGTCCGCGGCGTGTCCGCATCCCACCGCCCGTCCGTCGCCCCGGTACCGGACTCCCACTGCGCGAGCTGCGGCACGGCCTACCCGGAGGGCCTCCCCGGACGGCCGCGCACCTGCGCCGCCTGCGGCACCGTGGCGTACCGCAACCCGCTGCCCGTCGCGGTGGCGCTCCAGCCCGCGTACGACACCCGGGGCACCGGCCTGGTCGTCATCACCCGCACCATCCCGCCGGCCCGGGGCGGCACCGCCCTGCCCGGCGGCTTCGTCGACCACAGGGAGGACTGGCGGCACGCCGTCGTCCGGGAGCTCAAGGAGGAGACCGGCATCGAGGCGGCCGAGCGCGAGGTGCGGCTCGCCGACGCGATGAGCTCACCCGACGGCCACCTGCTGCTCTTCGGGCTCCTGCCCGAACGCCCGGCCGCCGACCTGCCGTCCTTCACCCGCACCGACGAGACGGAGGGCCGGCAACTCCTGCGCCGCCCGACCGAACTGGCGTTCCCGCTGCATACCCTGGCCGCCCGTGCCTGGTTCGAGGGCCGCTACATCTGACCCGGCCCGAGCGCTGAGAACCGGTACGCCGAACCGCCCCGCCCCGTCATGAACCGAACAACCCCCGCACCCGCACCGGATACGGCGGTTCCCCCTCCGCCCCATGCGGCCGTACGACGACCCGCCCGCCCTGCCGCCGTGCCACGTACCGCTCGATCACCGTCGCGTCCCGGCCGTCATCAGCGTCCCGGCAGTCACTCACATCCCGGCCCTCACCCAGATCCCGCGCGACCACACCGCCCCCGGTCCGCCCGCGCCCCGGCGCCCAGACCTCCAGCTCCACACCCCCGTCCGCGCCCCGCACCGGCAGCACCGCGCCCGCGCGCGCCAGCACGGGGATCCGCGACAGGGGAGCCTCCACCACGGCCCTCCCCGGCCCCTCGTACGCCCGCCCCGTCGCCGTGTCGTACCAGCGCCCCCGGGGCAGCCGCACCGTACGCCGGTCCCGGCCGGGCTCCAGCACCGGCGCCACCAGGAGACAGTCACCGAGCAGGAACGCGTCCTCGCAGTCGCGCAGTTCCCGGTCCTGCGGCGCGCCCCACCACAGGGGGCGCACGTACGGGGCACCGGTACGGCGGGAAAGGTGCGCCAGCGTCATGAAGTACGGCAGCAGCCGACGGCGTTCGAGCAGCGCCGCGCGCACGTGCTCCCGCACCGCCGCCCCCCGCTCCCACGGCTCGCCCCCCGCTCCGGAGCGCGTGCGGAACAGTGGCAGGTACGCGTGGAGCTGCAGCCGGCGCAGGGACAGCTCGGGGGACGGGTCGCCGGCGTGACCGCCCGCGTCCGGCCCGGCATACGGCACCCCGGACAGTCCGAGCCCCAGCACCAGCGACAACGACGCCCGCAGCCCGGGCCAGCCGGCCGGTACCTCGCCGGCCCAGACGCCCCCGTGGCGCTGCGACCCCGCCCAGCCCGACCGCGACACCACGAAGGGCCGCTCCCCGGGCGCCAGCGTCCGCAACGACTCGTGGGCCGCCCGCGCCATGCACAGTGCGTACACGTTGTGGGCCTCCCGGTGGTCGCCGCCGCGGCCCTCCAGCGCGTGCCGGGCCGACCGGGGCAACGTGTTGTCCCCGAAGGCCGCGAACGCCACCGGCTCGTCCATCTCGTGCCAGAACCCCGTGAAACCCTCCCCGAGGCGCTCCTCGTAGTGCGCGCCCCACCACGCACGCACCCGCGCGTCCGTGAAGTCCGGGTACACCGCCGTCCCGGACCGCGCGAGCCCCTCCACGCGCCGCCCCGAGGCGCCCCGCACGAACACGTCCTCGGCACCGCCGCCGTCGAAGACCGCGTACCCCGGCTCGGCCCGCACCGCGGGGTCGACGAAGGACACCAGGCGGATGCCGTCCCGGCGCAGCTCCTCGGCCAGCACCGGCAGCTTCGGGAACCGCTTCCGGTCGACGGTGAACACCCGGTTCCGGTCGGCGTGCCCGACGCCGAGGTGCACGGCGTCCAGCGGCAGACCGTGCCCCTGGTACTCCGCCACGAGCCGCCGCACCTCCTGTTCGTCGCCGCGGTCGTCGGGCGCGAGCTGGTGCCCCAGCGCCCAGGCCGGCGGCAGCGCCGACCCGCCCGTGAGCGACGCCCAGACGCGCAGCACGCGTTCGGGGGAGCCCACCACCACCCAGCAGCGCAGAGGGCCCCCCTCCATGCGCAGCTCGCAGGTCGCGGGCCGGTCGTGCCCCGAACCGGCACCCTCCGCGCCCTCCGCCAGCGTCACCACCCCGTCCCAGGGCGAGTCGTGGAAGACCAGATGCGTGCCCGCGTCGGCCACCACGAGCTGCACCGGCATCGCCAGGTAGGGCCCCTCGTCACCGGGCAGGAGCCGCCGCCCCGGCCCCGTGTTCCACAGCCGGTACGTCCCGCCCCGCAGCCGGGGCCCGTCCGCCCTTGCCCCGAGCCCGAAGAACCGGGCGTCCGGCGCCGTCTCCGCGCGCTGCGTCCAGCGCGCCGGACCGCCGCCGACCGGCTCCCACCAGCGGGGCGGCAGGTCCCGCCGCAGCGTCACCCCGCCCGGCGTGCACACCTCGACGGCACCGGTGCGCGACACCACGACCGTGACCCGCTCCGCCACCACCCGCCAGCCGCCGTCCTTGTCCGGCTCGAGCACCGCCCTCGGATCCGGCTCGGGACAGCCTCCCGCCAGCGCGTACGACGGCTCCGGGCCGACCCCGTCCCAGCCCCAGAACACCGCCCCGTCCCGCGCCACCGCCACCCGCAGCTCCGAACGCGCGAACCGGATCACCCCGCCCCCGGGACCCGGCTCCGCCTCCCGCACCGCACCCGGCACCCGGGCCCGCTCCGCCCCCCGCGGCGGCAGCCCGACGGCGTCCGCACGTCTCCTCGACCACGCCGCCCGCACCGTACGCAACCCCTGCGCCGCACCCCCCGAACCGAACACCCTCACCGAACGCACCAGGTCACGACCGTCCATGCTGCTCACCCTGCCATCACCGGCGCCGCACATCGAAGTCGTTCAACTGCCGTTCACCAGCAGGGGAGTCACATGTTCACGTGGCCGACGGTCCGAGGCGCACCCTGATGCGCGTCCGAGGCGCACCCTGGTGCGGAAGTCGATCACATGGCATCGTCCCTGTCACCGCGTGCCGCGCACCCCACCCGTGCACGACCGCGCACACGACGCGCACAGCCCGGGAGCCGCCCCATGACCTCAGCGCACCCCTCGCCGCTCTGGCGGCCCGACGAGGACCGCATCGAACAGGCCCGCATCACCGCCTTCCAGTCCTGGGCGGCCACCCACCACCGGGCGCCCGCCGACGGCGGCTACCCAGCCCTGCACCGCTGGTCCGTGGCCGAACCCGAGACCTTCTGGAAGGCCGTCACCGAGTGGTTCGACGTACGGTTCAGCACGCCCTACGCGCGCGTGCTGGGCGACCGCGCCATGCCCGGCGCCCAGTGGTTCCCCGGAGCCCGGCTGAACTACGCCGAGCACGCCCTGCGCGCCGCCGCCACCCGCCCGGACGAACCGGCCGTCCTCGCCGTCGACGAGAGCCATGAGCCCCGCCCGGTCACCTGGGCCGAACTGCGCCGCCAGGTCGGCTCCCTCGCCGCCGAACTCCGCGCCCTCGGCGTACGCCCCGGCGACCGCGTCAGCGGCTACCTGCCCAACATCCCGCAGGCCGCCGTCGCCCTCCTCGCCAGCGCCGCCGTCGGCGCCGTCTGGACCTCCTGCGCTCCCGACTTCGGCGCCCGCAGCGTCCTGGACCGCTTCCAGCAGGTCGAACCCGTCGTCCTGTTCACCGTCGACGGCTACCGCTACGGCGGCAAGGAGCACGACCGCCGGGACACCGTGGCCGAACTCCGCCGCGAGCTGCCCACCCTGCGCGCCGTCGTCCACATCCCGCTCCTCGGCACGGACACACCCGAGGGCGCCCTCGACTGGACGGCCCTGACCGCCGCCGACGTGGAACCGGAATTCGAACAGGTCCCCTTCGACCACCCCCTGTGGGTGCTCTACTCCTCGGGCACCACCGGACTGCCCAAGGCGATCGTCCAGTCCCAGGGCGGCATCCTGGTCGAACACCTCAAACAACTCGGCCTGCACTGCGACCTCGGCCCCGAGGACGTCTTCTTCTGGTACACGTCCACCGGCTGGATGATGTGGAACTTCCTCGTCTCCGGCCTGCTCACCGGCACCACGATCGTCATGTACGACGGCAGTCCCGGACACCCCGCCATCGACGCCCAGTGGCAGATCGCCGCGCGCACCGGCGCCACCCTGTACGGCACCTCCGCCGCCTACGTCATGGCCTGCCGCAAGGCCGGCGCCCACCCCGCGCGCGACCACGACCTCTCCCGCGTCAAGTGCGTCGCCACCACCGGCTCGCCCCTGCCGCCGGACGGCTTCCGCTGGCTCCACGACGAGTTCGCCGACCGCGGCGCCGACCTGTGGATCGCCTCCGTCAGCGGCGGCACCGACGTCTGCTCCTGCTTCGCCGGGGCCGTCCCCACACTGCCGGTGTACATCGGCGAACTCCAGGCCCCCTGCCTCGGGACCGACCTGCGCTCCTGGGACCCGAACGGCGAACCCCTGGTCGACGAGGTCGGCGAGCTCGTCGTCACCAACCCGATGCCCTCCATGCCCATCCGCTTCTGGAACGACCCCGACGGCAGCCGCTACCACGACAGCTACTTCTCCGTCTACCCCGGCGTCTGGCGCCACGGCGACTGGATCACGCTCACCTCCCGGGGCTCCGTGATCATCCACGGACGCTCCGACTCCACGCTCAACCGCCAGGGCGTCCGCATGGGCTCGGCCGACATCTACGAAGTGGTCGAACGCCTCCCGGAGATCCGGGAGTCCCTCGTCCTCGGCATCGAACAGCCCGACGGCGGCTACTGGATGCCCCTCTTCGTCCACCTCGCCCCGGGTGCGGTGCTCGACGAACACCTGCTCGACCGCATCAAGAAGGCCATCCGGGAACAGCTCTCACCGCGCCACGTGCCCGACGAGGTCATCGAGGTCCCCGGCGTCCCGCACACCCTCACCGGCAAGCGCATCGAAGTCCCGGTCAAACGCCTCCTCCAGGGCACCCCGCTGGACAAGGCGGTCAATCCCGGCTCGATCGACAACCTCGACCTGCTGCACTTCTACGAGGAACTGGCCCGCAAGCGCGCCTGACGCCCCCCCGGACAGCCCCGACCGGACGGCCGCAGTACCGCGGCCGTCCGCCCCCCACATGCCCCGACCTGCGTGAACGTCCCAGCCGACGGGCATTGTCAGTGCCGCCCATTACTGTGAGTGAGCATTGATCGACCATGCTCACGGTGCGCCACTCCGGCGCGCCGTACCGCGCACCACAGGGGGACATCATGGGGGACACCCGCAGCGAGACCATGCGACGCGTCCTGCGCCGCGAGATCGCCGGAACCATCGGCCTGCTCGCCGACGAGCAGGACTTCGGCGCGATGCGCCGCTACCGCACCTTCGCCTTCGACGACCACACCACCTACCTCCAGCAGGCGGAGATCCTGCTCCGCACCCTCGCCGACCAGGGCAGCCACACCACCGTCGCCCTCTTCGACCCCGAGGACTACGCCGAATACTGCGCCGAACTCGGCCTCGACCCCGACGCCCCGGCCAGCCGCACCCGCTTCACCGCCCGGCTCGCCCTGACCGGCCCCGCCGTCCCCTACGAGGGCCAACCTCTGTCCGACCTCGTCCCGCACCTCGTCGACGAGGCCGTACGCCAAGCCACCTGGGAGTACGCCGCCACCACCCTGGCCGCCCTCGGCCCCTGCGCCGACTGCGGCGAGGACATCGGACGCGCCGCCCTCGCCCACGCCTCCGCCCTGCTCACCCGCATCCTCGCCACCCCGGCCGCCGGCGAACGCCACCTCGTCTGCAGCGTCGCCACCCGTCCCGAACCCCTCCTCGCCGTCCTCCGCACCGACGAGGGTCCCGGCGGCGACCCTCTGCCGGACGACACCGAGGCCCTGGAATTCACCACCGTGCTCGCCCTCGGCATCGCCACCGGGAGCCCCGGCGGCCTCGTCGTACGAGGCAGCACCCCGGACGGACCCGACAGGGTCCACGGCTGGCGCCTGCGCGCCGGCGGCCTGACGCCGCTGACCGCCGCGGAGGTCTTCGACGCCTACTGCACCGACGCCGCCTCCGGCGACCTCCTCTCCCCGGAGCCCGGCGTCGACTACTGCGCACCACCCGACCTCGGCGACACCGGCTGGCCCGGCCACCCGCACTGACCCGCCGCCCCCGCACGCGCGAGGGGCGCCCCACCCTTGGGTGAAGCGCCCCTCGACTCCGCACGGCCACGCCGTGCCGCCATGCCTACTCGCCCGACAGCACCGCCCGGGCGGCCTCACGCGCCTCCTCGGCGCTGTCCGCCGCCCGCGCCGCCGACGCCGCACGCTCGCACTGGGCCAGCGTGTGCTTCGACAACGCCGCCCGCACATAGGGAAGCGACGCCGCACCCATCGACAAGGAGGTGACGCCCAGACCGGTCAGCACACACGCCAGCAGCGGATCGGAGGCGGCCTCACCGCAGACGCCGCAGCTCCTGCCCTCTGCCCGGGCCGCCTCGGCCGCCAGCGCGACCAGGTCGAGCAGCGCGGGCTGCCACGGGTCCTGCAAACGGGAGACGGCACCCACCTGCCGGTCGGCCGCGAACGTGTACTGCGCCAGGTCGTTCGTGCCCAGCGAGAGGAACTCGACCTCCTGGAGGATCGACCGCGCCCGCAGCGCGGCCGACGGGATCTCGACCATCGCCCCGAACTTGGCCCGCAGACCGGCGTCCCGACAGGCGTCGGCGAACGCCTTGGCGTCGGCGCGGTCCGCGACCATCGGTGCCATGACCTCGAGATGCACCGGCAGGCCCTCGGCCGCCTTGGCCAGCGCGGTGAGCTGGGTGCGCAGCACCTCGGGGTGGTCCAGCAGGGTGCGCAGGCCCCGCACGCCCAGCGCGGGGTTCGGCTCGTCCGCCGGGGTCAGGAAGTCCAACGGCTTGTCGGCACCGGCATCCAGCACCCGCACCACGACCCGGCCCTCAGGGAAGGCCTCCAGTACCTGACGGTAGGCCTCCACCTGCTTCTCCTCGGACGGCGCGTTCTCGCTGTCGTCCAGGAAGAGGAACTCGGTACGGAACAGTCCGACACCCTCGGCCCCGGCCTCCACCGCCGCCGGCACATCCGCGGGCCCGCCCACATTGGCGAGCAGCGGCACCTTGTGGCCGTCGGAGGTGGCACCCGGCCCGGTCGAGGCGGACAGCGCCGCCCGCCGCTCGGCCGCCGTGGCCTCCAATTGCGCCTTCTTCTCCTCGCCCGGCTCGACGAAGATCTCACCGGTGCTGCCGTCCACGGCGATCATCGTGCCCTCGGCGAGCTCGCCCGCGCCCGGCAGCGCCACCACGGCGGGCACTCCCAGCGCACGCGCCAGAATGGCACTGTGGCTGGTCGGCCCGCCCTCCTCGGTGACAAAACCGAGAACCAGCGAGGGGTCGAGCAGCGCGGTGTCGGCAGGCGCCAGATCCCGCGCGATCAGCACATACGGCTGGTCACTGTCCGGAACACCCGGCATCGGCACACCCAGCAGTCGCGCGACGATCCGGTTCCGCACGTCGTCGAGGTCGGCGACCCGGCCCGCCAGGTACTCACCCGCACCGGCGAGCAGCGCACGGTACGAGGCGAAGGCGTCGTAGACGGCCCGTTCGGCCGTGCTGCCCACGGCGATCCTGCGCTCCACGTCGGCCATCAGCTCGGGGTCCTGCGCCATCATGGCCTGCGCCTCCAGCACGGCCTGCGCGTCGCCTCCCGCCAGATTGCCGCGCGCGTTGAGATCCGCCGCGACGGCCTCCACGGCCTGACGGGCGCGCCCCTGCTCGCGCTCCGCCTCTTCCACCGGTATCTGCTTGGCAGGCGGCTCCAGCACCGCCGTGCCCATATGCCGTACCTCGCCGATCGCCACCCCGTGGCTCACACCGACGCCTCGCAGCGTTGTCTCCATCTCACCCGTCTCCGCTCGTGCGGCGGGTCCACC